>DATHSW010000249.1:0-13779 GCA_035463855.1 Candidatus Deferrimicrobiaceae bacterium | reverse complement strand
AGCAAGCGGATCTACAAGCAGAAGCACGACAGGCAGGCCCGCTAGCCCGGACTATTCATGAACGGCCTCGACCGAGACCGGACGGGTGGCGCCGTGGGCGCCTCCGGGGCGAGCGAGCGGAGTGGGCCCCCCGAGTCCGGTGCGCCGCTCGCAGAGCGGCGAATCCGGCGAGTGGGTGACGGAGCCGGTCGCCCCGGAGGCGCCCGCGGCGACAGGCCCCGTCCGACTCGCGCGTTGTCCGTTCATGGATAGCCCGGGCTAGGGGACCCGCGCCGAGACCACGTTGGACTGGGGGCTCTCGTTCGGGCGCCGCGCGCGGTCGAGGGCGGTCACCGCGTAGCGATACGTCGCCCCCGCCCGCACGTCCCGGTCCAGGTAGACGGTGTTGACCACCAGCACGGTGGCGATGCGCATGAACTCGCCGGTCTCGCCCGCGCGGTACACCGCGTAGGCCGCCACGTCCGGAGAGGCGCTGGGGTTCCAGGCCAGGCGCACCGCTCCCGCCGACGGCACCGCGAGCAGCGCGGCGGGCGCGGCGGGCGGGGTGGTGTCCGCCGGCGCGGCCGCCACCGCCGCCGAGGTTGGGCCGGTGGCGGTGACCGCCGGCTCCACCCGCACCGCCCGCACCGCGTAGCGGTAGTCCGAGTCGTTCTCGACGCCTTCGTCGGTGTACGAGGTGCCGGTCACCGGCTGGGGCGTGATCGGGGTGAGCGTGCCCTCCGCCCCCGCGCCGCGCAGCACGAGATAGCGGAGCTCGCCCGGAGCGGGGGAGCCGTCGATCAGCTCGGTGGGCGCCTGCCAGGCCAGGCTCACGCGGCGGTCCCCCGGTGACGCGCCGAGCCCACTGGGCGCCTTCGGCGCGGCGAGGTACGGCACGATCAGGCGTGCGGAGGGCCCGCTCGTCCGGCCGAGCGCGTCCTCCGCGGTGACCACGTAGACGTAGCGCCGGCCGAACGCGAGCGCCCGCTGGTCCACCCAGGTGACCGAGGTGCCCTGCACGGCGGCCGGCGCGGGGGCCTCCGGACGGATCGCCGCGATCTCGTCGTAGCCCACGATGCGGCCCGAGGAGAGCATGGCCGACCTGGGCGGCCCGTTCGGGGCCTCTTCGCGGCGGTAGAGCCGGTAGAGGGCGACCGAGCGCAGCCGCGAGCCGTCGACCCGCACCCCGGGGCCGGTCCAGCTCACCACGATGCTCTGCTCGTCCACCGCGCCGCGCAGGCCCGCGGGGCCCATCGGCACCCGCAGCTCGGGCGCCACCGGCGGCCCTTTCTTGCCGCACGCGACCAGCGCGGCCGCGACGAGGAGCAGCAGCAGGGCGCCGCGCGCGCCCGCCCTCACGCCTCCCGCCCTCGCGCGAGCAGCGCCTTGACCTGCGCGAGCTGCCGGTGGACCGCGTCCGGCGCGGTGCCGCCCTGCACCGCGCGGGCGCGCAGGGAGGCCTCGACGGTGAGGGCGGGATAGACGTCGGGTCCGATCCGGGAGGAGAACTGCCGGAGCTCCTCGAGCGGCAGCTCGCCGAGCTCGCGCCCGCGGGTGATGGCGTGGCGCACCGCCCGGCCCACCACCTCGTGCGCCTCGCGGAAGGGCAGGCCCTGGCGGACCAGATAGTCCGCGAGATCGGTGGCGGTGGAGTAGTTCGCGCCCGCCGCCTCCCGCATCCGCTCCACGCGGAAGGTCAGCGAGCCGAGCATCGGGGGCAGCACGCGGAAGATCGCCTCGAGCGTGTCCACCGTGTCGAAGAGCGGCTCCTTGTCCTCCTGCATGTCCGAGTTGTAGGTGAGGGGGAGCCCCTTCATCACGGTGAGGGCGGCGGTGAGGTTGCCGTAGAGGCGGCCGGTCTTGCCCCGCAGCAGCTCGGCCACGTCGGGGTTCTTCTTCTGGGGCATGATCGACGACCCGGTCGCGAACGCGTCCGAGAACTCCACGAAGCCGAACTCGGCGGTCGCCCACAGGGTGAGGTCCGCGGCGAGCCGCGAGCAGTGCATGCCGAGGATCGCGGCGTGCGAGAGGAACTCCAGCACGAAGTCCCGGTCGGCCACCGCGTCCATGCTGTTGGGGCTGGGCGCGGCGAACCCGAGGTCGCGCGCGAGCGCCTCGCGGTCGATCGCGAAGGCGGCGCCCGCGAGGGCGGCGGCGCCCAGCGGCATCACGTTGACCCGCGCGCGGCCGTCGCGAAAGCGCGCGCGGTCGCGCTCGAGCATGAAGACGTAGGCGAGCAGATGGTGGGCCAGCAGCACCGGCTGGGCGCGCTGCAGATGCGTGTAGCCCGGCATCGGCGTCTCCGGGTGCTGCTCGGCCCGGGCCACCAGCGCGCGCTCGACCTCGACCAGGCCCGCGTCCACGTGGTCGATGATCTCTCTGAGATAGAGGCGCTCGTCGAGCGCGATCTGATCGTTGCGGGAGCGGCCGGTGTGGAGCTTGCCGCCCACCGGGCCCGCCAGCTCCACGAGCCGCCGCTCGACGTTCATGTGGATGTCTTCGAGCTCTCGCCGGAAGGGGAAGGTCCCGCCCTCCAGCTCCCGGCGGACCGCGTCGAGTCCGGCCAGCAGGCTCCCGAGCTCCGCCTCCGTGATCAGCTTGGCCCGGGCCAGCGCGCGGGCCCACGCCGCGCTGCCGGTCAGGTCGTGGGGCCAGAGCCGCCGGTCGAAGGCCAGGGAGGACGTGAAGGCCTCGGCGCTCGGGTCCGCTCCTTCGGCGAAGCGCCCGGACCAGGCCTTGCCCGGGGGCGTGCCCGCGGTGGTCACGAGGCGCCCGCGCGGCCAACCGCCGCGGCGGGAGCGGGCGTCACGCGCAGGAGCGCGGCGATCTCCGACATGATGCGGTGGGTGACCTCGTCACGCTCCGTCCGCTCGATGCGGCCGCGGCGCGGCCGGCCGAAGTGGAGCGGCTCGCCGAACCGCACGGAGAGCGGCCGGCGCCGCGGCAGGTAGAAGCGCCGCCCCCGGAGCGCCTCGTAGGTGCCTTCGATGGCCGCGGGTACCACCGGGACCCCCGCGCGCAGGGCGACCATCGCCGCGCCCGGCTGCCCCCGCACGAGCCGGCCCTCCTGGCTGAACGGGCCCTCGGGGAAGATGCCGACCACGCGGCCGGCGTCGAGCACCCGCAGCACGCGCCGGATGGCGCCGGGGTCCGGCCGCTCGAGCCTGACCGGGATGGACCCGATGCGCCGGTGGAACGGCGGGTGGAGCGGGGTGGCCCGGAACACGCGCGGCATGACGAGGAAGGCGATCGGCCGCGGCACCGCGACGCCCAGCACCACCCCGTCGAGATAGTTGTGGTGATTGGCGGCCAGGATGAACGGACCCGCCGCGGGCAGCCGCTCCGCTCCTTCGACCCGCAGATCGAAGAGGCCCCGCAGCAGCACCGCCGCGATGCCCCGGCACGCCCGGTAGACCGGCGGGAACGGCTCGGCGGGCGCCCGCCGCGGCGCCGCCGGGAGCACCACGGACAAGGTGGAGGATTCGTCTCCCGACGCCATGACCCGCCCGTTATAGCACCCACCCCCCACGCTGACAACCGCGCCACCGAGCACCGAGCCGCGATGCTCGGGAGGACGCCGCCGGAACGCTGAGCTCCTAGCGGAACCGAGAGGGCGGGTGGGGGCGGGGGCGCCCTCCTGGAGCCGTGTCTTCTGCGGGCTACCGAAGCCGGACGCGATCTGTCTCGTGGCTCGATGATGACGGCGTAGCGGGATGCGGCTCAGCGTGCTCCAGGAGGGCGCCCCCCGCCCCCACCCGCCCGGGCGATGCCCACGCGGCGCGTGTTACCGCGCCCGCGCGAGCCGGTAGCGCGCGACCGCCGCGTTGTGATCGGCGAGGTTGGTCGAGAACGTGTGAAACCGCTCGTCGAGCGCCACGAAGTAGAGGTAGCTCACGCGCGCGGGCCGCACCGCGGCCTGGATCGCGGCTCGGCCGGGGCTGGCGATGGGCCCTGGGGGCAGGCCCTGGCGGCGATACGTGTTGTAGGGCGAGTCCACCTGGAGATCCTCGCGGGTGAGCCGCTTGCGGTCCTTGCCCACCGCGTACTGTACGGTCGGGTCCGCCTGCAGCGGCATGTCCTTCTTGATCCGGTTCCAGAACACCGCGGAGATGAGCGGCATCTCGCTCGACTCCACCGCCTCCTTCTCGATGATGGAGGCCAGCGTGAGCGTCTGGTGCAGGCTCACGCCCCGGGTGCGCGCTTCCGCGAGCAGGTCGGGCGGGATCTTCTCGCGCATCCGCGCCACCATGCGGGCCAGGATCTCCTCCGGTGTCATGCCCTTCACGAACTGATAGGTGTCGGGGAAGAGATAGCCTTCCACCGAGTCGGCCTGGATGTCGAGGGTCTTGAGGAAGACCACGTCCTTGCCGACCCGGAGGATCTCGTCGGCCGGGACGAGGCGCTCGGCCTGGAGCTGGCGCGCCAGCTCGCCGAGCGTACTGCCTTCCTGGAAGGTCACCATGTGCTGCAGGACCAGCCCGCCCGCGATCTGATCGAGCACGCGCACGGTGTTCGAGCCCTGGGGGATCTGGTACTCGCCCGCCTTGAGGCTGCGGAAGCTGCCACGGGCCAGGGCCAGGAGGACGAAGCCGACGCGGCTCTGGATCACCCCCGCCTCGTCCAGGACCTCGGCCACCTCGAGGAGGCTCTTGTGGGCCGGCACCTCGACCACCCGGGACGATGCGCGGAGCGGCCCGGGGACGCTCAGGATCCACCAGCCCTCCAGGAGGAGGACGAGCATCGCCAGCACCACCAGGAGGCCTACCCCGGCCCGCCAGCTCGGCCCGGGCCGGCCGGCGCCAACCCCCCATGTCGGAAGCAATCTCGGGCGCTCCATCATCATGAGCCTCTATTTTGGCCGGACTCCTATTCCCAGTCAAACCGGGGGGTGGGGAAGGGTGGCGGCCCCGGGCCGGTCTGGTATAATGACCGGCCTGGGGCGACCCGCCCCTGACTCCCTGAGGAGGAAACGCATGCAGGAGCTTGTGCTTCCAGTCCGTCACGAATGGCTCGCCCGTGAGCGCGCCTACGGGAAGATCGCGATCGAGCCCTTCGAGCCGGGCTTCGCCCTGACCACGGGCAATGCCTACCGGCGGGTGCTGCTGTCCTCGATCACGGGGGCCGCCCCCACGTGGGTCAAGATCGAAGGGGTGCTCCACGAGTTCTCGCACCTGGTCGGGTTGCGGGAGGACACCCTCGACATCATCCTGAACCTCCGCAAGCTCGAGCTCGCCCTGCACGTGAACCGCCCCAAGCTGCTCCGCCTGAAGGCCCAGGGGGTGCGGACGGTGACCGCGCGCGACTTCGAGCCCGATCCGGACGTGGAGATCCTGACCCCGGACGTGGTGCTGGCCACGCTCGACAAGGACGGCAGCCTCGAGATGGAAGTCTGCGTGGAGCGCGGGCGCGGCTACCAGGCGGCGGAGAAGCGCGAGCCGGAGGCGCTGCCGATCAACGCGATGCTCATGGACTCGGATTTCTCGCCGGTCAAGCGCGTGAACTTCCACGTGGAGACCACGGGCGCGCACGAGCGGCTGGTCCTCGAAGTGTGGACCAACGGGACGGTGACGCCGGAGGTCGCGGTGGCCGACGCCTCCCGCATCCTCGACGACCAGTTCGCGCTGCTGGTGGACTTCCCGTCCGCGCCGCCGGTGCAGCCCGAGGGGACCGAGCCCGGCGCGGGGGAGCCGGTGGTGCGGAGCGAGGTGAACGAGCACCTCTTCCGCAACGTGGACGAGCTCGAGCTGTCGGTGCGCGCGTCCAACTGCCTCAAGACCGCCAATATCCGCACGATCGCGGATCTCGTGCAGAAGACCGAATCGGAGCTGCTGAAGACCAAGAACTTCGGCAAGAAGTCGTTGAACGAGATCAAGACCATCCTGGGAGAGATGGGGCTCTCCCTCGGCATGCGTCTCGATCCCGAGGAGCTGGAGCGGCTGCGCGCCCACTACGAGCGCGCCTTCGAGACCTAGGCCTCCTCCCGCTTCCCCGCTGCGTCCCATCACGGCCCCCGGTCATCCGGGGGCCGTGCTGCGTCCGGAGCTCTCTTCGGGGTCCAGCCGGAAAGTCTCGGTGACGCCGCGGGCCCACGCGGTCACCCGGAGGACCCGCCCGTCGGTCTCCAGGATGACCGCCCCGTCGCGGTCGGTGCGGTAGACGCGGGCGCCGGAGGCTTCCAGGCGGGCGAGCACCTCCGGGCTCGGATGGCGGAAGGGATTGCGCGCGCCCACCGAGATCACGGCCAGGTGCGGCCGGGCCCGCTCCAGGAAGGCCGCGGTCGACGAGAAGCGACTGCCGTGGTGCGCGACCTTGAGCGCCAGCGCCCGCACCGGGCCGGGGCGCTCCAGCAGGAGGGCCTCGCCGCGGGGGCCGAGATCGCCCGCGAGCAGGAGCGAGACACCCCGCCAGTCGAGCCGCAGCACCAGCGACTGGTCGTTGGGCGCCGACGGCGGCCCCGGACCGGGCCCGAGCACCGTGATGAGCGCGCGGCCGAGCCAGAGCCGCTGGCCGGCCGTCAGCGCACGGCGGGGCGCCCGGGACCGCACGAGCGCGGCCATCGTCTCCGGCGCCCCGGCGGGCGGGTGACCGTTTTCCCAGAACTCGCCCACGCGGAACCGGGTGAGCACCGCGGCCAGCCCGCCCGCGTGATCGGCGTCCCAGTGGGAGAGCGCCACCGCGTCCAGGCCGGCGAGCGGCCGGTTCCAGAGAAAGGGCGCGAGCACGCGCTCGCCCACGTCGAAGCGGCGCGGCCCGGCCGGGCCGCCGTCCACGAGCAAGCGCGGGCCCTCCGGCAGCTCGATCAACGCCGCGTCGCCCTGGCCGACGTCGAGGAAGGTCACCCGCAGCATGGTCTCGGTCGGACGCAGCCACGGCCAGATCGAGAGGGCGGCCACCGTGACGGCCAGGATGGCCACCACGGCGCGGATCCGCCGCGATGCGGCCAGACCCGGAGCGAGCAGGAGGGCGCCGTACCACGCCGCCGCCGCCGCCCCGGGCGGCGCCGGGAGGTGGATCATGGCCGCGGGCAGGGCGGCCGCGGCGGAGACGACCGCCCGGAGCGCGATGAGGACCAGCCACAGCGCCTCGAAGAGCAGCGCGGCGAGCGCGCTCGAGCCGAGCTCGCCCAGCAGCGCGAGCATGCCCAGGGTGGTCGCGACGGCGGCGAGCGGGACCACCACCAGGTTGGCCGCCACACCGATCAGCGAGAGCTGGTTGAAGTGAGTCAGCATGAGCGGAGTCACCGCGGCCTGCGCGCCCACGCTCACCGCCACCGCGGTCGCGAGCCAGCGTGGCCACCCGCGGCCGGCGAGCGTCGCGGTGACCCACGGCGTGAGATGGACGATGCCGGCGGTGGCCGCGAACGAGAGCTGGAAGCCGGGCTCCCAGAGATCGCCGGGGCGCCACAGCAACAACGCGAGGCCGGCGAGGGCCAGCGCATTCGGGAGCTGGGACTCCCGATCGAGCAGCAGCGCGGCGAGCAGCAGCAGTCCCATGACGGTGGCCCGGAGCACCGAGGGGTGCCCGCCCACCACCAGCGCGAAGCCGACGAGCGCCCCGGCGGCCGTGGCGGCGGCGCCGCGGCGCGGTACTCCGCACGCGACGAGCCCGCCGAACACCGCGCCGGCGAGCAGGGCCACGTTGAACCCCGAGACCGCGAGGATGTGGTAGACGCCGGCCCGCCGGAAGGCCTCGTCACTCGCGCGGGGCAGCGCGGAGCGCTCGCCCAGGAGAAGGCCGGCGAGCAGCGCGGCCGAGGTCTCGGGCAGGCGCGTGGTGATGACCCCGACCGCCCATCGCTTGACCGCGACGCGCCCGGGCGGCGCGTCGGGCGTCAACGCGCTGATCCGATCGGCGCGCGCGTGACCGACGAGGAGAATGCCGTCGCGCCGCAGGTGCGCCGGGTAGTCGAAGCCGCCCGGGTTCCGGAAGCCGACCGGCCGGTGCAGCCGGGCGTCCACGAGCACGCGCTGGCTCTCGCCGAGCGGGGCGCCGAGCTCCCCGTACACCGTGAGCTGCACCCGGCCCGCGGCGGGCCGCCGCTCGCGGCCCGCGTGGAGGGCGTCCACGTCCAGCAGGAGCCGCGTGCGATCCGGCGCCCAGCGCACGGGCTCCTCGGCGAGCCGCCCCTCGATGGCGACCGACGGCTCCAGTGCGCGCCGGGCCAGATGATCCGCCGGCACATCCGGCCCGGTCCCGCGCAAGGCGCCGAGCACGCCCACGCCGGCGAGGACGAGGGCCAGCGCCGCCCGCGGGCCGCGACGGACGACGATCGCGGCGGCGAGCAGGACGATCGCGCCGGCGGTGAGCAGGCGTGGAGTGGGGACCGACAGCCACGCGCCCGCCGCGATGCCGGCGGCGAAAGCCGCCGCGGGCGGCAGGAGCGGCGCCGCGTCGAGGCGTCGCTCAATCACTCACGTTGATGAAGCGACGGATGGCCGCGAGCTTCTTCGGCCCCATGCCGAGCACGTAGCGCAGCTCCTCGGGCGACTCGAACCGCCCGCGCCGCTCGCGCTCCTCGACGATCCGATGGGCGAGCCCCGCGCCCACACCGGGCAGCCGCGCCAGCTGGGCGACGTCGGCGCGGTTGACGTCGACGGGCTCGGGAGGCGGCGCCGGCGCCGCGGCGGGCGCCGGCGCGATGCCGGACGGTCCCGGCGGCGAAGGCGCCGGCGCGACGGCCGGCCCGGCCGGCGCGGGCGCCGACGCGGGAGACTCCGGCAAGAGCGCTGCGGCCGGCTCTTCGCGATCGAAGCGCTCGAATCGCTCCGCCGCGGTGGGAAAGCCGGACCGCCATTCGCGCACGCCCAAGCCCGCGAGCAGCGTGAGCGCCAGCAGGATCAGCAGTCGGAGCTGCGGGGCCGAGTAGAGCACGGCGTCACCGTCCCACGCCGCCCGGTCGGCGACTAGAGTGAGAGATTCGATACGCCGGGTTGGCGGGGTATTCGCGATCGTGCTACAGTCCACGCGCGCGGATAGCGTCGGCGGCTCCCGCGCGGTTCGCGCATCGGCGCCGTCAGCGACTCAGACTGCGTGGTCACCAACCTCGTCATCCTGTTCATCCTCGCCGCGCTCGCCGGCGCGTCCGCGCTCGTGCTCTTCCAGGTCCTGGCTCGGGCGGAGAGTCGCGCGCACTGGGGGCGGGAGGCGGGCATCGCGCGGAACCGGCGGCTCGAGCGCCGCGCGTTCGTGATCGGGGTGATCATCGTCGCGGCCATGGCGGCGGGCGCGCTGGCGATCTACTTGCTGCGGACCCCGCCGTGCACGGGCAAGATCGTGATCGTGACGGGGCCGAACGGCACCCCGCTCGAGTGCCTGTGCGAGAACGGCCGCCGGGGCGCCTGCTTCGACCCCGGGCCCTAGCCGGCCGCGTGGCGCCGGGGCGGGTCAGGCCAGCCCGAAGCCGTGGCGCCGGATGAACGGCCCGAAATTGTGGCGCTGCGGGACCGAGTACTGGCGGGCCTTGTCCTCCGACCAGCCGTAGCGCTCCGAGTATCCGTAGCGATCGGCGAAGCGCTGGCTCTCCCGGGGCGTGGGGTGGCGCGCCTCGCGCCGGGCGTCGTAGGCCTCGAGCTGCGCGGGCAGGTCGGCGTCGTCGTAGCGGTCGGTGTGGACGGTCACCGCGGGCGGCAGCCGCATGCTGGTCCACCCCGCCGGCGCCGGATACCCCACGCAGAGCCCCGCCACCGGAAAGACGCCGGGCGGCAGCTCGAGCAGCGCGGCCAGCTTCTCGACGTGGTTGCGCACCACGCTGATCGGGCAGCAGCCGAGCCCGAGCGCCTCCGCGGCGGTGATGAAGGCCTGCAGCACCAGCCCCGCGTCCACCGCCGCGTTCATGAACATGTCGAGCGTGTCGTTGGGGAACGGGCGGGCGCGGAGGTCGCTCACGCGGCGGATGCGGCGGTTGTCGCCGCAGAACACCATGAAGAGCGGGGCCTGCGCGATCCACGGCATGTCGGGGATCCAGCCGCCGATCGTCGTCTGCTTGGCGCGGTCCTTGACGAGCACGATGCCGACCTGCTGGAGATCCGACTTCGACGGGGCGGACAGGGCGGCGGCCAGCACGACATCGAGGACCTCGTCGGGAATCGGCTCGGGCTTGTAGCGGCGCTGGGTCCGGTGGGAGAGCAGCACGGCGAGGGCGCCTTCCGCGGGACGCCCCCGCCCGGCCTCGGTGGGCAGCCCGAAGCGCTCCTCGATCAGATCCGCGATGGTCCGGCTCATGGGATGAGCGCCGCGCGGGTGATCGTGGTGGTCTCGCGGTTGTGCCACTCCGAGGCCGCGAAGGCCTCGTTGATCCGCTCGAGCGGATACGTGTGCGAGAGGATGCGGTGCCACGGCCGGCTCTCGCGCGTTCGCACGAGGAAGTCGAGCGCGCGCGGGATCACCCACGCGTCGTACTGGATGACCCCCACGATCTTCTTGGAGCCCCAGACGAGCAGCGAGGGCTCGAGCTCGACCTTGGCCCCGCGGCTGATCGTGCCGATCTCGAGGTAGGTGCCGCCCGAGCGCAGCATCTCGATGCCCTCCGGGATCACCGCCGGGAAGCCCACCAGGTCGCACGCCACGTCCGCGCCCACGCCGCCCGTCCACTCGCGCACCAGCTTCACGCGCTCGCGCCGGTCGGTCACTTCCTTCACGTTGATCGTGTGGTCCGCGCCGAAGGCCCGGGCCAGCTCGAGGCGCCCCGGGATCTGGTCCACCACGATCACGGTCTGCGCGCCCATGTCCTTGGCCACCGCCGCGGCCTGGATGCCGAGGCCGCCCGCGCCCTGCAGCACCACGCGGTCGCCCTGGCGGAGCCCGGCCACGTGCAGGCCGTAGAAGACCTGGGAGAGCGCGCAGTTCACGCCCGCCACCGCCTCGTCGGGGAGGGCATCCGGTACCACGAAGAGCGCGCCGCCCGGGCGCAGGTAGTAGTGGTCGGCGAAGGCGCCGTGCAGGTGCGGGAAGGCGCCGGGCCCGAGCGGCCGCTCGATCTTGTTCGGGCACGCCGCGGGCTCCTTGTGGAGACAGGCGTAGCAGCGCCCGCACGGGTAGAAGTAGGTGTAGGCGACCCGGTCCCCCTCCTTGAGCGGGCGGCCGAGCGAGTCGGTCTTGACCTTCGCGCCGAGCCGGGCCACGCGCCCGGTCATCTCGTGACCGAAGATCCAGCCGTCGTCCGGCAGGCGCAGCGGCGCGTCGCCGCGCCAGAAGTGGAGGTCGGAGCCGCAGATGTTGGCGTGGGACACCCGGATCAGGACGCCCTCCGGCTCGACCTCGGGGATCGGCACCGCCTGGATCTCGAAGGGCCTGCCGGGCCCGAAGAAGACGGCCGCGCGCGCGGTGGCGGCCACGTCAGGCTCCCCGCTCGGCGCCGAGGGCGAACACGTCGTGGAGCGCCCGCACCGCCAGCTCGGCGTACTTGTCCTCGACGACGCAGGAGACCGCGATCTCGGACGTCGAGATCATCTGGATGTTGATGCCCTCGCCGGAGAGCGTCTCGAACATGCGGGCGGCCACCCCCGCGTGGCTGCGCATGCCCACGCCCACGATGGAGATCTTGGCCACGCGGTCGTCCGCGGTGACGCCCTCCGCGCCGATCTCGCGGGCGAGGGCGCCCAGCACGCTCTCCGCCCGCGCGCGGTCGGCGCGCGGCAGCGTGAAGGAGATGTCGGTGAGGCCGTCGCGGCTGATGTTCTGCACGATCATGTCCACCACGATGTTCTGGGCCCCCAGGCCGCCGAACACGCGGGAGGCGATGCCGGGCCGGTCGGGCACTCTCAAGATGGAGACCTTGGCCTGCCCCCGATCGTGGGTGACGCCGGTCACCACCACGTCTTCCATGCTGTGATCCTCCCTGGTCACCAGCGTGCCCGCGTCCGGCTTGAAGGTGGAGCGGACGTGGACCGGCACGTTGTGCTTCTTGGCGAACTCGACCGAGCGGGCCTGGAGCACCTTCGCGCCGAGCGCGGCCATCTCCAGCATCTCGTCGTAGGAGATCCGCGGCAGCTTGCGCGCGTCCGGCACCACGTTGGGATCGGCGGTGTAGACGCCGTCCACGTCGGTGAAGATCTCGCACACGTCGGCCTTCAGCGCGGCGGCCAGCGCGACCCCGGTCAGGTCGGAGCCGCCGCGGCCGAGCGTGGTGATGTCCCCGCCTTCGGTGGTGCCCTGGAACCCGGCCACCACCACCACGCGGCCGGCGTCGAGCGCGGCGTGGATGCGCTCGGCGGTGATGCGCTTGATGCGCGCCCGGGTGTGCGCCGCGTCGGTGACCAGCCCGACCTGCGGTCCGGTGAAGGAGCACGCGGGATGGCCGAGCGACTGCAGCGCCATCGCGAGGAGGCCGATCGTCACCTGCTCGCCGGTGGAGAGGATCACGTCCATCTCGCGCGGATCCGGCGTCGGGGTGATCGCGGCCGCGAGCGCGAGGAGGCCGTCGGTGGTCTTGCCCATCGCGGAGACCACCACCACCACCCGGTGCCCGAGACGGACGGACTCCGACACGCGACGGGCGACGTTCTTGATCTTCTCGGGATCGGCGACGGACGAGCCGCCGTACTTCTGCACGATCAGCTGGCCCATGAGAGGGCCATCCTACACGACGGTCGCGCGGAGTGTAAAGCCGCGGCGGGCCTCAGCGCGGCGGTCGGATCTCGCGCGGTTGTGCCGGCGGCTCCGGTCGCCGCTGGCGCATCCGCTCGCGGGCCTGCTGACGCTGCTCGGGCGTCATGGTCCGCCAGCGCTCGAGATTGCGGTCGAATCGCTCGCGCTGCTCGGGAGTGAGCGACTGGTAGCGCTCGTAGCGCTGCTGGATCTGCTTCTGCCGGTCCGGGGGGAGCTGCTGGTAGCGCTCGTAGGCGCGCTCCAGCTCGCGCTTGCGGTCGGCCGGCAGCTCGTTCCAGCGCTGGAAGTCCTGCATGATCCGCGCCCGCTCTCCCGGCGGCATCTGACGGAAGCGCTGGAGGTTCTCCCGCGCGCTCCGCCGCTCGTCGGGCGAGAGGCTCTTCCAGTGGCGATAGTTGTCGAGCGCGCGCTGCCGCTGCTCCGGTGTCATGCGCCGCCACCGCTCCAGATTGCGCTCGGCCACCGCGCGCTCTTCCGGCGAGAGCCGCTCGAGGCCCTGGATCGGCGCGCCGGGGGCGGCCGCGGGCGGGGGCGACGGCGGGGCCTGGGCCCCCGCGGGCGCGGCCAGGTGCATCACGACGGCGAGGGCGAGCGCGATCAGGCGGCTCATGTCACCGGGGGGCCTTCGCCCGCTCGGCGGCGGGGCCGGGCCCCGGCCGCGACGCGGCCTCCCGGGCGCGCTCACTCTCCAGCATGCGCAGCCGCTCGAAGAAGCCCATGCGGCGCGCCACCTCCCGGTCGCGCGCGTACTCCGGACTCTCCAGCAGATCCAGGTCTCTCAGCATCTCCGCGTCCACCGCCTCCGTGGTGCCCGCGCGGCCGCCCGTGGCTCCGCGCTCGGTCGCGTCCGCTCCACTCGCGCCGGCCAGCGCCAGGAACGCGAGGCCGGCGGGCCAGACCCATGCCATCACCGTTCAGCTTCCGCGAAGCTCCGGCAGCTCGTCCAGCTCGCCGATGACGTTGAAGTCCTCGAGCAGGTCGAGCTGCTGCACCACGTCGAGTCGCGCGAGCATGTCGAGCCGGCTCGCCAGGATCGTGTTGTCGAGCGCGAGGGGATCGGGCGCCCCCGGCACGCGCAGGCCGCCGGGAAGCCCGACCACCACCAGCACCGCGACCAGCGCCGCGGCCACGAGGGCCGGTGCCGGGCGCGCGAGCCAGGCCCAGCGCGCGCCCGCGCGGGCGACCCGGCGCTCG
>DATHSW010000248.1:0-10628 GCA_035463855.1 Candidatus Deferrimicrobiaceae bacterium | reverse complement strand
GGCGCTGGCATGGGGGGCCGGTGCCGCCCGGCTGGTCCGCCGCGATACGGGATGGCGCCTGGGCTTCAGCCCGGGGCTGGCCGATCCCCTCCGGGCGCTCGCCCCGATCGCCCGCTCGATGGCGGATCTCGCGGCGTCGGGCGGCAGCGCGGAGATCAGACGGTGCGCCAATCCGCGGTGCGTCCTCTACTTCCGCGACAGCTCCCGAACCCGCCGGCGCCGCTGGTGCTCGATGGCGGTCTGCGGCAACCGGATGAAGGTGGCCGCCCATGTCCGTCGCCACGGCCGTCGCCGATCCGCCTGATCCCGTTTGGGCTTGACACCAACCCGGGCTGGCAGGCAAGGTATGGTCCGACCAGCCGACCAACGGCTCACCGGACGCGCGTTTCGAGGAGGAAGGGAATGGCTCACTTCACCTGCGAGGTCGTCTACCGCGGCATCTTTCAGAAGAACCTTGCGGCCAGGATATGTCGGGGGATTGTGCTCTCCGCGCGCAAGGCCGGCCGGTGGGGGATCGCCTTCGGGCGCTACGGCGACAGCCCTCAGCGCAACGGCATTCCCGCCAAGGACTTCGCGATCGTCGCCGACTCGCAAGAAGAGCTCGAGCAGAACATGGCCCGCTATCAGCCCCAGGAAGTGGACGTCACGATCTGCGTGGACGACACCCTCGGGAAAGGCGTCGAGTCTTGGGCCTGGTACGGGCTTCAGCCGATCAACCGGCTGACCGTCTCCGGCGGCACCGTGCTGATGACGTCGCTCCAGAGCCCGGCCGAGCTCCTGAAGGACATCCATAAGAAGGACGCGCCGTACAACCTGGCCCTCATCCGGGCCAAGGCCTCGTTCTCCGGACTCTGGGTCTACAAAGAGGACCACACCGAGGCCCGCGTCCTGGGTGCGCTGGCCAAGATCAAGCCCGAGTTCCTGTCGCTCGACGCGGTGTGCCAGGCGATCACGGAAGCCGAGTGGGGCTCCGATCTCAAGGCGGCCTCGGCCCGCAAGGCCCACGAGCGCCTGGAAAGCCGGCCGGTCAAGGTCACCGAGGGCAACGCGGAGATCCCGTACTCCTTCGAGATGCCCAAGTGGTGGGAGATGCGCGAGGGTGTGACCATCCCCGCGATTCCCATCGGCAAGCCCATGGAGGGGGGCAAGGGCTACGTGCCCGAGCGCAATCCGTACTTCAAGAAGTTCACCACCCGCACCATGCGGCCGGTGATCGACTTCGACAAGTGTGTGAAGTGCACGCTCTGCTGGATCCAGTGCCCCGACTCCTGCTTCGACGTCACCCCGGACGGCCTCTACGACGCCAACATGGAGGCCTGTTGCGGCTGCGGGGTCTGCGAGGCGGTGTGCCCGGCCAAGGACTGCGTCACCATGGTGCGCGAGGACGCCTTCGAGGACAACGCGAGCCAGTGGGAGATGTGGCGGACCGACAAGGCCAAGTACAAGACCTGGATGACCGACAAGATCCACAGCAAGGAGCACATCACCCGGTCCCACGGCTTCCGCTTCCGGGGCCAGTACGAGCAGGAGATCAAGAAGGACCTGGAGTCGGGCGGCATCGAGATCACCGCGGGCATCCCCGGCGAGAACGCCGAGTCGAAGAAGTAGGGGAGGACTGAGACCATGGCAGTGGAGACCAAGCCCGCAGGAGCAGTCGCCAATCACAAGGAGATGCTGATCTCCGGCAGCGAGGCCTGTGCCGAGGCGCTGACCCTGGCCGACCTCGACGTGGTGACCGCGTACCCGATCCGGCCCTACGACACGGTCATGCAGGCGATCGCCAAGAAGATCGCCAACGGCCAGCTGGAAGCCGAGTACATCGTCGCCGAGGGCGAGCACAGCCAGTTCGAGATCGTCAAGCACGCCTCCACGGTGGGGGCGCGCGTGTTCTGCGGCTCCTCGGGCGTCGGCTGGATGTACGCGATGGAGTGCCTGACCGTCACGCCCCCGCTGCGCGTCCCGATGGTCTGCATGGTGGGCAACCGGGCGCTCGATGATCCAGGCGCCTTCGGTGTCGAGCACAACGACGCGCTGGTCGTCCGCGACCTGGGCTGGATGCTGGTCTGGGTGGACACCGCCCAGGAGATGCTCGACACGACCCTGCTCGCCTACCGCATCGCGGAGGACCGGCGGGTGTTCCTGCCGTGCGCGATCTCCGCGGACGGCGCCTTCCTGACCCACTCGCAGGCGATCTGCCAGGTGCCCAGCCGGGCCCTGGTGGACAAGTTCCTGCCGCGCTACGACCGCGGCGATCTGCTGCTGCACCCGGACAACCCGATCACGGTGGCCCCCCAGGCCAACGAGGACTGGGTCATCGAGATCCGGCGGCAGAACGACGAGGCCATGAAGCGGGCCAGCACCGTGATCGAGGAGGCCTACGCGGACTTCCGGAAGGTCACGGGGCGCGGACCCGAGAACCCGTGGTTCGAGGAGTACATGACCGACGACGCGGAGATCATCCTGGTGGGCATGGGGACGATCTCCCTGCCCATGAAGGTCGGCATCCGCAACATGCGGGCCCAGGGCAAGAAGGTCGGCCTGGTCCGGCCGCGCTGGTTCCGCCCGTTCCCGACCGAGCGGATGGTGAAGGCGCTCTCGAAGGCGTCGGCCATCGGCGTCATCGACCGCGACTACTCCTTCGGGTCACCCTTCAACTCGGGGGTGGTCGCCAACGAGATCCGGGCCGCGATGTACAACGCGGACAAGCGCCCGCCGCTCCTGAGCTTCATCTGCGGGCTCGGGGGCCGCGAGGTCACCCTGGAAGATATCGCCAAGGCCGCCGACATGTGCTACGCCGCCGCAAAGGCCGGGAAGTCCGACCCCAAGACCCACTGGCTGGGCGTGCGCGAGTAAGAGGAGACCAACCTCATGGCTGATACCGCCTTCACGAACGCGACGCAGATCCTGGAGCCCTTCAAGGGCGTCAAGAAGGTCACGATCGAGGAGTACTTCACCTCCGGCCACCGCACCTGCCAGGGCTGCGAGTCGGCCCTGGTGATGAAGCTCATGGTCAAGGCGGCGGGCCCGCGCACGATCGTGCTCGGCTCGACCGGCTGCATGTATGTCGCCAACACCACGTACTACACGACCCCGTGGGTGGTGCCGTGGATGCACACGCAGCTCGGCTCCTCCGGCTCGGCCGCCCTCGGGACGGCGGCGGGGCTGAAGGCGCTCATGAAGAAGGGCAAGATGAAGTCGGAGCCCATCAACGTCATCGCCTTCTGCGGCGACGGGGGCGGCGCCGACATGGGCCTGGGCGCCATCTCGGCGACGCTGACCCACAAGGAGTACAACTCGCTGATCCTGCTCTACGACAACGAGTCGTACGCCAACACCGACATCCAGCTCTCGGGCTCCACGCCCTACGGCGCCAACACCACGTTCAGCCCGCCCGGATCCGTCAAGCGCATCATCCACACGCGCTGGAAGAAGAACACCGCGGGCATGCTCGCGGCGGGTCACACCGAGTGCCGCTATGTGGCGACCGTGGACGCCTCCTACGCGGTCGAGATGATGAACAAGGTCCGGAAGGCCCTGACCATCGGGGGACCGACCTTCATCCACTCGCTCGATCCATGCCCCAAGGGCTGGGACTACGACCCGATGCTCTCGCACGAGCTCGGCGAGCTGGCGGTGGAGACCGGCGTCTTCCCGCTCTACGAGGTCGAGGACGGGGTGGTGCGGCACTACGGCAAGACCAAGGCGATCGTGGAAGGCCGGCCGCGCAAGCCGGTTCGCGAGTACCTGCTCAAGCAGGGGCGCTTCGCCCACTTCACCGAGGAAGATCTCGACTACTTCCAGGCGAAGGTGGACGAGATGTGGAACAAGTGGGAGATTCCGGGCGTCATCCCGTTCTGGAAGGAGCGCCCCGGCAAGTAACTCCGCTCGGCCCTGGCAGCGAACGGCCCGGCCCCGACCTCAAAGGAGGGGACATGATCCGTCAATGGCGACGTCTCGCGGCTTTCGTCCCGGCCCTCGCGCTTGTCACGCTCGCATCGCCCCCGGCCGCCCCGGCCTGGGAGCCCACCAAGCCCATCGAGTTCGTGATCCCCGCCGGCACCGGCGGGGGGGCCGATCAGATGGCGCGCCTGATCGCGGGGCTTGCCGAGAAGCACAAGCTCAGTCCGCAGCCGCTCATCGTGGTGAACAAGTCGGGCGGCGCGGGCGCGGAGGGCTTCCTCCACGTGAAGGGCAAGAAGGGTGACGCCCACACCATCATCATCACCCTCTCGAACCTGTTCACGACCCCGCTGCACACCGGGGTGCCGTTCAACTGGAAGGATCTCACCCCGGTGGCCCGGCTGGCCCTGGACCGGTTCATCCTGTGGGTCAACGCCGAGACCCCGTACAAGACCGCGAAGGAGTACATGGCGGTGGTCAAGGAGCGCTCTGGCGGGGACCGGATGAAGATGGGGGGGACCGGGTCCGCCCAGGAAGACCAGATCATCACCATCCAGGTCGAGCAGGCGCTCGGGGTGAAGCTCACCTACGTGCCGTTCAAGGGCGGTGGCGAGGTGTGCGTGAACCTGGTGGGCAAGCACGTGGATTCCACCGTCAACAACCCGATCGAATGTGCCGGCCACTGGAAGGCCGGGCGCGTCCGGCCGTTGGCGGTGTTCGACCCCGAGCGCATCCCCGACGCCGAGTGGAAGGATATCCCCACCGTGAAGGAAGCGCTCGGTCTCTCCATCAGCTACAACATGCTCCGCGGGATCTTCGGCGCGCCCGACATGCCGAAGGAGGCCGTCGCCTGGTACCAGGGCTTCCTCCGGAAGGCGATGGACACCCCCGAGTTCAAGGACTATCTCGCCAAGGGAGCGCTCAAGGCCGCCTACAGCACCGGGCCGGAGTACGTGAAGTGGCTGGAGGAGGCCGAGCAGCTGCACAAGGACCTGATGGCGAAGGGCGGCCTGCTGAAGAAATAGAAGCTCCGATGGACGCCGCGCCCGACGCCCCGGGCGCGGCGCCGCCACCCCCGCCGTGCCGCGACTCATATCGGTCCGAGGGAGACATGCGCACCGCTGATTTGACGACCGCCCTGGTCCTGATGGGGATCAGCGCCCTGGTGGTCTGGGATGCGCTGCGGCTGGGCATCGGCTGGGGGACCGACGGGCCCCAGAGCGGGTTCTTCCCGTTCTGGCTCGCGGTCATCGTCGTCACGTGTTCCGCGCGTATCGCGGTCAAGGCGATCGGTCGCGCGCGCGGGGTTCCCTTCATCAAGCGCGAGCAGATCGCACCCGTTCTCAAGGCGCTGCTGCCGGCCGCCGCCTTCGTCCTGCTCACCCAGCTCGTCGGTCTCTACGTGGCGGCCGGGCTCTACCTTGGCGTCTACATGCGTTGGATCGGTCGCTACTCGTGGGCCGCCGTCCTGGTGCTCAGCGTGGTGTTCCCCGTGGTCACCTTCTTCGTGTTCGAGAGGTGGTTCCTGGTGCCGATGCCCAAGGGTCCTCTCGAAGCCTGGCTGGGCTACTAGCGCATGGGGATCGAGAACCTCCTCCTGGGGTTTCAGGTCGCGCTCCAGCCGTACAATCTCTACATCGCGGTCGTCGGCATCACGCTCGGCACCGTGATCGGCGTGCTCCCCGGGCTGGGCGGCGCCAACGGAGTGGCCATCCTGCTGCCCCTGACCTTCACGATGCCGCCCACCTCCGCGATCATCCTGCTCACCAGCATCTACTGGGGGGCCCTGTTCGGGGGCGCCATCACCTCGGTGCTGTTCAATATCCCGGGGGAGCCGTGGTCGGTGGCCACCACGTTCGACGGCTTCCCGATGGCGCGGCGCGGGGAGGGGGGGCAGGCCCTGACCGCCGCGTTCACGTCGTCCTTCGTGGGCGCCCTCTTCGCGGTGGTGCTGATCACGCTCTTCGCCCCGGTGCTCGCCGAGGTGGCCCTGCGCTTCGGGCCTCCCGAGTTCTTCTCCATCCAGCTCCTGACCTTCTCGTCCTTCATCGGCCTGGGCGGCGGGAGTCCGCTCAAATCGCTCGTATCCATTCTCCTGGGCTTCATGCTGGCCTCGGTCGGTCTGGATATCGTGACCGGCCAGCTCCGCCTCACCTTCGGCTTCATCGACCTGATGAAGGGCTTCGACTTCATCGTCGCCGTGATCGGCCTGTTCGGCATCGGCGAGATCCTCCTCACCATGGAGGAGGGGCTCTCGTTCAGAGGAGCCAAGGCGCGGATCAACCCCCGGGTGGTCTGGGAGACGTGGAAGATCCTGCCCAGGTACTATCGGACTTTCATCCGCGGGTGCTTCATCGGCTTCTGGATGGGCTTCAAGCCGGGCGGCGCCACGCCCGCGTCCTTCATGAGCTATGCGTTCGCCAAGCGCTTCTCCCGGCACCCCGAGCGCTTCGGCAAGGGCGAGATCGAGGGGGTGGTGGCGCCGGAGACGGCCGCCCACGCGGCGGGGGGCGCCGCGCTGCTGCCGATGATCACGCTCGGGATCCCGGGCAGCCCCACCGCGGCGGTGATGCTGGGCGGGCTGATCATCTGGGGTCTCCAGCCCGGCCCCATGCTGTTCAAGGAGCGCCCGGACTTCGTCTGGGGGCTCATCGCGAGCATGTACACCGGCAACGTGATCGGGGTGGCGATGGTCCTGCTGTTCGTGCCGCTGTTCGCGGCAATTCTGAGAATCCCCTTCGCCATCCTGACTCCGCTCATCATCACGGTGTGCGCCATCGGGGCGTACTCGGTCCACAGCAGCATGATCGACGTGTGGTATATGCTGCTCTTCGGCGTGATCGGCTACGTGTTCAAGAAGCTCGACTATCCACTGGCTCCGCTGGTCCTGGCCCTGGTGCTCGGGGACCTGGCCGAGAATGCCTTGCGCCAGAGCCTGATCATGTCCCAGGGCTCGCTGTTGATCCTGTTCACCCGGCCCATCGCGGGTGCCATCACCGCGGTGGCCGTGTTTTTCTTCGCGCTGCCGCTGCTCGTGCCGTACTGGCGCCGCTGGCAGGCGCGCGCCGAGGGGCCCGTCGAGCCCGCGCGGCGCTAAGCTCTCTGACCGGAGACCCTGGATGAACCTGGACATCCTGCTCGGTATCGGCAAGATCGCGCTCATCGACCTGGCCCTGGCCGGGGACAATGCGCTGGTCATCGCCCTGGCGGTGCGCACGCTGTCCCCCCGCCAGCAGTTTCAGGGCCGCATCTGGGGCACCGTCGGCGCGGTGGGGCTGCGGCTGCTCTTCATCTTCATCGTGACCTACCTGCTCGCCATCCCCCTGCTGCAGGTCGTGGGGGGACTGCTGCTGGTGTGGATCGCGCTGAAGCTGGTGCTGCAGTCCGACGCGCACGAGGGCACGCACGTGAAGCAGGGCACGACCCTGCTCGGGGCGATCTGGATCATCATCGTCGCCGACGTCATCATGAGCCTCGACAACGTGATCGGGGTCGCGGGCGCCGCCGAGGGCGACATGCGCCTCGTGGTCTTCGGCATCGGGCTGTCCATCCCGATCGTGGTCTGGGGCTCCGGGGTGCTGGCCCGGCTGATGAACCGGTACTCGTGGATCATCCTGGTGGCGGGCGGCATCCTGGGCGAGGTGGCGGGCAAGATGATGCTGCACGACCACTTCATCACCAGCCGTTTCGGCGAGCCCAACGACGGGGTGGAGGCCGCCCTCCGTATCGGCCTCGCGCTCGCCATCATGCTGGTGGGCTGGCTCGTCACCCGCCGCCGGGCGGCGGTGGCGGGCGATGGGGCGACCGCCCCGTGAGCTCGGCCGGCGGGGGGCCGAGCCTCGAGCCCGTCAAATCGATCCGGATCTACGAGGAGATCGTCCGCCAGGTCAAGCAGCTCATCGGGGAGGGCCGGCTCAAGTCGGGCGACCGCCTCCCCCCGGAGCGCGAGCTGGCCGAGAAATTCATGGTCAGCCGGACCTCGGTCCGCGAGGCGCTCCGAGCGCTGCAGAGCCGGGGGCTCATCGAGATCCGGGCGGGGGAGGGCGCCTACATCCGGGACGTCTCGGTGGAGACGCTCATCGAGCCGCTGGCGCTCGTGATCCTGCCGCACCGTGAGGCGGTCGGCGAGCTCTTCGAGGCCCGCCGGCTGCTCGAGCCCGCCATCGCGGCCCTCGCGGCCCGGCGGGCGACCCGCGAGGAGCTGTTGGAGATGGAGCGCATTCTGGAGGACCAGGCCAAGGAAGTGGCGGCGGGCCGGACCGGCATGCTCCAGGACACCGCGCTGCACGCGGCCATCGCCAACAGTGCTCACAATCGCGCCATCACCCGTATCGTCAACGCCCTGATGGACCTCCTCACCCAGAGCCGGGAGGAGTCGCTCCACACCCCGGGGCGGCCGACCCGCTCCCACGCGGACCACCGGCGCATCCTGGAAGCGGTGCGGCGGCGCGACGAGGTGGCCGCCCATCGCGCGATGCTCGACCATCTCATCGCGGTCGAAACGCTCGTGACCGGGTCGCACGCCGACGAGCGGACCGCCCGCTCCGGCGCGCGCCGGGGAAAGGCGCGCTCCTGACGATGTGAAAGGGTGTGCCTGTCTCTCTGTAAGTGCCTGTCACGGAAGATTAATCGTTGACATCTCCCGCCGACCGCCCTACCATGGCTGATTGACGCAGGCCCTGCTGCCGGGCCTGTGTCTCTGTCTCTGCCACCGTCGTCGTTCAGGGGGTCGTGATGGCGCAGGCCGCAAGTCGAAAGACCGCGCGACGGACCGCCGCGCGCCCGACTACGCGTTCGTCCAGGCGCGCGGAGCCCAAGTACGTCTACTCCTTCGCCGCCGGCAAGGCGGAAGGATCGAGCGCGCTGCGGACCCTGCTGGGCGGCAAGGGCTGCGAGCTGGCCGAGATGACCAGGATGGGGGTGCCGGTCCCGCCCGGCTTCACGATCACCACCGAGGCGTGGGCCGTCTACGACGCGGCCGGCAGGAAGCATCCGGCCGGGCTCTGGAACCAGGTGCTGGCCCATCTCGCGCGTCTCGAAGCCGCCGCGGGCAGCCGGCTGGGCGACCCGGCGCGGCCATTGCTGGTCTCGGTCCGGTCGGGGGCGCGCGCCTCGATGCCCGGGATGATGGACACCGTCCTCAACCTGGGGCTCAACGACAAGACGGTGCAGGGGCTCGCGGGCCGGACCCGGAACGAGCGCTTCGCGTGGGACTGCTACCGCCGGTTCATCACGCTCTTCGGAGACGTGGTGCTGGCCATCGATCGGCGCGCGTTCGACACGCTCCTCGAGGCGGCGAAGAGGCGCGCGGATGCCAGGACCGACGCCGATCTGCCGGCGGCCGCCCTGCAGGCGCTGGTCGCCGAGTTCAAGCAGGTCGTGGAGGACAAGACGGGGCGGCCGTTCCCGCAGGATCCCCACGAGCAGCTCCGGCTCGCCATCAACGCGGTCTTCGACTCCTGGTGGGCCAAGAAGGCGGTGGACTACCGGCGCATCCACCGCCTGCCCGACGACTGGGGCACCGCGGTGACCGTGATGGCGATGGTCTTCGGCAATCTCGGGCCCACCTCGGGCACCGGGGTGTGCTTCTCGCGCGACCCGTCGAGTGGCGAGCGCCGCTTCTTCGGCGAGTTCCTCGTCAACGCGCAGGGGGAGGACGTGGTGGCGGGCATCCGGACCCCGGAGCCCCTCGACGCGCTCCGGCAGCGGATGCCCGCGGTGTACGGCAAGCTCACCGCGATCAAGGAGCGGCTCGAGCGCCACTACCGGGACATGCAGGACATCGAGTTCACCGTGCAGGAGGGGCGTCTCTTCATCCTGCAGACCCGGTCCGGCAAGCGCACCGCGGCGGCGGCGGTCCGGATCGCGGTGGAGATGGTCAAGGAGCGGCGCATCGACCGGAACACCGCGCTGATGCGGGTGGAGCCGGCCTCGCTCCACCAGCTGCTCGTGAAGACGGTGGACCCGGCCGCGCGCTACAGCGCGATCGCCAAGGGCCTGCCCGCCACCCCGGCGGCGGCGGTGGGCAAGGTCGTGTTCGATCCGGAGAAGGCGGTGGACATGGCCCTCCGGGAGGAAGCGGTCATCCTGGTGCGCGCCGAGACCTCGCCGGAGGACGTGGCGGGCATGCACTCGGCGCAGGGCGTGCTGACCTCGCGAGGCGGCCTCACCTCGCACGCGGCGGTGGTCGCCCGCGGCTGGGGCAAGTGCTGCGTGGTGGGCGCGGGCGAGGTGGTGGTGGACGAGGAGAACCATCTCTTCCGGGCCGGCCGGGCGGTCGTCCGCGAGGGGCAGGTGATCACGCTGAACGGTGCCACCGGCGAGGTGATCGTGGGCGCCCAGCCGCTCGTCGATCCCAAGCTCTCCGGCGAGTTCCGCCAGCTCCTCGGCTGGGCCCAGGAGCACGCGACCACCCGCGTCCGCGCCAACGCCGACACCCCGGCGGACGCGGTCAAGGCCCGCGAGTTCGGAGCGGTGGGCATCGGCCTGGTGCGCACCGAGCACATGTTCTTCGGGGACCAGCGGATCCCGATCGTGCGCGAGATGATCATGGCCCGCGACGTCCAGGCCCGGAAGAAGGCGGTGGATCAGCTCCTGCCCTTCCAGCGCGAGGACTTCATCGGGATCTTCCGGGCGATGGCCCCGTACCCGGTGACGATCCGGCTGCTGGATCCGCCGCTCCACGAGTTCCTCCCGAAGTACAAGGAGGTGCTCGAGGAGTACACCCG
>DATHSW010000247.1:0-2639 GCA_035463855.1 Candidatus Deferrimicrobiaceae bacterium | reverse complement strand
CGGCGCGGCGGCAGACCCTGCTGCTCTCCGCGACCCTGCCCGGCCCCATCGTGACGCTGGCCCGGCAGATCCTCCGCGATCCGGTGGCCATCCAGGTGGAGCGGCCGGCCGCGCCCGCGACCGGCATCACCCACACCGTCTACCCGGTGCCGCAGGAGCTGAAGTCGGCGCTGCTGGTCGAGCTGCTCAAGCAGCCCGGCACCCGCAGCGTGCTCGCCTTCACGCGCACCAAGCACCGGGCGAACCGGCTGGCCGACTACCTGGCCCGCCACGGGGTCAAGGCCGACCGCATCCACGGCAACCGTAGCCAGGCGCAGCGGACGCAGGCGCTGGCCGGCTTCAAGGACGGGCGCTTCCAGGTGCTGGTGGCCACCGACATCGCGGCCCGCGGCATCGACATCGACGCGCTCAGCCACGTGGTGAACTTCGACGTGCCGGGCATGCCCGACGAGTACATCCACCGGGTGGGCCGCACCGCGCGGGCGGAGGCGGTGGGCGACGCGCTCACCCTGGTCTCACCGGACGAGGAAGGCGACCTGCGCGGGATCGAGCGGGCGGTAGGCTCGCGCTTCACGCGCGCGCAGCTCCCCGGCTTCGACTACACCAAGCGGCCGGCCGACAAGCTGGAGATCCCGCTGGCCGAGCGCATCGCGGCCATCCGCGCCCGCAAGGCCGAAGACCGCCAGCGCGCCCGCGCCAACGCCGAGCGCCGCGCGGGCCACACCGCCCGCCCCACCCACCTCACCCGCAGCCGCTAGCTGGGGTCAGGTCTTACATTCCGACATTCCAGGCGCTCGGCGACTCACCTGCCGGCCTGAGAAATGTCGGAATATAAGACCTGACCCCGGCCGAAGCGTAGACTTCTCCAGAGCGCGTCGAGGGCGTCGCGGCCCGTGGCCAGGCGCGCGAGGATGTCGCCGACCATCGGGCCCAATGCGAAGCCGTGGCCCGAGAAGCCGGCGGCGACCAGCAGGCCGCTCCGGCCGGGGACCGGGCCGAGAATCGGGAGGTCGTCCGGCGTGAAAGCCTCGAGGCCGGCCCAGCTCCGCGCGAGCGCGCAGGCGCCGACCGGTGGAAAGACGGCGCGGGCGACCTCGAGGCTCGCCCGCACGCTCCCGTCCAGCATCTCGTAGCGATTGGCCGCGTGGTCGGTGACGCGCGCCGGCCAGCCGCCGCCGATCAGGTAGGCGCCGTCGTCGAGCTGCTTCAGGCTCAGCTTGCGATCGAAGGCGCCCAGCACCGGCCGGAGCGCGGGCGCGGCGGGCGCGGTGAGCAGCATCTGGAGCGGGCGCGTCTGGATCGGCAGCGTCACGCCGATGCCCGCGAGGAGCGGCGCGCTCCACGCGCCCGCGGCCACGATCGCCACGTCGCAGGCCTCGCGCGCCCCGTCGGCGCGCTCGACGCCCACCACCCGTCCGCCCTCGACCGCCAGCGCGCGCACGCCGACTCCCTCCTCGACGCGCGCCCCGAGCCGCCGCGCCGCGCGGGCGAACGCCTCCGTCGCGGGTCCGGCTTCCGCCTGGCCGTCCATCGGAGCGTGCACGCCGCCGAGGCAGCCCGGCGCGACCCCGGGCGCGAGCGCGCGCGCCCCCGCCGCGTCCACGACCTCCACCGCCACGCCGTCGGCACGCTGCTCCGCCACCCAGGCCCCCGCCGCGCGCCAGGCCGTCTCGTCGAGCGCCAGCCGCAGGCCCCCGGTGCGCCGGTAGCACGTCGGCGCCTCCAGCTCACGATCGAGCTCGGGCCAGCGCGCGAGGCTCGCGAGCGCGAGCGCCCGCTCCGCGGGATCGCGTCCCATCGCCCGCACGCCGGCCGCGCTGGCTCCGGAGGCCGCGCCGCCCGCGCGGTCGCGCTCCAGCACGCTGACCCTCGCACCCGGGTCGGCGCGGCGCAGGTGGAAGGCGGCGCTGAGGCCCATGAGGCCGCCGCCCACGATCACGATCCGGGTTGCCATGGCGCCCGAGTCTAGCAGACTGGCCTTTCGGGCCACCCGGCGGTAAGCTCGCCCCCATGCCCGGGACCATCCGCTACGAAGCGCCCCGGCCGGCCGCCGCGCCCGGCGAGACCGTGGTCACGAGCACCTGCGGCCACAACTGCGGCGGCCGCTGCGTGGTCAACGCCCACGTGCGCGAGGGGCGCATCGTGCGGATCAGCACCGATCCGCGCAAGTGGACGCCGGAGGAGGCGCCGCTCCACGCCTGCGTCCGCGGCTTCGGCCAGCTCGAGCGGCTCAACCACCCCGACCGCCTCACCCATCCGCTGCGGCGCGTGGGCCCGCGCGGGGCCGGGCAGTTCGAGCGGATCGGCTGGGACGAGGCGCTCGACGAGGTGGCGCGGCAGATGCTCCGCATTCGCGAGACGCACGGGCCCGCGGCCATCCTCGACTGCTCGCGCACCGGCAGCCTCTCGATGCTGCACAGCCGGTCCACCGTCAAGCGCCTGCTCTACATGTTCGGCGGCTGCACCGAGCTGTGGACCAACATCTCGGCGGAGGCGGAGGTCTTCGCGGTGCGCCAGACCTACGGGGCCAAGGCCGACTACAAGAGCGCGGGCCGCGAGCCGACCGACTACGTGAACTCGCGCTTGATCCTCATGTGGGGCTGGAGCCCGGCCGACGGCACCTTCGGCACCGGCACGCT
>DATHSW010000246.1:0-17818 GCA_035463855.1 Candidatus Deferrimicrobiaceae bacterium | reverse complement strand
CATGAAGGTGCCGAAGATGGTCAGGAAGAACGTGGTCACGACGAGCACGACGTTCCACACCTTCAGCATGCCGCGGCGCTCCTGGATCATCACCGAGTGCAGGAACGCGGTGGCGGTGAGCCACGGCATGAACGCCGCGTTCTCGACCGGGTCCCACGCCCAGTATCCCCCCCAGCCCAGCACGTGATAGCTCCACCAGCCGCCGATCAGGAGGCCCAGGGAGAGGAAGTACCAGGCGATGATGGTCCAGCGCCGGGTGATCGTGATCCACTCGTCCCCGGTGCGGCCGACGATCAGCGCCGCCATCGCGAAGGCGAAGGGCACCGTGAAGCCGGTGAAGCCCAGATAGAGCGCCACCGGGTGGGTGATCATCCCCGAGTCCTCGAGCAGCGGGTTCAGGCCGCGGCCGTCCGGGGGGATCGGGGAGAGCCGCTCGAAGGGCGGCGCCGGGATCGTCATCACCAGGAGGAAGAACGACGAGAGGCCGAGCATCACGGCCAGCGTCCACGGGTAGAGCTGTGGCTGGGTCCGCCGGTAGCGGCCCACCACGATCAGGGTGTAGAGCGAGAGCATCCACCCCCACAGGATGATCGAGCCCTCGAGCGCGCCCCAGACCGCGGTGATGCGGTAGTAGAAGGGCGTGCCGCGATTGGTGTTGCTGGCGACGTAGCGGACGGAGAAGTCGAACGTGAGGAAGGCGTAGACGAGCAGGAGCATGCACGCGGTGAGGAGCAGCCACACCCCGATCGCGGCCCGCTCCGACGAGGCGCGCAGATCGGCCCGCCCCTTCACGGCGCTCCACGCGGCGGCGCCCGATCCATAGACCGCCAGCACGAGCGCGGCCACCGTCAGCGCGTAGCCCAGCTCCGGCGTCATGGCTTGCCCTCGCCGCCCCGGAGCGTCTTGAGCAGCTCCTGGTACCCGGACTGGCTCCCGTCGTGGGGGGCCTTGTACTCTTCCGAGTGCTTGGCCATGATCGTCGTGGCCTGGAAGTAGCCGTCGCGGCTCCAGGTGCCCTCGACGACGGCTCCGCGCGCTTCCGCGAAGAGATCGGGTGGGGTGCCGCGGTGGCGGACCGGCACCGTGGCCTTCCCGTCCGAGAGGGTGAAGCGCAGGTCGAGCGCCTTCGGCTCCCACTTGAGCGTCCCCGGCTGGACCATGCCGCCGAGCCGGTACGACTTGCCGGGCACCGGCGCCGCGCCGAGCTCGCTCGGGGTGACGAAGTAGACCACCGACTGGGTCACGCCCGCGTAGACCAGATAGGCCAGCGCGGCCACGATGACGAGGCCGCCCGCGATGAACTTGGCCTTGCGGTTCATGCCGCGCGCCGCTTCGGGGGGCGCCGCGCGGCGAGCGCGCGGGCCCGGCGCGCCAGGTGGCGCCAGTAGGCGAGCAGCGTCACGGCGGCGATGCCGTACGCGGCGACGACGTAGTCCCAGTTGGACGGCATCAGATCTGCTCCTCGAGCCGGGCGATCTCCATCCGCCGCGACAGGAAGTAGGCGAACAGCAGGGTGAAGGCCACCCAGTTGACGAACAGGGCCAGCCCGATGGCGGGATCGATCGGGGACCGCTCGGGCCCCAGGATCGTGGAGGGCTGATGCAGCGCGCGCCACCACTTCACCGAGAAGTGCACGATCGGGACGTTCACCGCGCCCACGATCCCGACGACCGCCGCGTAGCGGCCCCGGGCCTCCGGATCCTCGATCAGGCTGCGCAGGAGCAGGTAGCCCACGTAGACCAGGAAGAGGACCGCGGTCGAGGTGAGCCGGGCGTCCCAGGTCCACCACGTGCCCCAGGTCGGCTTGCCCCAGATCGAGCCGGAGACGATGGTGAGGCCCGTGAAGAGCACGCCGATCTCGCCGGCGGCGCCGGCCAGCCGGTCCCAGCCCGGTCGCCGCGTGGCCAGGTAGCCGATGCTGCCCGCCAGCACGAGGCCGAAGGCCAGATAGGCGGTGAGCACGGCCGGCACGTGGAGGTACATGATGCGCTGCACGTTGCCCTGCACGGTCTCGCGGGGGGCGTAGCCGAAGCCGGCGGCGAGGCCCGCCACCAGGCCCAGCGCCGCCAGCCAGCCGAGCGCGCGGGTCATCTCAGCCCTCCAGCACGAACTCGAAGGTGAGGAGGCCGATGGTCACGTAGACGAGGTCGGCGCCGGCGAGCAGCTTGAGCCAGTGGGCCACGTCGGCGAGCGGCTGGCCGAGCAGCACGGCCTGGGTCGCGCTCACGGTCGCGAGGAGGACGGGCACCTGCACTGGCAGCAACAGCACCGGGAAGAGCAGCTCGCGGGCGCGCACCTGGGCGGTCATGGCCGCGAAGAGCGTGCCCACCGCGGCGAGGCCGATCGTGCCGAGCGCCAGGACGAGCGTCAGGGGCGCCGCCGGCGTCCAGAGATCCACGTTGTAGAAGACACCGAAGAGGACGACCAGGATGATCTCCACCGCCGTCATTAGCACGCAGTTGCCCGCGAGCTTGCCGAGGTAGATCGCCGACTTGTCGCCGGGGGTCAGCCGCAGGCCCTCCCAGCAGTCGTTGTCGCGCTCGGCGAGGAAGCTCCGGCCGAGGCCGAGCAGCCCAGCCAGGATGAAGCCGAGCCAGAGCAGCCCCGGCACCGCGGTGGCCAGCCGCTCCCGATCCGGACCCAGCGCGAACTGGAAGAGGAAGAGCAGCAGCAGGCAGAAGAACAGGAGCGCGTTGGCGGTCTCCTTCGCCCGCCGCTCGATGAGCAGGTCTTTCCAGAGGATGATCCACGCGCGCCGGGCGTAGGTCACCGGCCCGCCTCGGCCCCGTCGGTGAGGCTCTCGTAGAGGCGATGGAGCGCCTCGGGCGAGAGATCCGCGGCGGGCCGGTCCAGCAGGAGCCGGCCGCTGCCCAGGATGGCGACGCGGTCGGCCACGCCGAGCCCGCTGCCGAAGCTGTGGGTGGCGACCACCGCCGCGCCCCCCGCCGCCTTGAAGCCCAGCAGGAACTCGTTGACCCACTTCTGGCCGCGCCGGTCGAGCCCGGTGAAGGGCTCGTCGAGCAGGAGCAGCCGCGCCTGGCCCAGCACCACGCGGGCCAGCCCGAGCCGCCGCTTCATGCCGGCCGAGAACGTGCGCACGCGCTCGTCCGCCACCGCGTCGAGCTCGACCTGGGCGAGCGCGGCGGTGAGCCGCCCGGCTCCGGTGTCGCCACCCCGCATGGTCTCCCAGAAGCGCAGGTTCTCCCGCGCGGTGAGATCTTCGTAGACGTAGGAGCCGTGGGCCACCATGCCGATGAGCGCCCGCGCTCGCTCGGGCTCGCGGAGGGCGTCGGCGCCGCCGATGCTGAGCGAGCCGGCAGTGGGACGGAGCAGGGTGGCGAGTATTCGAAGCAGCGTGGTCTTGCCGGCGCCGTTGGGACCGAGCAGGGCCAGGCACTGGCCCGCGCCCAGCTCGAAGGACACGCCGTCGATCACGCTGCTGGACCCGTAGGTCTTCCGAAGCTCCCGCGCCAGGATCATGTCCGCGAACAAGCGGGGACGGTGGCCCGTCTCCCCCGACCCGCTCCTGAGGACTGCGTTGGGTCCGACGATCGGCTTACTACCTGGCCTGCGATCGGGCCATGGCGCGCAGCCGCGCCACCCGCTCCACGATGGGCGGATGCGTCATGAACAGGGTGGTCCAGCCGCCGCCGGTGAGCGGATTGACGATGAAGAGGTGCGCCGTCGCCGGGGTGGCTTCCATGGGCGCCACCTTGGAGGCCGTCTCGAGCTTCTCGAGCGCCTTGGCCAGGCCCCAGGGCTGCCCGGCGATCTGGGCGCCGGTGGCGTCGGCCTGGAACTCCCGCGAGCGCGAGACCGCGAGCTGGATCAGGGTGGCCGCGAGCGGCGCCAGCACGATCATGAGCAGGCCGCCGAGGACGCCCCCACTGCCCGACTCGTTCTCGTCGCTGTCCCGCCGGCCGCCGCCGAAGATCATCGCCCACTGGGCCATGTGGGCCATGTAGGTGATCGCGCCGGCCAGGGTGGCGGCGATGGCCATGATCAGGGTGTCGCGGTTCTGCACGTGGGAGAGCTCGTGGGCCAGCACCCCTTCGAGCTCCTCTTCGCTCATGATCCGCAGGATGCCCTCCGTGACCGCGATCGCCGCGTGCTGCGGGTTGCGGCCCGTGGCGAAGGCGTTCGGGGCGTCCCCGGGGATGACGTAGACGCGGGGCATCGGCAGGCCGGCCCGGGTGGCCAGGTTCCGGACGATGCGGAAGAGCCCGGGAGCCGACCGCTCGTCCACCGGCTGGGCGCGGTACATCGCCAGCACGATCTTGTCCGAGAACCAGTAGCTGCCGAAGTTCATCACCATGGCCAGCATGAAGGCCATGACCATGCCGTTCTGCCCGCCGAGCGCCCCGCCGATGAGCACGAGCAGCACCGTCAGGGCCGCCAGCAGGACACCGGTCTTCATCAGATTCGCCATCCGCTCGTCCTCCCGGTCGAATGCTAGCAGCCGCCTCCCAGAGCGTCAAGCAAGGGGCCGACTTTACGGGCTTTTGGGTTGACAGGGCGCACCCCCGCGCATATACTGGCCCGTCCGTAGTAAAATCCCTTAGTTGACACGACATTAGACGAGGTTCTTCACGTGCTCATCCAGGTTGCCGACATTCCACCCGAGGGCCTGCGCATCGAGGGGACCGCGGACTTCCCGCGCCCATTCCAGGACGCCACCTGGACGCTCGACGACCTGGCCCTGACCGTGGAGAAAGAGGGCGACACGGTCTTCGTGCGCGGGGAGATCTCGGCCCGGGTGCCCCTCACGTGCGGGCGCTGCGTCGAGGCCTACACCGTGACCGTCCATCCCGCGGTGGACGCCCGCTTCGTGCCGGCCCCCGGGACGCGGGGAGAGGAGCGGGAGCTGGGTGCCGCCGATCTGGAGACCGACGTCTACCAGCACGGCACCCTCGATCTCACGGCCCTGCTGGAAACCGAGACCACCCTGGCGCTGCCCATGAAGCCGCTGTGCCGGGACACCTGCCGGGGGCTCTGCCCCGTCTGCGGGGTCAACCGCAACACCACGGCCTGCGCGTGCGAGACGCGCGCCCCCGACCCGCGCTGGGCGGCCCTCAAGGACTGGGCCGGCCGGACGAGATAGCCGAGATAGGAGCGATCCGATGCCTCTGCCCAAGCGACGCCACTCCAAGACGCGCGGCCGCAAGCGGCGCACGCACTACAAGATGGTCGCGCCCACGCGGTCCCTGTGCCCGCAGTGCCGTGAGGTCAAGCCTCCCCATCGCATCTGCCCCCACTGCGGCTTCTACAAGGGGCGGGAAGTCATCTCGGTCGAAGGAGAATAGTTCTTTCCGGCTGAGCCCCGCCGTGCCATAAGATCGGCGCCATGAAGATCGCGGTCGACGCCATGGGAGGCGATTTCGGCCCCGCCGTCGTGGTCGAGGGCGCGGTGGCGGCGTGCCGGGAGTTCGGGCTCACCTCGGTGCTGGTCGGGGACAAGGCGGCCATCGAGCGCGAGATCTCGCGGCTCCAGGCCCAGGACCTGCCGGTCACCGTGCGCCACGCTTCGCAGGTGGTCGGCATGGCGGAGGCCCCTTCGCAGGCCCTGCGGCGCAAGCGCGACTCCTCGCTGCGGGTGGCCGCCGAGCTGGTCAAGGACGGCGAGTGCGGCGCCCTCATCTCGGCCGGCAACACCGGCGCGGCCATGGCGATCAGCGGGTTCGTGATGGGCGTGCTGCCCGGAGTGGACCGGCCGGCCATCGCGGCGCCGCTGCCGAGCCTGGCCGGCTACACCGTGCTCATCGACGCGGGCGCCAACGTGGATCCCAAGCCGCGCCAGCTCTTCCAGTTCGCGGTGATGGGGCACGTCTACTCGCGGCACATCGTGGGCAAGGACAACCCGCGGGTGGGGCTGCTCTCGGTGGGCGCGGAAGAGGGCAAGGGCACCGACCTGACCAAGGAAGCCTACGAGTACCTGCGCGGCTCGTCGCTCAACTTCATCGGCAACATCGAGGGGCGCGACATCTACAACGGCCGCTGCGACGTGGTGGTGACGGACGGCTTCACCGGCAACGTCTGTCTCAAGGTCTCCGAGAGCCTGGCCGAGATGCTCACCGCGATGATCCGCGAGGAGCTCTCGCGGGACATCCTGTCGCTGGCGGGCGCCGCCCTCGCCAAGCGCGCCTTCGCCCGGCTCAAGCGCCGGGTGGACTACACCGAGATGGGCGGCGCCCCGCTGCTCGGCATGAACGGCGCCGCCATCATCTGCCACGGGGCCTCACCGGTGAAGGCGATCAAGAACGCGGTGCGCGTGGCCGCCGACTGGGTTCGCAACGACGTGAACCAGCACATCAAGACCGCGCTCGAGGCCGAGGCCGTCCTCGCCGAGGGTCGGGAGGGAGGCCGGGAATGAGCCGGGCTCGCATCATCGGCGTGGGCGCCTTCGCCCCGAAGCGCATCCTGACCAACAAAGAGCTCGAGAAGATGGTCGCGACCTCCGACGAGTGGATCGTCCAGCGCACCGGGATCCGCGAGCGGCGCGTCGTCGACGAGCACGAGGGGCCGTCCGACCTCGCGATCCGGGCCGCCCGGCAGGCGATGGAGCGGGCCCAGGTCACCCCGGAGGAGATCGACTTCATCGTGGTGGGGACCACCGCGGGGGACATGAACTTTCCGACCACCGCCAACCTGGTGCAGCATCGCCTGGGCTGCCGCAACGCGGGCTCGGTGGACGTCTACGCGGCCTGCTCGGGCTCGGTGTACAGCCTCTCGATCGGCGCGCAGTTCGTCCAGACCGGCAAGTACCGCACCGTGCTCTGCATCGGGGCCGAGTGCCTCTCCCGCATCACCGATTACACCGACCGCGGGACCTGCATCCTGCTCGCGGACGCGGCGGGCGCGGCGATACTCCGCCCGTCCACCGACGAGGCCGGCATCATCGACACCGATCTCTACTCGGACGGCCGCTACGGCGATCTCCTGATGCAGCCGGCGGGCGGGTCGCTCCGGCCCGCGACCCACGAGACGGTGGACCAGCGCCTGCACTTCGCCAAGATGAAGGGCAACGAGGTGTTCAAGGTGGCGGTGCGGATGTTCGGCGACTGCGCCGAGCGCATCCTCAAGAACAACGGCTTCACCGCCGCCGACCTGGACCTCTTCGTCCCGCACCAGGCGAACCTCCGCATCATCGAGGCGGCGGTCAAGCGCCTCAAGCTGCCCATGGACCGAGTGATGGTCAACGTGGAGCGCTACGGCAACACGGGCGCCGCCTCCGTCTACGTGGCCCTCGAGGAGGCGTGGTCGACCGGACGCCTCAAGGCGGGCGATCTGGTGCTGATGGCCGCCTTCGGCGGCGGCTTCACCTGGGGCGCGGCGCTGCTGCGATGGTAGCCGGCGCGCTCGCCTTCCTCTTCCCCGGCCAGGGCTCCCAGGAGGTCGGGATGGGCCGCGCGCTCGCGGAGCGCTCGCGCGCCGCGGGCGCGGTGTGGGCCGAGGCGGACGCCGCGCTCGGCTTCGCCCTCTCGAAGCTCTGCTTCGAGGGGCCGGCCGCCGATCTGGCCCTGACCGCGAACACCCAGCCCGCGGTGCTCACCGCGAGCGTGGCCGCCGCCGCGGCGCTGGCCGAGCGGGGCGTGCGGCCGGAGCTGGCCGCGGGCCACAGCCTGGGCGAGTACTCCGCCCTCGTGGTGGCGGGCGCGCTCCGCTTCGACGAGGCGGTACGGCTGGTGCGGCGCCGCGGCGAGTTCATGCAGGAGGCGGTGCCGGTGGGCACCGGCGCGATGGCCGCGCTGCTCGGCGTGGATCTGGCCACCGCGGAGGCGGTGTGCGCGGAGGCCGCGCGGGGGGACGTGGTCGGGGTGGCCAACATCAACTCGCCGGGCCAGATCGTCATCGCGGGGCACCGGGCGGCGGTGGAGCGGGCGGTCGCGGCCGCGGCGGAGCGGGGCGGCAAGAAGAGCGTCCTGCTCCCGGTGAGCGCGCCCTTCCACTGCGCCCTCATGAAGCCGGCCGCGGACCGGCTGGCCGCGGAGCTGGAGCGGGTGACGGTGGTGGCTCCGCGCATTCCGGTCGTGCGGAACGTGGACGGCGGCGTCACGCGCACCGCCGACGAGGTGAAGCCGTTCCTGGTGCAGCAGGTGGCGAGCCCGGTGCGCTGGACCGAGTGCGTGGAGCGCCTCGCCCGGGAAGGCGCGACCGGGTTCCTCGAAGTCGGGCCGGGGCGCGTGCTGACCGGGCTGCTCAAGCGCACGCTGGACGGCGCGCGGGGCTACCCGGTGGAAGATCCCGCCTCGCTCGAGAAGGCGGTCGCGGCCGTCGGCGGGGGCGCGGCGTGACCGAGGGGAAGGCCCTAGCCGGGAGGGTCGCGGTCGTCACCGGCGGCAGCCGCGGGATTGGCCTCGCCATCGCCCGGTTGCTGGCAGAGGACGGCGCCTCCGTGGTAGTCTCGGGCCGCGACGCGGCGCGTCTCGACGCGGCGGTGAAGGAGTTGGAAGCGCTGGGCGCCCCGGCGCTGGCGGTGGTGGCCGACGCCAGCAAGCGCGAGGGCGTGGATCGCCTGGTCGAGACGACCCGGGAGCGGTTCGGGCGCATCGACGTGGTGGTGAACAACGCCGGGATCACGCGCGATCAGCTCCTGGTCCGGATGAAGGACGACGACTGGGACCAGGTGCTCGACACGAACCTGCGCGGGGTCTTTCTCATGACCCGCGCGGCGGGCAAGGTGATGATGAGGCAGAAGAGCGGGCGTATCATCAACATCGCGTCCACCGCGGGCGTGATGGGCAATCCCGGCCAGGTCAACTACTCGGCGGCCAAGGCGGGAGTGATCGGGCTCACCAAGGCGGCCGCGCGCGAGCTGGCGCACTGGAACATCCTGGTGAACGCGGTGGCCCCGGGACTCATCGAGACCGACATGACGGCCACGATGTCCGCGGAGGCGCGCGAGGCGATGCTCCAGCAGGTGCCGCTCAAGCGGATCGGGCAGAGCCGCGAGGTGGCGGAGGTGGTGCGGTTCCTCGCCGGCGACGGCGCGACCTACATCACCGGTCAAACGATCCACGTCAACGGCGGGCTGTACGCGTAAGTCACCCCTCGCCCGGAGCGGGTGGGACGAGGGAATTCAGTGCCAATCGCAGCCAGGAGGGGAGGGCATGGCGAAGCCGGTTGAGGAGCGCGTGAAAGAGATCATCGTCGAGCAGCTCGGAGTGGAAGAGGACGAGGTGCTGCCGGCCGCGAAGTTCATCGAGGACCTCGGGGCCGATTCCCTCGACACCGTCGAGCTGGTGATGGCCTTCGAGGAGGAGTTCGACCTCGAGATCCCGGACGAGGACGCGGAGAAGATCGCCACCGTCGGGGACGCCATCAGCTACATCAAAGAGAACTCGTAGGGCCGGGCGAGCGGAGGGGCGCGTGCACGCGCGTCGAGTCGTCATCACCGGAGCGGGGGCGGTCACCCCGGTCGGCAACACCGCCGAGGAGTTCTGGGCCGCGCTGACCCAGGGCAAGTCGGGAATCGGGCCCATCACCCGGTTCGACGCGAGTCCTCTGCCCACCCGGATCGCGGGCGAGGTGAAGGGCTTCGACTCGCTTCGCTACATCGACAAGAAGGACGACCGCAAGTTCGACCCCTTCCTCAAGTACGCGGTGGCCTGCGGGGTGATGGCGGTGGAAGACGCGGGGCTGAACGTGGAGCGGGTGGACAAGACCCGCTTCGGGGTCCTGGTGGGCTCCGGCATCGGCGGCATCACCACGCTGCTCGAGACCCACAAGGTCCTGCTCGAGAAGGGGCCCGACCGGGTGTCGCCCTTCTTCATCCCGATGCTGATCGTGAACATGGCCTCCGGGCTCATCTCGATGCGCTTCGGGGCCAAGGGGCCGAACTCCTCGGTGGTCACCGCCTGCGCCACCGGCAATCACGCCATCGGCGACGCCACCCGGATCATCCAGCGCGGCGACGCCGACGTCATGATCGCGGGCGGGGCCGAGGCGATCATCATCCCCCTGACCTTCGCGGGCTTCTGCCAGATGAAGGCGATGTCCACCAGAAACGACGATCCGGCCCGGGCGAGCCGCCCGTTCGACGCGACCCGCGACGGCTTCGTGTGCGGGGAGGGCGGCGGCCTGGTCGTGCTCGAGTCGCTGGAGCACGCGCTGGCCCGCGACGCGCGGATCTACGCGGAGGTGGTGGGCTACGGCATGACCGGTGACGCCTATCACATGACCGCGCCGGATCCCGAGGCGGACGGGGCCGCGCGGGCGATGGCCCTGGCCCTCCGCGACGCGGGTGTCGAGCCCACCGCGGTCGGTTACATCAACGCCCACGGCACCTCGACGCCGTACAACGACAAGTCGGAGACGATGGCGATCAAGCGCGTCTTCGGCGAGCACGCCCGCAAGCTCGCGGTCTCCTCCACCAAGTCCATGACCGGCCACCTGCTCGGGGCGGCGGGCGGGATCGAGGCCATCGCCACCGCGTTCGCGATCCATCACGGGGTCCTGCCGCCGACCATCAACTACGAGACCCCCGATCCCGACTGCGATCTCGACTACATCCCGAACCAGGCCCGCAAGCAGGACGTGGAGGTCGCGCTCAGCAACGCGTTCGGCTTCGGGGGCACGAACGCCACGATCGCCCTCCGGAAGTATCGCGCCTAGGAGACGCGGAGAGCGCGGGCGGAGCCCGCGCGGAAAGTGGTGCTCGATGGTCGCGGCTCATCCGGCGTCAACGGGACACCCGCCGCGTTGACGGCCGCGCCGGATCCGGGCGGCGCGCTGGGGCCGCGGCTGGGCCACGCCTTCCGCGATCCCGCGCGGCTGCGCGAGGCGCTCACCCACCGCTCCTTCACGAACGAGAACCCCGGCTCGCCCGACAACGAGCGGCTCGCCCTCCTGGGCGACGCGGTGCTGGCGCTCCTCGTCGCCGAGCATCTGCTCGCGACCGCGCCCGACGAGCCGGTCGGCGTGCTGACCCCGCGCCGGGCCGCGCTGGTCTCGGGGGAGAACCTCGCGCGCTGGGCCGCCGCGCTGGGCCTGGGCGCGTACCTGCGCCTCGGCCGCGGCGAGGAGCAGATGGGCGGGCGCGCGAAGGAGTCGGTGCTCGCCACCGCGCTGGAGGCCGTCGTGGGCGTGATCTATCTGGAGGGCGGCCTCGACGCGTGCCGGCGGGCGGTGGCGCTCCTGGCCGTGTGGTAACCTGCGCTCATGCGCCTCTGGCCGTTTCCCTCCGCGACCGCGCCCGAAGCCAACCGCGCCCCCGCCGAGGGCTACGCGGTCGTCGAGGACCTGCTGCGCCGCAACATCGAGGACATCTTCCGCATCGAGCGGCAGGAGGTGCGGGGGGCGACCTTCGGCTGGGGCGGCCGGCTGCTGGTGGAGCCCGCGCGCGCCCTCGCGGTCATCGAGCCGCGCCTGAAGCCGTTCGGCTACACCCCCTTCCTCGGCCGCCAGGGCGACCTGGTGTGGATCCGCGCGGTGCCGCTGGCCGACGTGGCCGAGCGCTCCCGCTCGGGCGTCAACGTGCTGCTGTTCGTGCTCACCGTGCTCTCCACGCTGGCCGCGGGATGCCTGGTGACCGGCTCGTTCCCGTTCGTGACGTTCAACCCGTTCCTGCAGCCGCTCCGCCTGCTCGACGGCGTGCCGTTCTCCTTCACGCTGATCGCCATCCTGGGCACCCACGAGTTCGGCCACTATTTCACGGCCCGCTACTACGGGGCCTCGGTGAGCCTGCCGTTCTTCATCCCGGCGCCGCCGCCGATCTTCCTGTTCGGCACCATGGGCGCGGTGATCCGCATGCGGTCGCCCGCGCGGGACCGCAACTCGCTCTTCGACATCGCGGTGGCCGGCCCGCTCGCCGGGCTCGTGGTGGCGGTGCCCGCGCTGCTGCTCGGGCTCAGCTGGTCGCGGGTGGGCATGGTGCTGCCCGAGCACAGCGGGATCACCTTCGGCGACTCGCTGCTGATGCGGCTGTTCACCTGGATGGTCTTCGGGCCCGTCCCGTCCGGCATGGACGTCTTCGTGCACCCGGTCGCGCTCGCGGGCTGGGTGGGCCTCTTCGTCACCGCGCTCAACCTGTTCCCGGTGGGCCAGCTCGACGGCGGCCGCATCGCCTACGCGCTGGTCGGGCCCTGGCACCGCCAGGTCTCCATCGCCACGTTCGTGGGCCTCATCGCGCTGGGCGCGGTGTTCCAGTCGGCCAACTGGATCGTGTTCGGCGCGCTCATCCTGCTCCTCATGGGCTTCCATCACGCGCCGCCCCTCGACGACCTGACGCCGCTCTCCCGCCGCCGCTACGTCCTCGGTGTCTTCTGCCTCATCCTGCTGATCGTCCTGATCCCGCCCGTCCCCATCCGCTAGGTGACTCGGCGCGGTTGCGCGGGCGGAGCCCGCGCTCGGAGCGGATCGAAAGCGTGTATCGGATCCGGATCGTGTTGCCAGACCTGACCCGGTACGGGTAAGATTGCCGCGCTTTGCGTCGCCGCCTCCTCCTCACGCCGCTCGATCGACGGAGACCGGCCTGTGCCTGAAGAGCGGGCAGAGCCGAAGGGCCTCGAGGCGTTGATCAAGAAGGGGGAGGTGGACACCGTGCTCACGGTGTTCGCCGACGGGCTCGGCCGCCTGATGGGCAAGCGGGTGGTCGGGCGCTACTTCCTCGACCACGTGCTCCACGACGGCGTCCACGCGTGCATCTACCTCTTCACGGTGGACATGGAGATGGAGCCGCTGCCCGGCTTCAAGCTCGCCTCGTGGGAGCGGGGCTACGGGGACATGAAGCTTCAGCCCGATCTCACCACCTGGCGGCTCCTGCCCTGGCTGCCCAAGACCGCCCTGGTGTTCTGCGACGTCTACACGGAGGAGGGCGAGCCGATCGAGGAGGCGCCGCGCTGGGTGCTGCGGCGCCAGCTCGAGCGCGCGGCCAAGGTCGGCTACCGGGTCAAGACCGCGTCCGAGCTGGAGCTCTACCTGTTCAAGGAGTCGTTCGACGAGGCGCGCGCCAAGCGCTATCACGGCCTCACGCCGGTCTCGAGCTATCTCGAGGACTACCACATCCTCCAGACGTCCCGGGAGGAGCCACTGGTTCGCGCGATCCGCAACGGCATGGAGGCGGCGCGGGTGCCGGTGGAGTTCTCCAAGGGCGAGTGGGGGCGGGGGCAGGAGGAGATCAACCTGCGCTACGCCGACGCGCTCGAGATGGCCGACCGCCACGTGCTCTACAAGCACGGGGTGAAGGAGATCGCCTGGCAGCAGGGCTGCTCGGTGACCTTCATGGCCAAGTACGACATGGGCGCGGCCGGTTCGTCCTTCCACCTCCACTCCTCGGTGTGGGACACCGCGGGGCGGCGCAACCTGTTCGCGGCCAAGGACGGCGGCCGGCAGGGCACGCCGCTCTTCCAGCAGTGGCTGGCCGGCCAGATGGCGATGGCGCGGGAGCTCGCGTACTTCTACGCGCCCACCGTCAACGCGTACAAGCGCTACCAGGCCGGCTCCTTCGCGCCCACCCGCATCGCGTGGGGCTGGGACAATCGCACCTGCGGCTTCCGCATCTGCGGGGAGGGCGGCGGCTTCCGGGTCGAGAACCGCATCCCGGGCGCGGACGCCAACCCGTACCTGGCCTTCGCGGCGACCATCGCGGCGGGGCTGCACGGTGTCGAGCAAAGGCTGGCCCCACCCGCCATGTTCGAGGGCAACGCCTACGAGGACACCCGGCTGGCCCAGGTGCCGAAGACGCTGCGCGACGCGCTCGCCGGGCTGGAGGGGTCGAAGGTGGCGCGCGAGGCGTTCGGGCCGAGGGTCGTGGAGCACTATCTCCAGCACGGGCGGCTGGAGCAGCAGGCCTTCGACCAATCCGTCACCGACTGGGAGCTGATCCGCCTGTTCGAACGAATCTAGGCAACGGCAAAGGCAGGCCGGCAGGAGACGGGGAGGGCGTAAGCCCAATGGAGAAGCGCTGAATGCCAGGAAGGCTCAAGAACAAAGTCGCCCTCATCACCGGCGCGGGGATGGGGATGGGACGCGAGGCGTCCGTGCTCTTCGCGGAGGAAGGCGCTCGCATCGTGGTCTGCGATTTGAACGGGGCGGCCGCCGCCGAGACGGTCCAGCTGGTCAAGAAGGCGGGCGGAGAGGCGCTGGCGGTGGTGGGCGACGTGGCCATCGAGGCGGAGGTGCGCCGGATGGTGGAGGAGGGGGTGCGCCGCTTCGGCGCGCTCCACATCCTCTACAACAACGCGGGCGTGCTCTGGAAGGACCGCGACCGGTCGGTGCTCGAGACGGACGGCGAGCAGTGGGACCGGGTCATGGCCATCAACCTCAAGTCGGTCTTCTGGGTCACCAAGTACGGCATCCCGCACCTCCGGAAGGCGGGCGGCGGGTCCATCATCCTGGTGGGCTCGGTCTCGGCGCTGGCCGGCTTCACGCGGGCCCAGGACGCCTACACCGCGGCCAAGGGCGCGCTGATCTCGCTCAACAAGTCGCTGGCCATCCAGTTCGCCAAGGACAATATCCGCTCGAACGTGATCCACCCGGGGATCGTGGAGACCCCGTTGCAGGCCCCGTATCTCAACGACGCGCTGCGGGCGGAGTTCAAGACCGGGATTCCCCTCGGCCGGATCGGCCAGCCCCGCGACATCGCGAACGCCGCGCTGTTCCTCGCGTCGGACGAGTCGTCGTTCATGACCGGGGCCGAGATGATCGTCGACGGCGGATTCATGGCCCAGTAAGGTGACGATGTCCCACTCGACCCGCAGTCCCAAGGAGGCGTCCATCATGCTGACAGCCGCGCGCAGCGTCCTCGCCCTGGTCGTGACGGCCGCGCTGCTGGCCCTCGCCGCGGTCACCCCGGCGGCGGCCCAGAAGCAGACGGTGGTCATCTACACCGCCATCGAGAACGAGCAGATCGTCGAGTACAAGAAGGCCTACGAGAAGGCGCTGCCCAACGTCGAGGTCAAGATGCTGCGGCTGTCCACCGGCGACATCGCGGCCCGGTTCATGGCCGAGAAGGACAACATGCAGGCGGACGTGATCTGGGGCGTGGGCGCCACCAACATGCTCCAGTTCAAGAACGCGGGCCTGCTGGAGCCTTACGCGCCCAAGGGGATCGAGCGCATCCAGCCGCTCTTCCGCGACAAGGCCAACCCCCCGAGCTGGGTCGGCCTCGACATCTACATGTCCGCGTTCTGCTTCAACACCGATACCGCCAAGAAGCACAACCTGCCGAAGCCGGAGTCGTGGGCCGATCTGACCAAGCCGGTGTACAAGGGGCACGTGGTGATGCCGAACCCCGCCTCCTCGGGCACCGGCTACCTCTCGGTGGTGTCGATCCTGCAGCGGGTGGGCGAGGCGGAGGGCTGGAAGTATCTCGACGCGCTGGACAAGAACATCGCGGAATACACGAAGTCCGGCTCCAAGCCGTGCAAGGACTCGGCGGCGGGCGAGCGGGCCATCGGGGTGTCGTTCGAGTACGTGGCCCACGAGATGAAGAAGAAGGGCGCCCCGGTGGTGATGGTGCTGCCCAAGGAAGGCTCGGGCTACGAGATCGAGGCCAACGGGCTCACCAAGAAGGGGGCCAAGAACCCGGCGGCCCGTCAGTTCCTCGACTGGGCGATCACCGATGAGTCGATGAAGATCGCCGCCCAGTTCTTCGCGGCGGTGGGGGTGGCCGGCATGCCGGTGCCGGAGGGCCTGCCCAAGGACATCAGCAAGGTCGTCTTCCCGAACGACTTCGACTGGTCGGCGAAGAACCGCGACCGCATCCTGGCCGAGTGGCAGAAGCGGTACGCCAAGTAGCCGTTCGAGCTTGGCGAGCCGCAGCCGAAGGCGAGGCGAGCGGATAGGTAATGAAGCTTCCGGCTGACGCGCCTCGCCCGTTGACTGACGACATTGACCTCGCTCTCGCGCGGCTCGGCTACACGGCCTTCCGGCCGGGCCAGCGCGAGGCGGTGGAGACCCTGCTCGCCCACGGGCGGCTGCTGCTGGTGGCGCCTACCGGGGGCGGCAAGAGCCTGAGCTATCAGCTCCCGGCCACGCTGCTGCCCGGGACCACGCTCGTCATCTCCCCGCTGGTGGCCCTCATGGCCGACCAGGTCCAGGCCCTCGAGGCGCGCGGAGTGGCTGCGACCTATCTGGCGGCCACCCTCGACGCCGCCGAGATGAAGCGGCGCATGGCGCGGCTGGCCGCGGGCGCGTTCCGGCTGGTCTACGTCGCGCCCGAGCGGCTGGCGTTCCCCGGCTTCCGGGCCATGCTCGGCGCGCTCACCGTCCCGCTGATCGCGGTGGACGAGGCCCACTGCATCAGCGAATGGGGCCACGACTTCCGCCCGGAGTATCTCGAGATCGGCGCGCTGATCGGCGACTTCCCGGGCGCGCGGGTGCTCGCCTGCACCGCCACCGCGACGCCGATCGTGCGCGACGAGATCCTCGCGCGCCTCGGGCTCCCGCCGGACACGCCCCAGATGGTGCGCGGCTTCGCCCGCCCGAACCTGGCCCTGCGCGCCGTCGAGGTGGACGGCCGGCGCGAGCGGGAGCGGCTGGTGGACGCGGCCCTCGCCGAGGCCCTCGGCGGACCCGGCCGCGGCGGCGGCACCGCGATCGTCTACGCGCCCACCCGCAAGAAGGCCGAGGAGGAGGCCGACCGCCTGGCCGCCCGGGGCTGGGGGGCCGTCGCCTACCACGCGGGGCTCGATGGGCGGACGCGCGAGGTCGCCCAGCGGGGGTTCGCGGAGGGGCGGGTCGAGATCGTGGTGGCGACCAACGCCTTCGGCATGGGCATCGACCGGCCCGACGTGCGCGCGGTGATCCACCTGGGCCCACCCGGCTCCATCGAGGCCTACTACCAGGAGGTGGGCCGCGCCGGGCGCGACGGCGCACCCGCCCTGGGTCTCCTCCTGGTGAGCGGCGGCGACCTCCCGCTGCGCCGGGCCCTGCTCGAGCGGGGCACCGACGGGGCGGCGCCGGACCCGGCGGTGGTCGAGCACAAGTGGGGGATGTTCCTCGAGCTGATTCGCTGGGTCGAGGGGGGAAGTTGCCGTCACGACGCGATTCTGCGCTATTTCGGCGATGAGGCGGAGACCCTCGCGGGCTGCGGGCGCTGCGACGTCTGCCGGGCGCTGGAGGCCGCCCCGGAAGACGAGGATCCGGAGCGGACCTCCCTGATCGTCCGGAAAGCCCTGTCGGGCGTCGCCCGGGTCCACGGGCGCTTCGGCCTGCAGACCGTGGTCAAGCTGGTCCGGGGCGAGCCGGACGAGCGCCTCGAGCGGGCCGGGCTGACCCGGGTGCCGACCCACGGCAACCTCAAGGAGCATTCCGCGGCCTGGGTCCTGGCCCTGCTGCGCCGATGCGTCTCGGCGGGCTGGGTGAGCTTCTCGGGGCGGGAGCGCCCGGTGGTCGTCCTGACCGACGAGGGGCGCGCGGTCATGAAGGGCGAGCGGCCGGTGCGGCTGCTGCTGCCCCCGGCCGGCTCTCGCGCGGTCGCCGCGCCCGCCACCCTCCCGGCCGCGGAGCCGGGGCGGCGCCGGCCCGCGCGCGAGGCCGCGGAGCTGGATGAGGCGGCGCAGGCGCTCTTCGAGGCCCTCCGTCGCCACCGGCTCGCGGTGGCGCGGGCCGAGGGGGTGGCCCCCTTCATCGTGGCCAGCGACCGCACGCTCCGCGACATCGCGATGCTGAGGCCGCGGACGGGGGCCGAGCTCGAGATGGCGCACGGGGTGGGGCCGCACAAGGCCCTCCGCTACGGGCCCGGGATCCTGCGCGTGGTGGCGGAAGAGACCGCGAGGGGGAGCCGCGGGTGAGTGCGGAGGCGGCGCGCCCCGCCGCGGTGGCGCTCGAGGGCATCGCCAAGAAGTTCGGCCAGTTCGTGGCCCTGCGCGGCATCACG
>DATHSW010000245.1:0-28262 GCA_035463855.1 Candidatus Deferrimicrobiaceae bacterium | reverse complement strand
CGCGCGCGTTGTAGGGGCGGGTGGTGTACGACTCGATCGCGTGGGTGAGGATGTCGGCGCCCGCCGCTGCGGTCACCTCGGGCGGGACGGTCAGCGTGTTGAGCGGATCCACGACCCCCAGCGCGGGCCGGAGCAGGCGGTGCGAGACGCCCGCCTTCACGTTCTGGTCCACGACGTGCGTGACCGCCACCGCGGTGGTCTCGCTGCCGGTCCCCGCGGTGGTGGGCACCGCGATCAGCGGCCGCACCGGACCGGGCACCGGCACGCCCTTCCCGACCGGCTTGTTGATGTAATCGAGCAGCGGCGCCGGATAGCAGGTGAGGAGATTGGCCGCCTTGCACGTGTCGATGGTGCTGCCGCCGCCGATCGCGATCAGCCCGTCCCAGTCCTTGCTGCGCGCGTACTCGCCCGCCTCCTCCATGGAGCGGTCGGTGGGCTCCACCTCCACGCCGTCCCAGACGTCGGCCTTCACGCCCTGCTCCTCGAGGAGCGCGCGCACGCGCTCGGGCAGGCCCAGCTCGGAGATGTGACGGTCGGTGAAGATCAGCGCCTTGCGGATGCCGAGGCGGCTGGCGTCGAAGCCGATCTCGTCCATGGCGCCCAGCCCGAACTTGATCGGCGAGTTCTCCATCACGAACACGGTCTCGGTCGGCAGGGTCACGCCCTTCATACGGCCTCCAGTGGGTAGCGATCCGTGGGATGTCCGGCTCGCCGGAGATTATAGAATTGCCGGGGCGCGTGCGATACCCTCGGCCATCTCGACCTGGCCGCCCCGACCCGATGGAAAAGCCCTGGCTCGAACTCTTCCAGGAAGTCGTGGTCTACGGCACCAACCGGCGCCTGACCTTCCGCCCCCGCGCCGACTACCGGCTCATCGTGTCGGAGATGTCACTCGGCCGCTGACGGCGCTGGACCGAGGCTCACCGGCCGAGAGGACCCCCTGGGTGCGCCAGGGGTCAAGGGCTCCGGGGGATGCGCGAGCTAGGCAGGCAGCGCGACGCGGGAGAGCAGCTTGACGTTGTCCAGCAGCGCTCCCGCCCCGCGCACCACGCAGGTCAGTGGGTCGTCGCTCACGCGGATCGGCAACCCGGTCTGCTCGTGGAGGAGCGAGTCCAGCCCGCGGAGGAGCGCGCCCCCGCCCGACACCACGATGCCCTTGTCCACGATGTCGGCGGCCAGCTCGGGCGGGATCTGCTCGAGGCAGGTGTGCACCGCGCTCACGATCGCCATGATCGGCTCGCGCAGGGCCTCGCGGATCTCCTCGCCGGTCACCAGGATGGTCTTGGGGATGCCGACGATGAGGTCGCGCCCCTTGACCTCCATGGTGAGGTGCTCGCCCGCGGCGGGATAGGCGGACCCGAGCCGCAGCTTGATCTCCTCCGCGTGGCGCTCGCCCACGAGCAGGCTGTAGTTCTTCCGGATGTGCTGGATCACCGCGGTGTTCATCTCGTCGCCCGCGATCCGGACGGATTTGCAGTAGACGATCCCGGACAGCGACATCACCGCGACCTCGGTGGTGCCGCCGCCGATGTCCACGATCATGTTGGCGCCGGGCTCCGCGACCGGGAGGTCCGCGCCCAGAGCGGCGGCGATGGGCTCCTCGATGAGATAGGCTTCGCGGGCCCCCGCCTGCTTGGCCGACTGGCGGACCGCCCGCTTCTCCACCTGGGTGATCCCGGAGGGCACCGTGACCACCACGCGCGGGTGCACGAGACTGCGTCGCTGCCGGGTCTTGCCGATGAAGTAGTGGAGCATCTTCTCGGTGGAGTCGAAGTCGGCGATGACGCCGTGCCGGAGCGGCCGGACCACCGAGATCGTCCCGGGAGCGCGCCCCAGCATGGCCTTCGCCTCGTGACCCGCAGCCAGCACGACGCCGTCCTTCAGGGCCACGATCGAGGGCTCGTTGAGCACGATGCCCTGGCCCCTCACGAAGACGAGGGTGTTGGCGGTACCTAGATCGACCGCCAGGTCATCGGCCAGGAAGCTCGCGAGGGATCTCAGGGCCATACGGTCCTTTCGGGGCAGGCAGAGGACGCAACGGATGTGCCAGCAGGCCGGCCACCGCAGGCGGCGTGAAGTGGTTGCCGGAGGCCCTACTCCTACTATAGGCGGGGGTGCCCGCCTGGCCGGCACTAGCCAGCGTGTCAACCCGTGTAGCTTTTACATGACATTGATGTAAAAGTTACGCCGGCGGTCCCTCGGGGCAAGGGCCTTGTCAGCCCGTGGCCCGCATCGTAATCTTGGGCGCGATGGACGCCCCGCGAAAGCCGCTGGCGAAGATCGAAGGGCGGAAACGTATGCAGGTCAGCGGCCTCACCGTCGCCTGGCACGGCACCCGGAGCCTCAAAGACTGGGTGGCATACGTCGAGAACGGCAGCGAGCAGGGGCGGCTCGTGCTGGCTGATCAAGTTTCGGAGCGAGCCCTGAAGAGCCTGCTCGCGCGGATCCAGAACCTTTCGCGCGCCGATCTGGAGGCCATCGGGCGGCCGGTCGAGGCCGTCGCGGCGCAGGGCGGAGGGCCACCGGTGCGCCGGCCTCGAGGCGGCGGCGACGAGACGCCTCCGAGCTCGGAGGTGATCGTGCAGGCGGGGTCGGGCCGGCAGCTCGCCCTCAGCGGCGACACGGACCGACAAGCCCCGGCGGCCGCGAGCTCCCGCCGCCGACGACTGCCGGCCGCGGTCGGAAGCGCACCGCCCGCGGAGAATCGGCGGCCGGCGCGGGCCTCGACGCGGGATCTGGCCGGGACGGTGCGACAGCTCCGGTCACGGGTGGAAAGCCTCGAGGACGAACAGGAGGAGCTCCGGACCGAGCTGGCCTTGCTGCGCGGCGAGGCTGAGGCCTACGACGGTCCCCCCAGCATCTTCGTGACCGGCTGGTTTCGCGCCACGCTCGTCCTGATCGTGCTGGCGATCGTGGTGGTGGTCACGGTCCCGTGGCTGATGGATTTCTTCGAGGGCGGGGCGAGGGAGCCGCAGCCACCGGTCCGCACCGAGGCGCCCCCGCCCTCGCCGAATCCGGCGCCGGGCAGTCGCTGAGCCCGGCCCGCTCGCGGCGGCTACTGCTCGGCGCAGCGCAGGGTCGCGCGAGCGTACACGATGCCGCGCGGGTAGTAGTGGATGGTTCCACTGTCGCCCTCGCGCTCGAACGCTTTCCCCGACCAGCTTTCGTCGATTGCCCTGACGGTCCCGAGATGGCGCTCGAGCGCCGCCGCGCATTCCTCGGCGGTGGCGTAGCGACCGGCGATGATCCGGTCGGTCTGGAAGCGCGGGACGCGGGCGAGCCAGCGCAGGACGATCGTGTCGAGCGGATTGTCCTTGGTGATGACGGACAGGTCGGACCAGAGAAGCCACACCAGACCCAGCGCGCCGATCCACTTTCTCATGAGGGCTGACTCTAGGGCGGGGACGGCGGAGCTGTCAAGGCGAGGGTCCCGGGAACCGACCAGGGCCCCGGCGCGTTGACTCACCGGCGCGAGCGCGAGAGGCGAGCAGCGAAAACCCGACAGACGGAGGTAGAATAGGGCCGCTCATGGAGACCATTCTGGTGGTGGACGACGAAGCGCAGGTGCGAACGCTCGCCCGCGACATCCTCCAGGGAGCCGGCTACCGGGTGCTCGAGGCCGAGGATGGGGAGCTGGCGCTCCGGATCGCGGAAGATCACCCGGGCGTCATCCACATCCTCCTCACCGACATCATGATGCCCGGGATCAACGGCAAGGAGCTGGCGGACAAGCTCCTGCTCGCGCGGCCGGATACCAAGGCGATCTTCATGTCGGGCCGGGCCGCCGAGGTCATCAGCGACGCCGGCGTGCTGATTCCGGTCGATGCCTTTCTCGCCAAGCCCTTCACGGTGGACCGGCTGCTGAACAAGGTCCGCGAGCGGCTCGAGTACCGCTCGCCCTTCTCGCGCCCGCGCTAGACGTCCGGCCAGCGGCGACGACCCCCCTGGCCCGGGCGCTACACCGACTGCATAGAGGAGAGCGAGGGGTCCGTGGGCGCCTCGGCGCGCCGAGCCTGGCTTCGATCCCCGGGACAGCCCGGTGCCGGTGCCCGTGGCCTGGTGGGAAGGGTCTTACCTAGTCAGGGAGCGAGGGCGCCCAAGCACGGTGCGGGTGTTCCTATGGCATCGCCTGGGCTCTCCGGCCGGCCGGCCGCCGCGATGCCCGGACGCGCGCTGCAACGCCTCATGTCCGGCCTCCGCGACAGCTGCCTAAGTCCAGGGGCCACCTGAGCGAACGCGTTTCGGATCGGAGATGGCCGGGCCGGCATCCGCCGGCGGGGCGGTCGCCGCTCGTCTCGAGACTCCACGGTTCGGGGTGGCATCGAGTTTGCCGCGTAACGGCCCGCCTTGAAAGTCATATGCCCGCGGTGTCAGGAGGAGGGGAGGCCCTACCTCCTGGTCACGATCGACATTCCGGGCGATGACCGCGAGCTGCACGGCCTGTGCTGGACGCATCGCCTGCAGCTGCTGGCCAGGAGCCCGGGCTCGTCGGCGGCCCCGCGAGAGCCCGACAAGCGCTGACCATGCTGCTGACCGGACGACTGCGGCGGATGTCGGTCTGGCTCTGGAGCAGCCCGCCTGCCCAGCGGCTGCTCGTGATCGTCCGTCCTGACCGGCCCACCCTCGTGCCGAGGATCGAGCGGCTGTTCGCGGGGGACCCGGGCGAGGTGGACGTCGTGCTCGACCGCCGCCGGAGCGAGCGGCGGCGCGTGACGGCGGTCCGGCGTCCGGAGCGGCGGCGCCGGGATCGACGGGTGCGCGGCCTCGGGCGGAGCGGCGACGCCTCGGTCGTGATTCGCCGCGAATCAGCGCCCGGACTGGATTACACTCCCCTCAATCGTACGAAAGGAGAGGTTCGCATGATGAGTGTCGAGTCCAAGCGGACGCGCGACGGAGACGAGGTGCGGCGCTGGCTCGAGGCCGGCCAGACCCAGCTGGCCTCGCTGCTGGAGCTGCTGCACGAGCACGCGCGCCTGCGCGAGCGCGTGGAGTCCTCCGAGCGCGAGAACGAGCGGCTCCGCGGGGTGACATACGAGAACGAGCAGCTCCGCAACCGGCTCGAGACCTCCGAGCGCCAGGCCGAGCAGCTCCGGCAGACGATGGGCGAGCTGCGGGCGGAGAACGAGCGACACCAGAAGGAGCGGGAGGAAGCGGCCGAGCGCCTCAACCATCTCGTGAACGAGATCGCGCAACGCCTGCGCCCCGGCACGGGAGTGCCGCGCCCCTGACCGGCGCGGCGAAGCGGAGGCGGCCGCGCCGCGTCCGGCTTTGAGGACCGGGTCGCCAATTTTTGTCCGCTCTCCGGCACGCGCGGGCCGTCCGGGCGTGGCGGAGAGCGGTGGTTTCCGAGGGTTTTCGTCACGTCTGCCTTGGCACCCCCGATGCAGCCATCGAGGTGTCGATCATACCGCGCAGAAACTTCCCTATGACGGATCCAGAGCGCCCGAAGGCGCGTGTATTGCTGGTGGACGACGAGGAGGGCGTGCGGATGAGCCTGCACGCGCTGCTCGAGCGCGAATACCGGATCGCGAGCGCGCCGAGCGGAGAGGCGGCGCTCGAGGAGCTGCCGCGCTTCCGGCCCGACGTCGTGCTGCTCGACGTGCGCCTCCTGCCGAGCATGAGCGGGCTGGACGCGCTGACCCGCATCAAGGCATTCGACGAGCGCATCGAGGTGGTGATGATCACCGCCTTCGCCTCGCTCGCCACCCTCAACGAGGCGCTGCGCCGCGGCGCCTGCGGCTACCTGATCAAACCGTTTCCCCGCCAGGATCTCGAGCTGATGGTGCGCGACGCGCTGGCCCGCCGCGCCCCGCGGCTCAACTGACCGGCCCGTCGCGTCGTTGACACGGACCGATCCCGCGGTGAGAATTCGTCGAGACACTCCATCCCAGCTGACGGGAGGGCATCGTCCATGAACCTCACGAGTCAGGTCGAGAAGTGGGTGGATGAGGTCGCCGAGCTCACCCGGCCGGCGAAGGTCGCGTGGGCGGACGGCTCGAAGGCGGAGTACGAGCGCTTGATCGCCGACATGCTGCGGGACGGCACGCTGCTGCCGCTCAACGCCCGGACGTACCCGAACTGCTACCTGCATCGCAGCCATCCCTCCGATGTCGCGCGGACCGAACAGCTCACCTTCATCTGCACCCGCACCCGCGAGGACGCCGGGCCCACCAACAACTGGATGGAGCCCGCGGAGGGCAAGGCGAGGCTCCAGGGGCTCTTCCGGGACAGCATGCGCGGGCGGCCGATGTGGGTGATCCCGTACCTGATGGGGCCGGCCGGCTCCGCGATGAGCCGGGTGGGGGTGATGGTCACCGACAGCGCCTACGTGACGGCGAGCATGCACATCATGACCCGCGTGGGCGCGGTCGCGCTCGAGCACATGCGCGACCCGGACGATTTCGTCCGCGGGCTGCACTCGCTCGGCGACCTCTCGCCGGACCGACGCTTCATCCTGCACTTTCCCGAGGAGCGGCTGATCTGGAGCGTGGGCTCGGGCTACGGCGGCAACGCCCTGCTCGGTAAGAAGTGCCATGCCCTGCGCATCGCCTCCTCCCAGGCCCGGACGGAAGGCTGGATGGCCGAGCACATGCTGATTCTCGGCCTGGAGGATCCGAAGGGGCGGATCACGTATCTGGCCGCCGCGATGCCGAGCGCGTCCGGCAAGACGAACCTGGCCATGGTCGTCTCGAGCCTGCCCGGCTATCGGGTGTGGACGGTCGGTGACGACATCGCCTGGATCCACGTCGACGGCAACGGCCAGCTCCGCGCCACCAATCCGGAGCGTGGTTTTTTCGGGGTGGCCCCGAACACCAGCGCCAAGACCAACCCGAACGGCGCGGCCATGGTGCGGTCCAATACCATCTTCACCAACGTGGCGCTGACACCGTCCCAGGAGCCGTGGTGGGAGGGCATGGGCCCGGCGGCGCCCGAGGGCATGCTCGACTGGCAGGGCAACCCGTGGAAGCCCGGGGCCGGGCCCGCCGCGCATCCCAACTCGCGCTTCACGGTGCCGGCCCAGCAGTGCCCGTCCATCGCGCCCAACTGGGAGGATCCCGAGGGCGTGCCGCTGTCCGGCTTCATCTTCGGCTCGCGGCGCGCGCGGGTGGTGCCGCTCGTCTTCGAGGCGTTCGACTGGGACCACGGGGTCTTCCTGGGCTCGGCGATGGGCACCGAGACGACCGCGGCCATCACCGGACAGGTCGGCGTGGTCCGTCGCGATCCGATGGCGATGATCCCGTTCTGCGGCTACAACATGGCCGACTATTTCGCCCACTGGCTGTCGTTCGGGCCCCGGCTCGCGAACCCGCCGAAGATCTTCCGGGTGAACTGGTTCCGGCGGGACGCGGAGGGCCGCTTCCTGTGGCCGGGCTACGGCGAAAACGTGCGCATCCTCAAGTGGATCGTCGAGCGCATCAACGGTGGCGGTCAGGCGGTCGAGACCCCGATCGGGTACGTGCCGGCGCCCGGGGGGATCGATGGCTCGGGACTGCAGATGCCCGCCGGCGCGCTCGAGGCCGCGCTGCACGTGGACCGCGAGGAATGGCGGCAGGCGCTCGACGAGCTTCGCGAGTTCTACGATCAGTTTGGCGAGCGGATGCCCGCGGCGATCTGGAAGGCGCACGCGGAGACGGCGCGCCGGTTCGGTCTCTGAGGCCGGCGAGGAGGGGAGACATGAGGGGCAGGACGTTGCGCGGACTCGGGCTCGCCGTGATGACGCTGGTCGCCGTCGCCGGCTGTGCCGCCCTCGGCTCCGACGAGGACTTCCCGCCGCCGGTGCCCCCCGCCGCCGCGACGCATTTCAAGGTCACGTCACCCGGCGGCTTCCCCTACGATGCATACCTCTCGGCCTGGGGAGAAGGGTACGTGATTCACGTCGCCGGCCGGGCTCCGATCTACCTGATCTCGGACAAGAACGGCGGCTTCATCATCCAGAGTCCCGGCGAGGCGGCGTCCTTCGTCACGCCCCGGAAGGACGGCAATGGCTGGAGCATCCTTTCGGGCAGCGAGCCGGCTACGTTCCTGTTCAAGCAGGATGCCGGGACGTGGGTCCTGCAGCCTCCGGGCGGGCTGCCCACCTTGATCGTGCCGCAGTAGCTCTCTGAGCTGACTGTCATCACCGTGACGGGCTCGCTGTCACGGAGCGTCAGTCCATCAATTCCTGGCGGGAAATGACGCGCGGTTCATTCCTGATTATCAGATAGTTAGACCCCACCTCCTTCTGGCAGGGACGTTGCGTACCCGTAGCTCGCTCCCTACGCTGCGAACCCCTGGAGGAGGCCAGCCACGATGTTCGGACGCAATGGTGCCAAGTCGCCCCCCACTCGCGCCGCCGGGGTCGAGGCCGCTCCCCGGGGCGCTCAGGATTCCTCAGCCGCACCCACCACCCTCCTCGCCATCGTCGGCCAGCAGTCCCGCGTGGAGGGCAAGTTCGAGATCGCCGACTCCATCCAGATCGAATGCGAGGTGGGTGGCGAGCTGTCGGTGGGCGGCCGTCTCGTGATCGGCGAGCACGGCGTGGTCACCGCGGACGTGCGCACGGTGGACGCGGTGATCAGGGGCCGCTACGACGGCAGCATGGTGGCGACCGGCAACGTGGAGATCACCGCCACCGGGCGGGTCAGCGGCAATATCGAGACCGACTCGCTCGGCATCAGCCAAGGCGGGTTCTTCAACGGCAACGTGGCGAAGATCCGCGAGCAGGACGGCCACGCCGGCCCGCGGCCGGTGCATCTGGTCGACGACATGCGCCAGAGCGCGCAGAAGTAGCGGCCGCCGACCGGGCATGTGGCCATGGAAACGCCGCGCCTCCACCGGGAGCCGCAAGAAGCTGACCGCCTTCCTCGACGAGGGCTCCGAGATCGAGGGGAAGTACACCTTCAGCGGCACCGTCCTCTTGAACGGGAAATTCCAGGGTGAGATCGCCTCGCCCGACACTCTCATCATCGGCGAGCGCGGCGTGGTCAACGCCAGCGTCCGCGCGGGGACGCTCGTGGTGAACGGCGAGCTGGTGGGCGACGTGCACGCGAGCGAGCGCGTGGAGCTCGCCGGCAAGGCCCGCGTCTTCGGCGACCTCGAGTCGCCGGTCATCATCCTGGAAGAGGGCGTCATGTTCGAGGGCCACTGCCGCATGCCCAAGCCCGGGGCCCCCGAGCCGCGTGACGGCTCGGTGGTGCCGATCAAGCGCTCATGAGCCAGCGCGGCGGCGGCTTCACGGTGGTCCTGGTGCACGGCGGCGGCAGCCGTATGCTGCACGTGGGCTGCCCGCGCTGGCTCCTGTGGGCCGGCCTGAGCCTGATGCTGCTGAGCGGGGCGCTCCTCACCGGCACCTGGCTGGACTACTTCGCCCTCAAGCGCGCCCACCTGCAGGCGGCCGCCCTCGAGCGCCGCGTCGAGGAGCAGCGGGTCCTCCTGGAAGGCTTCGAGCAGCGCGTGGCCGAGATAAACCGCGAGGTTGCGGGCTGGCAGAACATGCACGCGCGGGTGTGGAGCACGTTCGGCCCCGCTCCCGGTAGCGCGGGCAAGGGCACCGGCATGGGTGGTGCGGTCGCGGTGCTGCCGCTCGTCTTCGCGAGCGAGGGGCCGGCCCTGCCGCAGCAGCTCGCCTTCCTGGCCGGCACGGTGAGCGAGAGCGGCCAGAGCCTGCGCGCCCTGGGGCGGTTCATGGAGCGCACGCGCTCGATGCTGGTCGCGATGCCGTTCCGCTGGCCGGTGCGCGGGCCGCTCAACTCGCGCTTCGGGCAGCGGCAGTCGCCCTGGACGGGCGAGTTCGAGTTCCACCGCGGCCTCGACATCAGCGCCGGCCGCGGCACCCCGGTGTACGCGCCCGCGGACGGCACCGTGTTCTTCGCGGGCCACGGGGGCGAGTACGGCAACATCGTCATCCTCGACCACGGCAACGATCTGCGCTCGCTGTACGGCCACCTGCAGGAGGCCCGCGTCAAGCACGGCGAGCGCGTGGAGCGCGGGCGGCTGATCGCGCTCACCGGCAATACCGGTCGCACCTCCGGTCCTCATCTGCACTACGAGATCCACGTGCACGGCCAGGCGGTGGACCCCCGCCAGTTCCTCTGGGAGTAGTCGCGGCGTAACTCGCGCAGTTGTGGTTTGATCTCCTCGCGGTTGTCCCAATCCCGACGAGGAGGACTCGCCATGCCGGTTGTTTCAGTCAAGGACCTCACCACCGATCTGCTGATCCGCTACGGCTTCCAGATCCTGGGCGCGCTCGTGATCGTGGGCGTCGGCCTGCTCCTCGCCCGCTGGGTGGGCAATCTCATGGGGCAGTGGCTGGAGCGGCGCAACCTCGAGCCGCCGGTGCGCAGCCTGATGGTCAAGGCGGTGCGAGTGGTGGTGCTGATCTTCACCCTGGTCGTCGCGCTCGACAAGTTCGGCTTCCAGGTGGCCCCACTGGTGGCCGGCATCGGCGTGGCCGGCCTCGGCGTCGGCATCGCGCTGCAAGGGGTGCTGAGCAACGTGGTGGCCGGCCTCAGCATCATCCTGACCAAGCCCTTCCGGGTGGGCGAGTGGATCTCGATCGTGGGAGTCTACGGGCAGGTGAGCAGTATCGAGCTCTTCTCGACGACGCTGCTCCATCCCGACCAGTCGCGGGTGGTGATTCCCAACCGCAAGATCGTCGGCGAGATCCTTCACAACCACGGAACGGTGAGACAGCTCGATCTGACCGTCGGGGTCGGCTACGGGACCGATCTACCGAAGGCCCTGGCCGCGGTGCGCGAGACCCTGCTCGCCAATCCGCGCGTGCTCAAGACGCCGGCGCCGCTGGTGGGCATCGCGAGCCTCGGCGACTCGGCGATCAACCTGACCCTCGGTCCGTGGGTGGCGGTGCCCGACTACGCGCCGGCGCAGGGCGAGCTCTACCAGGCGGTGGTGGAGCGCTTCCGGGCCGCCGGCATCGAGATCCCGTTCCCCCAGCGCGAGGTCCGGATGCTCTCGGCCGCCTGAGCCGGGTCGCGCGAACCTTCGGGGGGCCTCGTGGCGGCGGGCTAGTCGGCCGGGCTGCGGAAGGTCACGACCTCGTCGCCGACCCGGACCCGGGCGTCCCAGGTGACGTCGATGGCGCCCTGTACGCTCTGGTGCGCCGGACAGCCCTGCGGGTGCAGCGTGAGAGCCCGCTCGGTGGCCTCACGGCTGTCCGCCGGCACCGCGAGCTCGTAGTGCATGTGGATGGACTTGATCCGGATGGTCTTGCCGACGCCGACGATGCGACCTTCCACGGTGGCGACGTAGCCGTCACGGTCGAACGCGACCTTGCGCCCTGCCAGGGCGCCGCGCAGCGTGCCGTACATTCAGCCGGCGACGGCCGCGACGATGTGGTCGAGGGTGGAAGCGACCGGTGGCCCCTCCACGACGCCATAGTACTCGCGCAGCTTGCCCTGCACGCCGTAGACGACCGGCGCCGGTACCTCGCCGAGGTACGCGTGACGGTAGCCGTGCCGGTACTCGAGCCGGCACTGAGAGACGTATTCGAAGTCGTCGGGCATGGAGACCTCCTTGAAGGTGGCCGTACAGGGCGTGCTTGCGAGATCGTAGGCCGGGGGCCCTCGCGAGTCAACGCCGCCCGCCGTGGTCGCCGTCTTCCCGGAAGGTCTACTCGCCGGTATCGCGCGTCCGGCTTGAGGTGAGAGCCGAACCTGCCTAGCATGGCCCAGGAGGTGCGCCATGCCCGCCGAAGAGAACAAGGCTCTCGTGCGTCGTGTCCTGGCGGGAGTGCGCCACGGGTGGACTCCTGCGGTCATCGAGCAGTTCTTCGCGCCGGACTACCGGCGCCACCTCACGCCGACCGGTCCGCAGCTGACCGGCGAGGAGCAGCGGGAGCGGGCGTCGAGGCTGAGGGAGGCCTTTCCCGACGCCGATGCCACGTTGGAGGATATCGTGGCCGAAAGGGATCGCGTGGCGTATCGCCTCACCATCCGCGGCACCCATCGGGGCCCCTTCCTGGGCGTCCCGCCGACCGGCCGGCGCGTGACGGTCTCGTTCTTCGCGATCGTCCGCGTCGAGGATGGCAAGCTGGCCGAGGAGTGGGGTGGCCTCGACCAGAGCGATCTGCTGCGGCAGCTCCGCGCGCCCGCCGATCCGTCGCCGGCCTAGGGCGGGGCGGAGCGCAAGACGTGACCCCAGGCTTTCCGCGCGTGGCATGATGCGGTCATGGGGGGCGCGGAGCGGGCGGTGGGCCTGGCGATCATGGCCAAGGCCCCGCGGGTGGGGGCGGTGAAGACGCGGCTCTGCCCGCCCCTGCGCCCGCCGGAAGCGGCGGAGCTGGCGCGGTGCTTCCTGCTCGACGCCGTCGAGCGGGTCCGGTCGGTGGCCGGGGCCCAGCCGATCGTGGCCTATGCGCCGGTCGAGGCGCAGGGCCAGTTCGAGGAGGCGGCGCCCGGCTTCACGCTGATTCCCCAGCGCGGGGGCGACTTGGGCGAGCGCCAGCTCGATCTGATCGGCGAGATCCTGGGGCTCGGTCTTCAGGCGGCGCTGGTGATCGGCGCCGATTCCCCGACGCTGCCCCGCGAGTGCCTGGACGAGGCGGTCAGTCTCGTCATGGCCCCTGACGTGGACGTGGTTCTCGGCCCCACCGAGGACGGCGGCTACTACCTGATCGGCCTGCGGGCGCCCTGTCCCGCGCTGTTCGAGGACATGCCGTGGAGCACGCCCGTAGTCCTGAGCCGCACGCTCGAGCGGGCCCAACGCCTCGGCCTCCGGGTGGCCTGCCTGCCGACGTGGTTCGACGTGGATACCGGCGCCGATCTCGAGCGGTTGCGCGTGGAGCTGGAGACGGCGCCGGGGCCGTGGCCGCGCCACACCCGGCAGTTTCTGGAGCGCCGAATCGTTCGCGCGGGCCACGTCGTCGAACCGGCCAATCACGAACACCACACCCCGGAGGGCGGAGGAGCCGCGGCTTCACGCGGCAGGTGATCGCTCGGCCCATTGGTCGGCACCGTCGGGGAGTTTGCGGCCCTGGAGCGGCTCTACTGCGGCCTGCCGGCGGTCGACTTCTCCCAGCAGGTCTTGACCGTGCGGCCCGACCGCCTCGCCGTCCTGCCGGTGCGGGGCGTACACTGGAACGACCTGGGCGACCCCGAGCGCGTGCTGGCCACGCGCCAGTGGGCTCAGACGATGCCCATGCGAGAGCCGATCCCGGTACCGATGTCCGCCTGACCGCGCGCCCGTGACGATGCCCGCGCCCGTCCGCGCCGGTCCGAACCAGGAGCAGCTCGAGCGGCTGGCCGCCCGGGCCCTGGAGCATGTCCGGCACGGGGCCCTGGTCGGGCTGGGCTCGGGCCGGGCGGCGTCCGCGTTCGTGCGCGCGCTGGGCACCCGGGTGGCGCAGGGGCTCCGCGTTCGCGGCGTGGCCACCTCCGAGGCCACGGCACGGCTGGCGCGGGAAGTCGGCGTGCCGCTGGCGGGGCTCGAGGAGGGGATCGTCGACCTCACGGTCGACGGAGCGGACGAGGTGGATCCGCGCCTCGACCTGATCAAGGGCTATGGCGGCGCGCTGGTGCGGGAGCGGATCGTGGCCGCCGCCTCGCGCCGCCTGGTGATCCTGGTCGGTGGCGAGAAGCTGGTGCCGGTGCTGGGCAGCCGGGGCCGGCTGCCGGTGGAGGTGATTCCGTTCGCCTTGCCGCTGGTGATGCGAGAGCTGGCGGGGCTGGGCTGCCGGCCGACGCTGCGGACGGTCGACGGCGTGCCGTTCGTGACGGACAATGGGAACCGGATCATCGATTGCGCGGTCCGGCCGATCGAGGCGCCGACAGACTTCGCGCGGGACTTGCGGGCGATTCCCGGAGTGGTCGACACGGGGCTGTTTCTGGGGCTCGCCCCCCTGGTCCTGGTCGCCGAGGGCAGCGTCATCCGAGAGATGACGAGAGGAGCGACGAGCAGATGAGGCGGGCCCAGCCCCGGTGAGGGCGATCCGGCGGCTTCCCGACCCGGAGGCGGTGAGCCGGGCGGCGGCGCAGGATCTGGTCGAGCTGGCGCGCGCGGCCATCGCGGAGCGCGGGCGCTTCTGTGTGGCCCTGTCCGGCGGCGCGACGCCCCGGCGCATGTACGAGATCCTGGGCGAGGCGCCGCGCTGGGCGCAGCTCGATTGGCGGCGCGTCGAGTTCTTCTGGGGCGACGAGCGCGCGGTCGGGCCGGAGCACCCGGAATCCAACTATGGGGTGGCGGCGGCCGTGCTGCTGGGCAAGCTGGGCGTGATGCCGGACCGGATCCACCGCATCCAGGGCGAGCTGGCGGATCCCGAGGTGGCCGCGGCGCGGTACCAGGACGAGCTGGCGCGGGTCTTTGCGGTGTCCGACGACGGGCTGCCGCCCATCTTCGACCTGATTCTGCTCGGCATGGGGGCCGACGGTCATACCGCGTCGCTGTTCCCGTACAGCCAGGCCGTCACCGAGCGGCGGCGCTGGGTGGTCGGCTATACGGTGGCGCGGCTGGGCAAGCCGCGGATCACCATGACGCCGCCCCTGCTCAATCGCGCCGCGGAGATCCGGGTCCTGGTCACGGGCCCCGACAAGGCGGCCGTGCTCCGCGAGGCACTGGAAGGCCCCCGCGAGCCCGAGCGCCTGCCGGTGCAACTCGTGGCCCCCGAGGCGGGCCGTCTGATCTGGCTGGTGGATCGGGCGGCCGCGGCCAAGCTGAGCCCCGACCGATCCGCCTGAGCCTGCGCTCGGCGTGTGCCTTCACGGTGCTGCTCCATCATCCGGGATCCATGACCGGACAGGCAGTTGAGCACCCAACGGTCAGACGCCTCCTGATGAGCGTGGCGATGGGCCTGACCGCGGTGGCGATCATCTTCCGGGACTGGGGGATTGCGCGCCCAGCCGCGCCCCGATGCCGGAGGAGGGGAGCGACGAGGTTCGCTAGCCGAGATCGTGGAGCAGGCGGGCGGTGGTCAGCACGCCCTGGAAGAGGTGGTCCAGGCGCAGATGCTCGTTGGGGCTGTGCTGCCGGTTGTTGGCGTTGGCGTATGGCACCACGATCGTGGGTAGCTTCAGGATGTCGGTGAAGGCCCAGAGCGGCACGCTGCCGCCCATGGTGGGCAGCACCACCGCCGGCTCCCCGCCGTGCGCGCGCTCCACCGCCTCGATGACCTGCCTCGAGATCGGGAGGTCCGCGGCCGTCTTGGACGGATCGTAGCCCCGCCGCTCCACCACGCGGATGGCGCGCCCGCGCAGCTCGTCCGGGATCGGGGCGTCCGCGGATTCGATCACCGTGAAGCCCTGGCCCCGGATGTGGTCGAGGATGCGCCGGTACACCGTGTCCACGCGCTGGTTCTTCACGAGGCGGGCGTCGAAGGCGACGGTCGCCTGGTGCGGGATGATGGTCTGCGCCTCCCGGCCGGTGAAGCCGCTCCGGAGGCCGCGGATGGTCAGCGTGGAGCGGAACATGAGCCGCTCGAGATACTCCGACGGCAGAGGGACGCCCAGCTCTGTCTCAATCGCCGCGCGGTCGAGGGGAATGCGGCCCATCAAGCCGCGCTCGGCGGGGGTGGGGGGGACCACGCCGTCCTCCAGGCCTTCCACGAGCGGCGTGCCGTCGGGCGCCGCCATCGACGCCAGCAGTCCGATCAGCCGCCACGCGGGGTTCGGGACGCTGAAGTTGCCGGAGTGCACGTCGCGCCGGGCCGACTCGAGCGTCAGCTCCAGCGAGAGGATGCCGCGCGCGCCGAACGCCACCGTGGGGCGCCCGCTGGCGTCCTTCGGCCCGTCCATGACCAGCACCACGTCGGCGGCGAGCAGGTCGCGGTGCTCCTCGGTGAACGCGCCGAAGTTGGTGCTGCCCATCTCTTCCTCGCCGTCGAAGATGAACTTGAGCGCCACGCGCGGCAAGAGCCCCCGCGCGCGCATGATCTCGAGCGCGGTGAGGTGGGCCCAGATCGGGCCCTTGTCGTCCGAAGCCCCGCGCGCGTACAGGCGATGCCGGGGCAGGCGGTCGTCGGGCACGTCGGCCAGGCCCAGAATCGGCGCGCCCTCTTCCGCGGTCCCCGCCCGCAAGACGGGCTCGAAGGGGGACGGCTGGAGCCATCCGGCCGGAGTGGCGGGCTTGACGTCGTAGTGGCAGTAGATCAGCACGGTACGGGCCGCGGCGGGCAGGGGGAGCGCGCCGTATACCGCCGGATTGCCCCCGGTCTCCATGACCTGCGCGGTCAGGCCTCGGGCCTGCATGGCGTGGACGAGCCACTCGGCCCCCGCGCGGACCCCGGCCGGATTCTGGCTCACGGTATCCAGGCGCAGGAACCGCGCGAGGCCCTCCATGATCGGGCGGCGCCGGGCCGCGATCGCCCGCTCAAAACCGTCCCAGTCGGCCTGATCCGTTGTCACGGCGCCTACGTTACCCGGGTTTGACGCTCTGCGCTAGATATCCGGCGGGCGGCCGGGAAAATGGACTAGTCGGGTCCCTTCTCGGTAGAGTAGCGGCTCACGTGGCGGCCTGACCGTGCCTTCGACCCGAGACCACTCCGCGAAGAGACGCCGCGCAGTCCTGGCGGCGGTGCTGGTGCTGGACCTCTGCCTGGCCAATGCCTGCCTGCTGGCCGGCGGTGCGAGGCCGGCGGTGGCCCAGCAATCCGAGGCCGACGTCTTCGTGGCGCAGGCCATCCTGGCCTACGACGCCCGCAAGTACGACGAAGCCCTCGGCCTGCTCAAGGAAGCCCTGGCGCAGGATCCCAAGAACGTGGAGGCTCTCTACTACAGCGGCCTCGTGCTCATGGCCCAGCAGAAGACCGAGCAGGCCGTGGAGGCGCTGGAGAAGGCGCGCGCCCTCGCCCCTCGAGATCAGTCCATCCTGTTCCTGCTGGGGGTCGCCTATTTCGCCCTCGAGCGCTACGACCAGGCCGAGGCGCCGCTCACCCAGGTGCTCAACGAGCGGCCCCAGACCGAGGGCATCGGCTATTACGTCGGCTTGATCCGCTACCGGAAGAAGGACTACCAGGGCGCGCTCAAGGCCTTCCGTGCCGAGACCTCGAAGAACCCGAACATCCAGCAGCTCGTGAGGTTCTATTCCGGGCTCACCCTGGCGATCCTCGGGCTGCCCGAGCAGGCGGTGGCCGAGGTGGACGCCGCCCTCCGGCTGCAGACGGGCTCCGCCCTGACCGGGCCGGCCGAGCGCATCCGGGATTCGCTCGCCTCGGCGAGGGAGGCGGAGCGGCGGTTCCACGCCGAGGTCCGCTTCGGCTTCCTCTACGACACCAACGTCCCGGTGGTGCCGCAGCCGAGTCACGATCCGACCGCGGAGGCCATCCGTCGCCGCAAGCGGGCCACCCCCGGCGAGCTCGCGGGGCTCAGGCTCGACTACACGTGGCTGCGCACCGGGCCGTGGGAGTCCACCGTCACGTACTCGTTCTTCCAGACGATCAACAACCGGAGCGCGCTGTCGGAATTCGACGTGCAGAACCACCTCCTGGCGGGAGCCCTGACCTACCGGGCGGCGATCGGCGCGATGCCGTTCCAGGTCGGCACCCAGTACTCGTGGGACTACCTCTCGCTCGGCGGCGACGACTTCCTGCAGCGCCACACCACCACCGTCTTCGGGACGCTGGTGGAGAATCAGAGCAACCTGACCACGGTGCTGGCGCGGTTCCAGAACAAGGACTTCTACGCCACCCGCGGGCAGCTCGAGGATGAGGATCGCGACGCGCGCAACTTCATGCTCGGCCTCACCCACGTCTTCCGCTTCGCCCAGGACAAGCACTACATCCGCGTGGGCTACCAGTTCGACTACGAGAAGGCGGACGGCCGCAACTTCACCTACGCGGGCAATCGGTTCCTGGCCGGGGGGCAGTACACGCTGCCTTGGGGGTCCACGCGGCTCCGGTACGATTTCGACCTGCACCAGCGGCACTACCAGCACGCCAATACGCTGCTGCCGGTGGTGAACCCGGGGACGAGAGAGCGTGAGGACTTCGAGCAGAACCACGTGGTGCGGGTCGAGCAGGTCCTGGCCAGGAACCTGGGGCCGGCCTCCATCGGCTGCGCGCCGACCGCCCCCTGTCCGCTGAGCCTGGCCGCCGAGTATCAGCGGACCGTCGCGGAGTCGAACCTGGCCGTCTACGGCTACAACCGCAACGTCTGGTCGCTCACCCTCTCCTGGCAGTACTGAGGGCTCGGCCTAAGGCCCCTGCTTGACCTGCGCGCCGCCGGTGACGCTGATCACCGCGGCGCCGGGCGCGATAGTCAGGACGTTGGTCCCGGTGAGGTTCACGACCGGGTTGCTGAGGCTGACGGTCCCACCGCCCGACACGAAGACGGGCAGGTTCCCGATCATCGAGCAGCCTCCGTTTCCGCAGAGGTTGTTCGTGATCGAGACGGTGTTGTTGCCGCCGATGAAGTTGATGAGCGCGCCCGTGACGTTGAGGGTGGAGCCGCCGGAGAGGCTGAGCAGCGCGCCGTTGGTGATCGTCAGCGTGCTGCCGTTGGCGATGCGGAGGAGGTCGCCCGCCACCGCGATGGTCGCGCCCCCGCCGAGGCTCAACGCGTGCCCCTTGATCGTGAGGCTGCTGGCGGTCAACGCGGTCATCTGGCTGAGCTTGACCGCCGCGCCACCCGAGAGCTCGACGAGACTGCGCTCGGTGGTCAGGGCGGCGCGCTGGGTGAGGCTCAGGAGCGGCGCGCTGGCACGCAGCAGGTCCACGACCGCGCCGCCGCTCACGGCGAGGAGGCTGCCCGCCGCGCTCGCGCTCGAGCCGACGAGGTCGACGAGCGCGGAGGCACCGCTGCCGATCAGGCTGCCGCCGCCGGACACCCGCACGATGTCGGAGCGGAGATCGAGGCCGCCGTTCTGATCCTGGAGCAGCGTGCCCGCCAGGCTCGCGGTGGAGTCCCCCGCGACCGTCAGCACGCCGGCCGCGCTCATCTTGGAGGGATCGAGGGAGAGCAGCGGCGCCGTCCCGGTGCTGGCGAAGGTGGAGCCGCCCGCGAGGTCCATCAGGCTCTGGCCGACGCTCAGCGAGGTGTTCACCGCCTCGAGGATCGGCACGGCCGGGGCGTCGGTCCGGCCGCCGGTCAGCGAGTAAAGGTTGTTCGGGACGGTGACGGTCTGGCCATTGTAGGAGAGCCGCGCCTGCCCGGTGGGCGCGCCGCCCGTAGGGCTCCCGGTCGGGACGAGGGGAGGTGCCTGGGCCACGACCGGGACGAGCGGGGCGCCGGTGATGCCAGGCGTGCCGGCGCTCGGGGCGCTCGAGTCGGCGGCCGGCTCGGAGTCTCCTCCCGCGCTCGCGCCCGCCATCTCCGGGGCCAGGAACTCGGCCACCGCCAGCGCCTGGGCCTGCTCGCGCGCGGTGACGGTGCCCATGAACTCGGCCGGGCCCTCCGCGATCTGGGGCGCCGAGCGGAGGTCGGCGAAGATCTGATCGGCCCCGGTGGGCGGGATCGTCGTCTGCGAAAAGGGCTCGCTGCCGGTGCGGCTCCAGCTCTGGAGCGTGCCGACCTGGGCCGGGGGCGCGCTCGGGTTGTTCGGGTCGGAGACCTCCACCAGGCCGTGCAGCACGTGGACCTTGGTCGTGTAGTTCGGTCGTCCGGGCGCGCCGCCGGGCGCCGGGGTCAGCTCGACGACCAGGACCGTGCCGCGGATGGCCGCGATGGCGTTCGGGGTGCGGATCTCGATCACCTCGCCGGGGCGCATGCGCTGCCGCACCACGCCCATCGCGATCTTCCCGGACGTGAGATCCACGGTGGACCGCCCGGTCTCCTCCTTGATGGTGAGCGACGACAGCTCCCGCACCGTGACCAGCGCCTTGCCCCCCAGGAGCACGCGGACCACCGACTTCTCGGCGGTCGCGATGTGGTCGCGCACGAACACGTCGTCCTTGAAGTGCAGGGGGCGGGGGGCCGGCAGCGCTGCGCGCGCCACCGTCACGGTGCCGGCCAGCGTGGTCACGACGCCCACGCCGCGCCCGCTCTCGCCGCGGGTCTGGGCGATCGCGGCGCCCGGCCAGGTGGCAAGCAGGAGGACCAGCGGGGTGAAGCGTCTCAGCCCTTTCATTGGTTTCGCCTCGTGCCTCCCTGCAGGGGTTGCGTGGTGGTGCTCGCGCGCGCGTACACAATGAGGTAGCAAGCCTGCTGCCAGCGGAGGAGGTTCTGGAACCTAGCGGAACATCAGGCGAACGGCGGAATCGGCAAGGGCCGCGCGCGCTGGCCCTCCCTCAAACATGACGGGCTTCCGACGGTTTTTGTCGGAAGCCCGTGAGCGTTGCGCCGGGACGGCGCTTACAGGCCGTTGATGGTGACCTTGGTCCCGGCCCCGTCGACGCGGATGAGCGCCGCGTTGGGCGCGAGGTTCACGACCCCGAGCCCGCCGTTCTTGATCGCGCCCGCGATGCTCACGTTGCCGGCGACCGCGCCGCCGGTCAAGCTCACCGGAATGCCTCCGATCGTGGTGCAGGGACAGAAGCTGTTGGCGACGGACACCAGGTTGCCGCCGGTCCCGCCGAAGCCGATCAGCGCGCCATTGACGTTCAGGATCGAGCCGCCGTTGAGGCTCACCAGGGGACCGTTGAGCACGCTGAGGGTGCTCCCATTGGTCAGGCTGAAGAGGTCGCCGGTGACGCGGAGCACGCTGCCGCCGCCCAGATTGAGGGCGGCGCCGCTGGCCACCACGAGCGAGCTGCGGTCGAGCTTCACCATCGAGCCGAGGCTCGTGACCTTGGCCTGGTAGGAGAGCTGGACGGCGTCGGCCGTGGTCGTGAGCTTGCTGCCGTTCGTGAGGGCCAGAATGGGCGCGGTGGCCTCGATCAGCGCGCTATCCACGCGGACCACGCGATGAGCGCTGACGGTGGCGCTGGCGGTCTCGAGCAGGGTGCCCGCGTGCTGGAGAGGCCGGTCGGCACCGACGGTCAGCCCGGTCTCGGGATCGGGTCCGAGGGCGGTTCCCGACAGGTCGAACATGGGGACGCCGACGCTGCCGAAGGAGTGCGTGCCGCCCGTCAGGAGGGCCAGCGGCTCGCGGGACGAGGTCGTGAGGCTGCCCCCTTGGAACACGGAGAGAAGACTGAAGGGCACGGTCAGATCGCTATCGGTCGCGCGGAGCAGCGGGCCGGCCAGGCTCGCCCGCCCGCCCGCGCCGATCGCGAGGAGCGAATCGAAGGTCGCAGGCGTGCCGGTCAGCCGGAGCAGCGGGTCGCTGGTCGTCCGTGTCAGGGACTCGCCCGTCCGCAAGAAGAAGAGGGGGGGATCCTCCATCAGCGCGACGCTGTCGAACAGGATCGCCGAATCCACCGCGGTGTCGCCGACATCGGAGATCCGGAAGAAGACATCGCCGGTGCCCGATTCGGTCGGGATCCAGGACAGGCTGAAGTCCCGGAACCCGGTGACCCCGTATGGGCTCGGACCGTTGGTGGCGAATCCGGCCGCGCTGGCCGGCGCGGTGGAGGTGTTCGTAGCGGAGCTCCCGAACACGAATACGCCTCCGTCGTTCCGGTTCTCCTGCTTCAGTATCGTCGTCCCCTCCTGCCCGGGGTCCCGGACGCCGATCTGCCAGTAGTCGTTGAAACCGGGACTCTGGAAGGGGTGCTCGTTGCTGTAGAAGCTGACCCGCGCGAGGATCGTGTACAGCTTGCCCTCGGTGACGGCGACCGACTGCGTGAGCGTGCTGACCGAGTTGCCGACCGAGTTGAGACCCGTGTGGATCAGTCCCATGAAGCCGCCCTGGGGCGGCGTGACCGGACCCAGGCTGCCGACGACGCCGCCGGCCCCGGACAGGACCCAGGGACCGAAGCTCCCGGTCTCGAAGTCGCCGTTCGTGAACACCCCCGACGACGTGGGCGGCGGTGTCGCGCTGCCGCTCCCGCTCGGGGTCGTGACGGTCGGGATCACGGGCGCCACGCCGGACGGGCTGGGGCTCGCGGGGGCTGTCCCGGGCGAGCTGAACGGGTCCGCTCCGGTGGCGGCGAATTGGCCGACGACAATCGCGGAGTTCATTTGGTCCGTGAAGAGGGCGTTCTGGAAGCTCTCCGGCGGCGAGTCGAATGCGGGCGTCCTCGCCCGGAAGCCGAACGCTGCGTTCAGGTCGGCCGGGGAGGCCGGGGTGGACGGCTCGAGGTTCCGGCCTTGCTGCCCGACCGGGAGCGGAACGAGGTTCTGGCTGTCGGGCCCGCGCAAGCAATCGCCGGCCCCGCAGGTGGTGAGGGTGTAGTCCTGGGCCGCGTTGCGCTCGACGGAGATGAGACTGCCGCGTACCGCGGCCACCGCGTTCGGGGTGCGGATCTCGATCGACTCGCCCGGGCGCATCCGTTGCTTCTGGACCGCGAGCACGACCTTGCCGTCGGGCAGGGTCACCACCGCGCGGCCGGGCTCCTCGTGGATCGTGACCTGGGACAGCTCCCGCACCGTGAGAATGGCTTTGCCACCCAGCAGCACGCGCACGAGAGAGTTCTCCTGCGTGCTGATGCGGTCGCGCCCGAACACATCGTCCTTGAACTTGAGCGTGAGCGGGCCGGGCTGCGCAGGTCGGGCGACCGTCGCGCGCCCGTCCAGCGTGGTGACGACGCCGACCGCGTCCGAGGTCTGCGCCGCGGCGGGCGGCGGAAGGAGTGATGCCGACAACGTCGCGACCGCCGCCATCCAGGTCCACCGTCTCATCGTGCGCGCCTCCGTGACGAAGCTCATTTGTCTCGCCCCGCGAGCGAGTGCCTGATTATGCGTTCGGCGGGGGGCCGGTGCAAGGGGAAGCGGCCCGGAATCGGCTCTGCCGTCGGTGCCGAACCGCGCCGGGGAAGGCCGCCCGCGGCGCGCTGCGATCGCGCACAACTTGCGCTCCGAGGCGGCTCTCGCGCGGGGTGATATAGTCGAAAGCTGAGCGCGCCCACTCATGTTCGACATCGGCCTGCAAGAGCTGGCTCTCATCTTCGTGATCGCCCTTCTCGTGTTCGGGCCCAAGAACCTGCCCCAGCTCGGCCGCTCGCTGGGCCGGGCCATGCGCGAGTTCCGGCGGGCCAGCGACGAGTTCCGATCCACCATCGAGACCAACCTCAAGATCAACGAGCTGGACCCGATTCCGGATCCGACGCCGGTCACGGCCCCTTCCGAGCCCGTGACCGAGCCGGCGGCCAGCGCGGAGCCGTTGCCGGAGTCGGTCCTGAGCCCCTACGATGCCCCGCCCACCCCGGTGCCGGAGGGGGAGGCGTATCTGGCCCAGCGAGGCGCCAAGCTCTTCCACGGGCGGGACTGCGCGTGGGCCCGGCGGATCGCCGAGCCCGACCGGGTCTACTTCAAGCGGGTGGTGGAGGCGCGCGAGTCGGGCTTCACCGCCTGCCCCGTCTGCGAGCCTTGGGAGCCCGCCGCGTAGGGCCCTCTTTTTTTCCTTGCCTAGCTCAACGGGTGTTGACTACCATCTGTTGAGGCTCACAAGACCAGGGAGGGGCAAACGGGGTGAGAGAGCTGACGGCTCGGCAGCGGGAGGTCCTGGAGTTCATCCGCGTCTTCGGGGAGCGGCACGGCGTGCCGCCCACCGTCCGGGAGATCGGGGAGCGCTTTCGCTTCACGGCGCGCGCGGCGTTCGACCACCTGCGGGCGCTCGAGCGCAAGGGCATGCTGGAGCGGCGGGTGACGGGCAAGCGCGCGTCCCGGAGCCTGGTGCTTCCCGCCCAGAAAGGGGCGCGCCGGGAGCCGGCGGCCGTCCCGCCCGGCATTCCATTGCTCGGGCGTATCGCGGCGGGCGCGCCGATCACCGCGGTGGAGAACCACGAGGACACGATCCCGCTGCGGCCGGACTGGCTGGCCACGGGCGGACAGGAGGTCTTCGCGCTGCGAGTGCGCGGGGACAGCATGATCGAGGCGCACATCATGGACGGCGACCTGGTCCTGGTGCGCAGGCAGGAGGCGGCGGGCCCCGGCGACATCGTCGCGGCCATGGTCGACGGCGAGGCCACCGTGAAGCGCTTCGCGCGCGAGGGCGGGGCGGTCGTGCTGCGTCCGGAGCACCCAACCATGAAGCCGATCGTGGTGGAGGCGGGACGCGGCGACTTCCGCATCCTGGGCAAGGTCGTCGGCGTCATGCGGCAGATCTGAAAGGAGCGGGTCATGCGGCGGGCAGGAGTAGCGAAACGCAGCAGGAAGCGGCGGCCGATCACCCGCCGCGATTGGAAGTGCGACTGGCGTCCGGGCCGGCGGCGCCGCGTCTGGATCGGCTCGCGCGCGCGGGCGAGCGCGGCCCGCCCCCTTTTTTTCGCGCTGCATGCTCAACAGGTGGAGAGGCTGCGCCCAGCGGATCTCTTCGGGGCGGCGGCCATGATGCTGGGCATGATCTCGTGGGGGATGCTCGCCGCGCTGCTGGGAAGCTGAGCCGGCGGGCGGCTCAGAGTCGGCCCGCGCGCTCCCACGGCCGGACCGCGATGAAGATCTGCAGCAGCTCTCCGTCCAACGCCCCGGCGCGGCGCTCCTGACCGAGGATGTCGAGCGCGCGCTCCACCGGCACCGCCGGCTTGTAGGGCCGGTCGCGCGAGGTGAGGGCGTCGAAGATGTCCGAGATCGTCATCATGCGCGTCTGCACCGGGATGTCGGGGGCGCGCCAGCCGTCCGGGTAGCCGCCGCCGTTCAGCTTCTCGTGGTGCGACCGGGCGATCTCCGGGACTCGGCTCAGCTCCTTGGTCCACGGGATCTGCTTGAGGAACTGGTAGGTGTGGACGACGTGGGACTGGATCTGCTGGTACTCCTCCGGAGTCAGGCTGCCCCGCGGGATCGCCAGGATGCGGGCTTCGTCCGGCGTGATCAGGGCCAGCGAGTCGCCGAGGTGATCGGGGTAGGCGTGGACCGCCAGGTCGCGAATGGACGCGGAGACGTCGTCCGGCATCACGGTGGGCTCATTGGCGGCGGCGACCGCCTTGATGTGCTGGTCGAGATCGGCGAGCACGGCGGCCAGCTCGGCATCCCACTGCGCGGAGCGCTCGCCGAAGCCCTCGCGGCCGTGCAGGAGCAGCCAGTCGGTCTTACGGCGCTCCCAGCGCAGCTCGAGGCCGCGCCGGATGATCTCGCCGCGCTGCCGGATCAGCTCGAGCTGGCCCGGCGGCAGCTTCTTGGCCTTGACCAGCACTTCCTCGCGCACGCCGACCTTGCCGAAGTCGTGCAGCAGCGAGGCGTAGCGGATCTCCCTCATCTCGTCCCCGGAGAAGCGGACCTCGCGGAACACGCCGTGGTCGGCCCGGTCCACCGCGGTGGCCAGCGCCACCGTGAAGTCGGCCACCCGGAAGGAGTGGCCGGAGGTGGTGGGGTCGCGCGACTCGATCGCGGTGACCGAGGCCTGCACGAAGCCCTCGAAGAGCGTCTGGATGGACTGGTAGAGCCGGCTGTTCTCGAGCGCGACGGCGGCCTGCGAGGCCAGCGAGGCGGCGAGATCGCGGAAGCGCGGCGGGTAGGGGATCACGTGAGCGAGCACGTCGGCGGGCGTCGGGAAGACCGCGGCGGGATCCCGCTTGCAGTTGATGAGCTGGAGCGCGCCGATGACCTTGCCCTGCGGCGTCGCCATCGGGACGACCAGCATGGACTTGGTGCGGTAGCCGACCCGCTCGTCGAACTCCCGGTTGATGCGGAAGCGCGAGCCGGCCGGGAGCAGGTAGGCGTCGTCGAGCTGCAGCACCGCGCCGGTCAGCGCCACGTGGCCGGCCACGCTGGCGTCGTCGATCGGCAGGGTGAACTCGGTGAACGGCACCCGAACCGAGTCGTTCTGCGCTAGCTTGAAGCGCAGGCGCGGGGCATCGTCGGCGGCGTCTTCCACCACGTAGATGGATCCGGCGTCGCTGTGGGTGATCTCGCGCGCCTTGGTGAGGATGAGGGTGAGGAGCGCGTCGGTGTCCCGCTCGGCGGAGAGGCTGACCCCGATCCGGTTCAGCTCTCCGAGCTCGCGGCGGCTCGCGTCGGCCTCGCGACGCGCGCGCGCGTGGTCGCACGCGTTGCGGAGCGCGGCGGCCAGCACCCCGGACGCGGCGGGCGTGCTGACGTAGGCGTAGCACGGGATGGCGGGTGTCCCGCCGGGGGCGATCAGCGCGACGATGGGCAGATCGGGCGCGGCGGCGGCGAGCGCGGTGGCGACGGCGGCGTCGCCCGCCGTCAGGTCCACCAGCACCACCGCCGACTCGTCCGGGCCGAGTGGCGGGGGGCTGCCCCCGGGCAGCGGGAGCGCCTCGAGATCGCCGGGGAGCGCGGAGAGCTGGGTCGCGGCCGGGGAACCCGCCGGGTACCAGACCACTCGGCGTGGCATGTATCGAGCGTAGGACCCCCCTCGGTGACCTGTCAAGCCGGGCGGCGCGGCTTGACCGCCTCGCGACCGGCCCGGTAAGATCACCCGGCTATGACCACGCGCGTATCGACGGGCAGTTCGAGGCTGGACGAGACGCTCGGCGGCGGCCTGCTGCCCGGCACCCTGACGGTCGTCTACGGCGCCACCGGCATCGGCAAGACCCACCTCGGCCTTCAGTTCTGCGATCACGGCGCCCAGGCGGACGGGGCCCGCGGCATCGTCTTCGACATGAACGCTCGCGGCGACTCCCAGCAGCACCACGCCTACGCCGCGCGCCTGCACAACTGGGATCTCCAGCGCTGGACCCACACGGTCCTGCCCATGGCCGAGCCGTATCCGCCCCCCGAGCAGATGCGGGCCTTCTACTGCGACGCCCTGCCGTGGGTCGGCAAGCTGCGCGACTACCAGGTGCCGACCGCCGACGGCCTCGAGTTCGACTGGAACTGGAAGGCCCAGTACAACCAGGCGCTCTACACGGTGCGACCCTTCGTGTACTTCCACCTCGCGGCGGGGAGCCGGCGGATCATGGTGGACGGCATCGAACCCATGGACGTGCCGGGCGACTACATCCAGCCTTATATCTTCGACGACCTCTACCGGAGGACGATCCACCGCGACAGCGAGACTCTCGGGATGGAGATCTGCATGCCGGTGTGGAAGCACCGGAGCTTCATCGACGCGCACCGTTACGATCACGCCGCCGTGACGACCCTGCTCCTGGTGACCACCGAGGAGACTCAGCTCGAGCACCTCATCGCCCGCAAGGTGGCGACGGGCGACATCGGCGCGGTCGCCAATACCATCCTGGTCATGGGCAGCGAGCGGGTCGGTAACCGGCTGGCCCGTTTTCTCTGCGTGGTCAAGCACCGGGGCAGCGCCAAGAGCGACGAGATCGTCGAGTACCGCGTCACCGACCGGGGCTTCGAGCTCCGCTGAGCCGCATGGAGCCGGCCGCGCTCGAGCGGCGCCGACGCCGGAGCTTCCGCCAGCTTCCGTCCCGTCGCGTGCGCTCGCCGCGGAGCGCGCTGGGCTTCGTCAACGCGGTCGGTCTCTGCTCCACCTTCCACCGCTTCCCGGAGGGCCTGGCCTGCCTCTGGGAGGCGGTCGTGGGCCGGGCCGCGCCCCGCTGGCCGCGCCGCTCCCACCACGACGACGGGATCGGGCTCACCTGGGAGCTCAAGGACGTGCTGCCCGCGCGGCGCGAGGTCTACTACGGCAAGCTCGTCAAGGGCCGCCCGGTGCTGGTGGCGCTCGATCTCTTCCCCGCCTTCTACGCCCTCGTACGGGGCGATCAACGGGCGCGCGCCTACCGCGCGGAATACGAGGCGGGCCGCCTCTCGCTGACCGGCAAGCGCATCATGGACAGCCTGATGCGCGAGTCGCCGCAGTACACCCGCGGGCTCCGGGCCGAGTGCTTCATGCTGGAGCCGGGAAAGACGCGCGAGTTCGAGCGGGCCATGGGCGAGCTCCAGCAGGGCCTCTGGATCGTGAAGACCGAGGAGCGCTACGAGCCCACCTTCTCGTACCGCTGGGATCTGCTCGAGCGCTGGCTGCCCGACGGGGTCGCGGAGGGCCGACGTCTCCGCCGGCCGGCCGCGCTCGAGCGCCTGCTCGGGCGCTACCTGGCCGGTGCGACCTACTCGACCCCCGCGCTGCTCGCGCGACTCTTCGCGCTCGAGCGGCGCGAGGTGGAGGCGGCCCTGGCCGCGCTCGCGCGGGCGGGGCGGGTGAGCCCGCTCCGCGAGGTGGCCGGCTGGCCGGGCCGGTGGGTGGTGAGCGCCTGATGCCGTCGCCGCCGGCCGGCTTCCGCTACATCGACGTCCACACGCACCTGCATCCCCCGTGGCTCTCCGCGGCGATCCGCCGCTGGTTCGAGGGCCGGCCGGGCTGGGAGTTCCAGTACGGGACCGAGCCCGAGTGGGTCGCGCGCTTCCTCGCCGAGCAGGACGTGGAGCGCTTCGTCTTCTTCTCGTACGCCCACAAGCCCGGGCTCGCGCGCGAGCTCAACGCGTGGCTCCACGAGACCG
>DATHSW010000244.1:0-2537 GCA_035463855.1 Candidatus Deferrimicrobiaceae bacterium | reverse complement strand
AACGCCGCCTCGGGCTTCGGGGTGACGCCGCTGATCGCCCGCACCTTCCTCGAGCAGGGCGTGGACGTGATGACCTCCGGCAACCACATCTGGGACAAGAAGGAGATCATCGAGTACATCTGCAAGGAGAACCTGCTCCTGCGCCCCGCCAACTTCCCGCCCGGTACGCCCGGCGCGGGGTCGATCGTGATCAAGGCGGGCCCGCACAAGGTGGCGGTGCTGAACCTGATGGGGCGCGTGTTCCTGCCGATGCTCGACTGCCCGTTCCGCAAGGCGGACGAGGAGGTGGAGCGGCTGCGCAGCGAGACGTCGATCATCGTGGTGGACATGCACGCGGAGGCCACCTCCGAGTCGCAGGCCATGGGCTGGCACCTCGACGGGCGGGTGAGCGCGGTGGTGGGCACCCACCGGCACGTGCAGACCGCCGACGAGCGCCTGCTGCCCAAGGGCACCGCCTACATCACCGATCTCGGGCTCACCGGCCCGGTGGACTCGGTGATCGGCGTCGAGCCCTCGCTGGCCCTGGGCCGCTTCCTCAGCCAGATGCCGAACCGCTTCGAGCCCGCCAAGGGGCCGGCCATGCTCCAGGGCGCGGTGATCCGCATCGATCCCGACACCGGTCGCGGGCTGTCCATCGAGCGTCTGCGCGTCCCTTCGGCCGGCTGACGACGCCGTTGCTGATCCTGAGCGGCAGGGAAGTCGCGGCGAGGGTCCTGGCCGAGGTCAAGGCCGATGTGGCGTCGCTCCGAGCGAAGACCAGCCGGCAGCCGACCCTGGCCGTCATCCTCGTCGGGGACGATCCGGCCTCCCAGCTCTACGTCCGCAACAAGAAGCGCGCCGCCGACGAGGTCGGCATCAACGCGCGCGACTTCCTGTTTCCGCAGGGCTGCTCGCAGACCGAGCTGCTCGAGACGATCGCCGGCATCAATCGCGACCCCACCGTCCACGGCATCCTGCTGCAGCTTCCGCTGCCCCGAGGCCTGGACGAGGATCAGGCGGTGGCGGCGATCGCGCCGGAGAAGGACGCCGACGGGCTCCATCCCATGAACCTGGGCAACCTGCTCGGCGGCAAACCGGGGGCGATCCCGTGCACGCCGGCCGGCTGCATCGAGATCCTCGACCACTACGGCATCCCGATCGAAGGGGCCGAGGCGGTGGTGATCGGGCGCTCGCGTCTGGTCGGCAAGCCGCTCGCGCAGCTGCTCCTCGCCCGCAACGCCACCGTGACCATGTGCCACACGCGCACCCGCGACCTGGCCGCCCACTGCCGGCGCGCCGACATCCTCTGCGTCGCGGCCGGCAGGGTCGGCATGGTCACTGGCGACATGGTGCGCGAGGGCGTGGTGGTCCTGGACGTGGGCGTCAACCGCCTGCCCACCGGCAAGGTCACCGGCGACGTGCACTTCGACTCGGTCGCCCCCAAGGCCCGCGCCATCACGCCGGTCCCCGGCGGGGTCGGCCCCATGACGATCGCCATGCTCATGCGCAACACCTACCGCGCCGCCCACCGCCAGCTCTCCCGATGACGCGCGCGCCGGCCTTCTACACACCCTCTCCCCTCTGGGGAGAGGGCAGGGTGAGGGGCTCGAGGGTGAGGGGCGAGGTGTGCGAGCCCCGGCGAGACTTCGCCCGCGGGCTCCGTCGCAGACAGACGGACGCGGAGCGAAGGCTGTGGGCGCGCCTGCGTGCCCGACGTCTGCTCGGCGTGAAGTTCGCGCGTCAAGTGCCGCTCGGCCCCTACATCGTCGACTTCTGCTGCCGCGAGCAGAAGGTGATCGTCGAGCTGGACGGCGGGCAGCATGCGGCCTGTGCCGACTATGACGCGGCCCGCACCTCGTGCCTGGAAGGCCTCGGCTATCGCGTGCTTCGGTTCTGGGACAACGAGGCGCTCGAGAATACCGACGGTGTGCTGCAGCGTATCGGTGAGGCTCTGAGCCCCGTGCAGACCCGCCCCTCACCCCGGCCCTCTCCCCAGAGGGGAGAGGGGGAAAGGTGCGGGACCCTCGCCCCCGAAGGGGGAGAGGGTAGGGTGAGGGGGTCTCGATGAGCGAGCGGGTCGTCTGCACGGTGAGCGAGCTGGCGATGCGCATCAAGACGTCGCTCGAGGACCAGTTTCCGGCGGTGTGGGTGGAGGGGGAGATCAGCAACCTGCGCACGCCGTCCTCGGGGCACGCCTACTTCACCCTGAAGGACGACGGGGCCCAGCTCCGCTGCGTGCTCTTCCGTGGCCGCGGCCGCCGGGTCGCCTTCCAGCCCGAGGACGGCATGCAGGTGCTGGCCTTCGGCGGCCTCGACGTCTATCTGGCGCGAGGTGAGTACCAGTTGGTAGTCGAGCTGCTCGAGCCCAAGGGCGTGGGCGCGCTCCAGCTCGCCTTCGAGCAGCTCAAGCGCCGGCTCGAGGCCGAGGGCCTCTTCGAGGCGGCCCGCAAGCGCGCCCTGCCGCCGTTCCCGCGCACCATCGGCATCGTGACCTCGCCCACCGGCGCGGCCATTCGCGACATGCTCCACGTGATCGGGCGCCGCTTCGGCGACCTGCG
>DATHSW010000243.1:0-10180 GCA_035463855.1 Candidatus Deferrimicrobiaceae bacterium | reverse complement strand
AGATCGCGCGGGATCCAGGGCAGGTCGATGTGGCAGTCGGCGGAGATCCGTTGGTAGCGCATGACGCCCCCTTTTGCCGGTACCGGGCTTGCGGCTCGCGTGTGGAGAGAGCCTAGCCACCGGCGGGGCCCACGTCAAGGCGTGAGGCGCCGCCCTGTTGGAGATACGTGAAATGGCCACCGCTGAGGGAACCGTGAAATGACCGCTCTTGCCGCGTCCCGTGGAAGGAATAGGCACCGAGGAGGTGCCCATGGCCTATCCGCAGGACGTTGTGGAGCGCGCCATGAAGGTGCAGGAAGTGATCGTGCGGGCCCTGGCCGGCAAGCTCACGTGGCTGCAGGCCGCCGACATCCTCGGACGCAGCCCCCGCAGTATTCGGCGGTTGCGTTGGCGGCTCGAACACTACGGCTATGAGGGCCTGTTCGATCGCCGTCGGCAGACGCCGTCGCCCAAGCGGGCGCCGGTGGGTGAGGTGCAGCGCCTGCTCGCCCTCTACCGGGACCGGTACCAGGGCTTCAACGTCCGCCACTTCCATCAGCTCGCGCGGCGGCAGCACGGCGTGCGCTTCGGCTACGCCTTCGTGAAAAAGGCGCTGCAGGCCGCGGGCCTGGTGGCCAAGCACCACCCCCGCGGCCGCCACCGGCGGCGCCGGCCGCCGCGGCCGTGCTTGGGTGAGTTGCTGCATCTCGATGGCAGTCGGCATCAGTGGCTCGCCCTGGTGCCCGACCAGTGGCTCACCATGATCGTCGTCGTGGATGACGCCACCAAGCGCGTGCTCTACGCCGAGCTGCGCGAGGGGGGCGAGAGCGTGGCGGCTATCATGACCGCCCTGGGCGCGGTCCTCGAGCGCTACGGCCTGCCCATGGCCCTCTATACCGATCGCGCCCACTGGGCCGCGCACACGCCCACCGCCGGCGGGCGGGTGGATCGCCGGCATCCCACCCAGGTCGGCCGGGCCCTGGCCCGGCTCGGCATCGAGCACATCCTGGGCTATTCCCCCCAAGCCCGGGGGCGCAGTGAGCGCGCCAATCGCACCCTGCAAGGCCGCCTCGTGAACGAGCTCCGGCTCGCCGGTATCACCACCGTCGGCGCCGCCAACCGGTACCTGCGCGACCGCTTCCTGCCGGCCTTCAATGCGGAGTTCGCCCGGCCGCCCGCCGATCCCGCCTCGGCGTTCGTCCCCCTCGGGCGCGTCGCCCTCGACCAGATCCTCTGCGTCGAGAATGAGCGCGTCGTCGGGCGCGACAACGTCGTCACCGCTGACCTCGTCGCCCTGCAGCTGGCCAAGCAGCCCGGCCGCCGCACCTGTGCCGGGCTCCGGGTCCTCGTCCGCCGCCACCTCAACGGCCATCACTCCGTGTGGTACGGTTCCCGTTGCCTCGGCCGGTTTGACCCCCACGGCCAGCCGCTCCGCGCCGCATGAGACTCTGCTGCTCACCCGAGCGGTCATTTCACGATGTCAAACAGTTGCGGCCAGATCACGGATCAACAACACGGCCGCTCAGGCGCCCGTCGGCCCGGCCTCCAGGGCCGCGCGCATCGCGCGGAGCCCCGCCTCGACCCCGCGTAGCGGCGTGCGGAGCTCGGCCTGCGCTCGGGCGATGCGCAGACCGCCATTGAGCGGGCGCGCCGCCTTCTGTCCGAGCTGCGCGGTGGTGGCGGGAGTGAGGCAGGAGGCGTCCAGGTCGAAGACACGGCAGACCAGGAGCGCGTAGGCCATGCGATCCAGCACGTCGGCGCCGGCCAGGTGCCACGTGCCGCGGAGCTCCCGCTCGCAGCACTCCACGGTGGCCGCGGCCACGTCGGCGTTGTAGCTGGGGCTCGCGCGCTGGTCCACCGCGGGGCGGAAGCCCTTGCCGCTACGGCAGGCGCGGATCAGCTGGTAGGCGGAGTTCTTCTCCTGGCGCTCGGGGCCGTAGACCACGCTGGTGCGGACCACCAGCGCCCGCGCGAGTGTGCCCAGCACCGCCTGCTCCCCTTCCCACTTGCTCTGCCCGTAGACGTTGAGCGGGCGCGGGCGAGCGTCCTCGGCGTAGGGCCCATCCACCCCGTCGAAGACGTAGTCGGACGAGTAGTAGACGAAGCCGGCGCCGGCGCGGGCGGCGGCCGTCGCGGCGGCGAGCGGGCCGTGGACGTTCGCGGCGAAGGCCTCCTCCGGATGCTCCTCGCAGTAGTCCACGTGGCTCAGCGCGGCCGGGCAGAGCACCCAGTCGGGGCGCGTGTCGGCGACGAGGCGCTCCGTCGCCGCGGGATCCGTGAAGTCGAGCCGCACGAGGCCCGGGACCTCCTCGTGGGCCCAGGTCCCGACCGCCGCGTGGCCGCGCGCGCGCAGCACGCGGAGCAGGGCCGCGCCCACCTGTCCGGACGCTCCGATCACGAGCGCGCGCATGAGCCTGCACCTTACCGGAGGGGCCGGCACTGGGCAACCCGGAGGGCTTGCCGCATCGCCGGGGTGAGGCTACGATCCCGCGGGGAGGACTCACCTTCATGGCCACCGATCGCCCGCTGGTGCTGCTCTGGATCAACGATGCCGCGCCGTACCGCCAGGGCCTCGCGCGCGCCGGCCTCGATCAGCGGGTGGACGTCGTCCACGTGCCGCTGACCGAGACGCCCGCGCCCGACCTGCTCGCGCGCTGCGAGGCCATGCTGGCCTTCCGCGCCGGCGCGGGCGTGCTCGGGCGGATGCCGCGCCTGCGGTGGCTGCAGGCGCTGACCGCCGGCGTCGAGGGCTGGCTCGCGCTGCCCGACCTGCCGGCGCGCCTCACGCTCACGTGCGCGCGCGGCACGCATCGGGTGCAGATGCCGGAGAACATCCTGGGCGCGCTCTTTCACCTCACCAAGCCCTATGCCGGCATCGCGCTGGATCAGAAGGAGCGGCGCTGGCGGCGGCGCGTCTCGGCCACGCTGGCCGGCGCCACGCTCGGCATCCTGGGCCTGGGCGTGATCGGCCAGGAGCTGGCGCGCAAGGCCGAGGCCCTCGAGATGCGTGTGATCGGCACGCGGCGCCACCCGGCCCCAATGCCCCACGTGCAGCGCGTCTACGGGCCGGCCGATACCGACATCGTGCTGGCCGCCTCCGACTACGTGCTCCTGCTCCTGCCGGCGACCCCCGAGACCCGCGGCTTCATGAACGCGGCCCGGCTCAAGCGCATGAAGCCGGGCGCCTACCTGCTCAACTTCGGCCGGGGCGAGCTGATCGTGGACGACGATCTGATCCAGGCGGTCACCGCGCGTACCATCGCGGGCGCGGTGCTGGACGTCTTCACCACCGAGCCCCTGCCCGCGGAGCATCCGTTCTGGGGCACCGAGGGCATCATGGTGCTGCCCCATATCGGTGGGCTCCATCCCGGACGCGATCACATCGTGGCCGATCTCTTCGCCGACAACCTGCAGCGCTTCCTCGCGGGCCAGCCCCTGCGGGAGACCGTGGACCGGCCCCGCGGCTACTAGGAGCGACATGAGCCGCTCACTCGGCGCCGCGCTGCCGCCGGACCTGCTCGCGCGCCTCTCCCAGTCGGATCTCGCCGCGCGGCTCGGCCGCGGGCTGCCGTTCGTGACGCGCGGCGCCGACGGCGCGCCGCATCCGATGCTGACGAGCTACCTCGAGTGGCTCGCGGTGGACGCGCGGACCCTGCGCCTGGTCATCGCGGCGCAGAGCCGGAGCGCGCGCAATCTCGCGGAGCGCCGGGTCGGCACTCTGCTGCTGGTCGAGCCCGCGCTCACGGTCTACGTCAAGTGCCGGGCCGCGGGGGCCCCGCTCCGTCTGGGCGGGCTCGCGCGCTTCAGCCTGACCGTCGAGGACGTCCTGGAGGACGCGCCCACCGAGGCGGAAGGCGCGGTGCAGATCACCGGCGGCATCACGTACGCCCCACCGCCCACGCTGGAGGAGCCCTGGGCGCGGGCGGTGCTGGCCGCGCTGCGCGCCGGCTAGACCGCGAGCAGGTCGGTCCCGACGACCAGCGGACCGGCATACTGCCGGCGGGCCGCGGCCTCGAGCTCGCCCGGCTCCGATGCCGGCATCAGATGCGTCACCGCGAGCTTCTTCGCCCGCGCGCCGGCGGCCACGCGCCCCAGCTCGTCGGGCTGCGTGTGGTAGGAGGCCAGGTCGCGGATCTTCTCCTCGAGCGTGGGCCAGCCGCAGCCGGGGTGCCACGAGGTCTTGGCCATCTCGCAGCACTCGTGGATCAAGCAGTCCACGTCGCGGCTCCAGCGCATCAGGTTCTCGCAGGGACGCGTGTCGCCCGAGACCACCACGCTGCGGCCGCCGCCGTCGAAGCGATAGCCGAAGGCGGGCTTCACCGGGTCGTGCTCGACCAGGAACGCGCTCACCGTCACGCCGCCCGCTTCCATGATCCGCCCTTCCTCGATCTCGGTCACCGCCACCGCGAGCGGCGGGCGGTCCACCATGTGCGCGCGGCGCACCTCGACGTCCCAGTGCAGGTAGTCGAGCAGCTTGTCCACCTGCCGCCGCGTGCCGGCCGGGCCCCAGATCTCGAGCGGCGCATTCTGACCCACGATCCAGCGCGTGATCAGCAGGTGCCCGAGGTCGATGACATGGTCGGAGTGGTGATGGGTGATGAGCACACGCGGCCAGTCGTAGGGCCGCACGCCCGCCTGCACGAGCTGGACGCCCACCCCCGAGCCGGCGTCCACCAGGAAGCGCTCCGCGCCCAGCGCGAGCAGCGTGGATGGGCCGCGCCGCTTGGGATTGGGCGGGGGCGATCCGGTGCCGAGGAGGACGGCCTGCATGGTCAGGGCCCGGGGGGCAGCGCCGCGCCGATCTCGAACTGCGTCAGCACTTGCTCAATCTGCCGACCGGCGGCGACGAAGAAGCGCGCGACCTGCTCCTGGGCGGCCCGCCCGATGGCGTGCACCTCGGGGAAGAGAGTCCACACGAGGAAGCCGTGCGGGTTCTTGAAGCGATCGGAGAGACCGGCCACCCCCTGGTCGTGGCGGTACAGCGAGGACACGGCCTCCAGCCGCCCCGCGCGCAGCAGCGCGGCGGTGGTGGCATTGGGCACGGTCCGGTCGCCCACCGCCCACTGGTAGAGCACGGCCTTCGCGCCCACGCCGAGCAGAGGCGCCTGCCGGAGATAGGGCGCGAACGCCACCGGATTGGCGGGCTGGCTGAGCCATTCCGCGCGGTCGAAGTAGGCCTGGATGTCGAGCGCCCCCGCCGCCGGCTCGCGCACCGGCGCCTCGCCCGGCAGCGGGATGGACTCGGTGAAGTCCTGCTCGCCGTTCATGAGCGGCGGCTGCCGCCGCTTGAGCTGGTCCACGACCAGCGGGCGGAAGACCGGCGACTGGCGCGCGATCTCGACGATGGGCCCCCCCGCCACGTTGAGCACGCCCACGCGCACCAGCGGGTCCACCGCCATCAGCAGCGTGCCGTAGATCCCGCCGAAGGACTGGCCGACGTAGGCGATCCGCTCGCGGTCCAGATCCGGCTGGCCGTCGCCGTCCACGTCCACGCCGCGGCGGATGGCGCGGACGAGCTGCATGAGGTCCGCGGTGGTCTGGCGCAGGCCGTCCCGGTTGCTGACCAGCGCGAGCGACGAGCCCGCCGGCGCCCCGACGCCCTCGGTGGAGCGGATGCGCCCATCGCCGTCCTGGTCCACGCCCCGGCCGCCCGCGGGCACCGTGACCGCCTCCTGACCGGTGCGCAGTACGGTGAGCATGCCCTCGGGCCCGCCCCCGTGACCCACCACGTTGATGGCGACGGTGGCGTGGCCGAAGCGCGCCATAGTGCCGGCCATCGTCATCGGGACCACGTGGCGGTCGTTGGTGAAGCCGTGGCCGAAGATCGCCACCGGCCAGCCGCCGGGCGGCGTGGTGCCGCTCGGGAGGTACACGGTGACGTCCACGTCCTCGCGGCCCTGGACCGCCGGAGCCTCGGCGCGCGTGGCGGTGGCCGGAATCACCCGGTCCGCGGTGAGGAAGGACTGGGCGCTGAACCGGCCGAACGCGATGACCCGGACGTCGGTGGGGGCGACCAGCCCGAGCGGCAGCTTGACCGGCTCCTCGAAGCGGGCGGCGGGGTCGGTGGCGACCTGACGGCGCAGCTCGAGGCCGTCCAGCTCGACCCGCGCATAGGCCGAGCGGGCGCCACCCGGGCCGAGGCCGAACCGCAGCTCGGGCGCCGGGCTGGTCTCGATCACGGCGCGCATCTGCTCGAGCCCCGCCGTCACGCTCTGGGTGGTGAAGACGCTGACGGCGGCGACGTCACGGCGCGAGATGCCGAGCGGCCTGAGCCGCTGGAGCACCACGCCCTGGGCGGAGACGCCGTAGGCGGCCTCGCTGACGAGCGGCGCATTCGCGGCCGGCCCGAGCGGGAGCCCGCCGTCGTCCAGCACCCGGGTGGTGAGCACGAGGGCATAGCGGCGCGCCTGGAGCAGGGTGCGCTCGGGCCGGGCGTAGAGCGTGTGGCTCGCGCCGTCCCAGACGAGCTGGGTCAGGGCGATCGGCGACGACAGCGGCTCGGGCGCGAGCGGGAGGATGAAGGCGCTGGCCCGGGTCAGGCTGGCGAGATCGATCGGACCGGAGAAGCGGACGGCCAGCCGCGGGTTCACGCTCCAGCCGTCCAGCTCGTTGACGAGCCGCACCTCGTCGCAGCCCGCGCGGTCGGCGTCGCAGTCGGGCAGCGCGAGCGCCACCCGGCGGCCGGTGGCCTGCCGTGGGTCGGGGACCGTGTGCCGGTCGGAGGGGAAAAGCCCCTGCACCTCGGCCGCGGCCGCGGCCGCCGGAGGAAGCCCGCCGGCCGCCGCGAGGGAGAGCCCGAGCGCGAGCCAGCCGGCGAGGCGTCCGACGGCGGGGCGCACCGCCCTCAGCGAGGCGGCTGGGGCGACGGCTGGCGCGGGCCCGGCGCGGGCGCGGGGCGGCGCGGGACACGCGGCTGCGCCTGATAGGCGCCGACCGTCACCGCGACCTCCGTCGCCTTGCCCTCCCGCATGAGCGAGATCTTGACGCTCGTGCCCACCGGGGTGCTCGAGATGATCCGCTGCAGATCGCGCGGGCCCTCGACCGGCGAGCCGTCCACCGACACGACCACGTCGTTGGCCTTGATCCCGCCCTGGTCGGCGGGCTGGCCGGCCACCACCTGGCGGATCAGCACGCCCTTGGCCTCCTTGAGCCCGAACTTGGCGGCCTCCTCGTCCGGCACCTCGGCGATGCTGACCCCGAGCCACCCCCACTCGACCTTGCCCTTCTCGGCGAGCTGGGGCAGCAGCGCCTTCACCAGGTTCACCGGGATCGCGAAGCCGATGGTGCCGTTGATGGCGGCCATGCTGTTGACGCCCACCACCTCGCCCGCCATGTTGACGAGGGGGCCGCCCGAGTTGCCCGGGTTCACCGCGGCGTCGGTCTGGATGAACTCGAAGCCGGGCGCGGCGACCTGGATCGGGGCGCCCTTGCGGCTCACGATGCCGAACGACACGGTCTGCTCGAGGCCGAAGGGATGCCCCAGCGCCAGCACGAACTCGCCGACCCGGGTGCGGTTGGAGTCGCCGAGCGAGGCCACCGGCAGCCCCTTGGCATCGATCTTGACCAGGGCCAGGTCCACCCGCTCGTCAAGCCCGACCACCTTCCCCTCGAACCGCCGGCCGTCGGTCAGGCGGACCTGGATCCGCTCGGCGTCCCCCACCACGTGGGCGTTCGTGACCAGATAGCCGTCCTCGCGGATGATGAAGCCCGAGCCCTGGCTCCGCCGCTCGTCCGGCGGCTCCTGCCCTTCCGCCTGGGGCTCGAGCGCCCGGCGCACCCGGATCTGGACCAGCGGCGGCTTCAGCCGCTCGGCCAGGTCGTGCATGAAGTCGTTCAGCCGCACGATGTCCGCCGGGGCGGCGGCGCCCTGGCTCTCCTTCCACAGCGGGTCCGCGGCCTTCGTCTGGGCGGCGGCCACCGAGGGCACCACGAGCGACAGGACGAGCGCGAGGGAGAGAGCCGGACGACGCATCTGCAAGCCTCCTGGGGTGTGTGGTGCTCGGGGACCAATCCCGATTATACCGTGATCCCGCGTCGGCACCACGGTCGCCGCGCGCGGTCGATTCGGCGCGCCCGCGCCTACCGCCTCACCTCGCGGAGCACGTGGCCCAGCTCGGGGAGGATCAGCTTCTCCAGCGCGAGCCGGCAGGCATTGGGCGAGCCGGGCAGCGAGAAGAGCGCCCGCCCCTGCACGACGCCGCCCTGGGCGCGCGAGAGCATGGCGGCGGCGCCGACCTCCTGGTAGGAGAGCATTCGGAACAGCTCGCCGAAGCCGGTGAGGCGCTTGTCGAGCAGGGCCTCGACCGCCTCGAACGTGGAATCGCGTGAGGTGACGCCGGTGCCGCCGGTGAGGAGGAACGCCTCGACGGCGGGGTCGGCGCAGCCCTTCCGGATCACCGCGGTGACCTGCGCGGGCTCGTCCCGGACGATGGCGTGGCCGACGACCGTGTGCCCGGCCTCGATGAGGCGCTCCCGGATCAGGGCGCCGCTCGTGTCCGTCTCCGGCGTCTTCGAGTCCGAGATGGTCAGGACGAAGCAGCCGATCGACCGCGGCGCATTCGCCTTGTGGTCTTTCGGGACTGCGTCGGCTGGCGGGACTGCGTCGGCTGGCGGGATGTCGGCTGGCGGGACGGCGTCGGGCCGGCTCACTCGGCTTCCTCGAGGAGGACGGCGCCGTCCTCGACGGTGGCCGTGTAGCGTGGGACGCTCTCCCCCGGCACCGTCATGCAGGCGCCGGTGCGCATGTCGAACTCCCAGCCGTGGACCGGGCAGATCACGATCTCGCCCTCCACCCAGCCGTCGCACAGGCTGCCGCCCTGATGCGGGCAGTCGTTGCCGATGCCCAGGATCTCCTCGCCGCGCCGGAAGACGGCCACGTCGTGTCCGTTCACGGTGACGAGCACACCCTTGTCGGGCGGCAGCTCCGACAGCGCCAGGACCTTCACACGGGCCACGGTGATCTCCCGTAGGCTTGGTCGAGGAGCTCGACGATGTGGAGCACCTCGATGCGCGACCCCTTCGCGCGCAGCCCCTGGACGATCTGGATGATGCAGCCCGGGTTGGCGGTGACCACCGCGTCGGCGCCGGTGGCCTGCACGTGGGCGATCTTGCGCGCCTGCAGGCGCGTGGCCATCTCCGGCTGGGTCAGGTTGTAGGTGCCGGCGGAGCCGCAGCACCAGTCGGCCTCCGGGAGGTCGACCACGCGGAGGCCCGGGATCTGCGCCAGCAGCGCCCGCGGCTGGGCGCGGATCTTCTGACCGTGCACCACGTGGCAGGGATCGTGGTACGTCACGGTCCGCCGCACGTCATGGAGCGGCCCGCGCAGCGGCTCGGTGGCGAGGAACTCGCAGACGTCGCGGACGCTCGCGGCAAAGCGGGCCGCGCGCCCGCGCCAGACCGGATCGCCCGCGAGCAGGGCGCCGTAGGCCTTCATGTGCGCGCCGCAGCCGGACGTGTTCACGATGACGTGCTCGACGCCGGCGGCCTCGAAGGTCTCGATGGTGCGGCGGGCCAGCGCGAGCGCGGTGGCGTGCTCGCCCGCGTGGGCGTGGAGCGCGCCGCAGCAGGCCTGGGTGCGCGGCGCGATGACCTCGGCGCCGTTCCGGGCGAGCACGCGCGCGGTGGCGCGATTGTGCGGGCCGAAGGCCACCTGCTGGATGCAGCCGGTGAGCAGCCCGACCCGGATGCGCCGCGCGCCCTCGGCGGGCGTCACCTCCGGCAGCGGCGCGCGGTCGGCGCCGGCCGGCAGCTCCGGCAGCAGCGGCTCCCAGTGGCGCAGCGGCTCGGGCAGGAACCGGAGCAGCCCGGAGGCGCGCACCAGGCTCCGCAGCCCGCTCGCCTGGTACCCGCGCAGGCCCGCGGCGGCCAGCCGCAGGAGCGGCGGGTTGGCCAGCAGCACCGAGAAGTTGAGCCAGCGGAACAGCCGCCGCGCGAGGCCGCCCGGGCGCTGCCGCTCGATCTCGGCGCGCGCCGCCTCGATGAGCTGGCCATAGGGCACGCCGGACGGGCACACCGTCTCGCAGGCGCGGCAGCCGAGACAGAGATCGAGGTGGGCGACCGCGGAGTCGGTCAGCTTGATGCGCCCCTCGGCCAGCGACTTGATCAGCACGATGCGGCCCCGGGGCGAGTCCATCTCGGTGCCGAGCTCGGAGAAGGTCGGGCAGTACGCCAGGCAGAGCCCGCAGTGCACGCAGCGGTCCAC
>DATHSW010000242.1:0-5407 GCA_035463855.1 Candidatus Deferrimicrobiaceae bacterium | reverse complement strand
CGCGGCGTAATCTATCTCGCTGCGCTTGTACTCAGCGGCGCTATGTTTGCCGTCCTAATGGCCGTTTCGAACCTCTTCCTGCCTGACCACCACGACTTCTCGAGGAGGGAAATAGCTCTCGTCTTCGCCCTGGCTGTTTGTCTGCATCCTCTGAGGACTCTAGTGCAACGGCTGTTCGATCGCTATCTGTACCGTGATCCTTACGACTATGCCCGAACCCTCCGAGAGGCAAGTCAAGCGCTGACCGCAACGATCGATCTGCAGGTTCTGCTCCGGCATGTTGCGTCTGTTCTTGAATCTACCTTGCGCCCTGAAGGATTCGCCGTCTATCTGTACGACAACGACGACGACAAGTTTTGTCTATCCTGGTCGTCTTCGCCCGGAAGCTTCCCGCCATCCCTGTCTAGAACTTCTGCTATCGCAACCGCAGCAGCTTCCGCGCAACTCGTATTTCGCGATGAAGTCGCAACCTTTGCGCGTCACCGGCTACAATCCGAACTCGATTCACTTCACGGTGCGGTCGTAGTGCCTTTGGTCGAGGAGGCCGAGCTCATCGGCTTCCTGGTGCTGGGCGTCAAGCGCTCTGGGGACCCCTACTTCAGCAACGACGCCGACCTGCTCACCACGCTGGCCAACCAGGCAGCGGTCGCGGTGCGCAACGCGCAAACGCACGCGCGCGTGGTGCAGGTCAACGAGGAGATGCAGAAGATCCTCGAGACCATCGAGAGCGGGGTCGTGGCGGTCGGGCCGCGTGGACGCATCACGCTCTTCAATCGGGCTGCCGAGATGCTGACCGGCCTGTCGGCACAGGCGGCGCGGGGCCAGTCGCCCGAGCACCTGCCCGGGCCCCTTGGCAGCGCGCTCTGGGCCACGGCGGTCGATGGCGAGCCGCGATCGCAGATCGAATTCTCCTTGCCCGACGCGGCGGGGCAGCTCGTACCGCTCATGTGCTCCACGTCGCCGCTCCGGGGACCGGACGGAGCCCCGCTCGGCGCGGTCGCGGTGCTGGCCGACATGTCCCGGCTCAAGGAGCTGGAGCAGGAGAAGCGGCGGGCGGAGCGTCTTGCGTCCATCGAGGCAATCGCGTCCGGCCTGATCCACGAGATCCGGAACCCGCTCGTCGGGATCAAGACCTACGCCCAGCTACTGCCGTCTCGCGGGGACAGCGAGGAGTTCCGCGAGATGTTCTCTCGCACGGCGGGCCGCGAAATCGGCCGCATCGACGATCTGCTGAGCCGGTTCCGCACGATGTCGCGGGCGTCGCAATATCCCATGGAGATGGTGGATCTCGCGGCTCCGCTGCGTGACACGCTCGAGACCCTGCACGCCGAGCTCGAGGACCGCAAGATCCATCTCCGCCAGGTGGGGGAGCTGACGCGACGACCGGTGCTCGGCAATGCCTCACAGTTGCAGCAGCTTTTCCTGAACCTGTGCTTAAATGCCATTCAGGCGATGGATCCCGGCGGCGAGCTGACCGTGCGTGTAGCCGACCTCTCGGAAGGAGGCGGCAGTACGCTGCTCGTCGAGGTGGCGGACACCGGACCCGGCATCCCCGACCACCTGCTCGCCACCATTTTCGATCCCTTCGTTACCACCAAGCCGCACGGCACCGGACTGGGGCTCGCGATCTGCCGGAGCATCGCCGACGCGCACCACGCGCAGCTCAGCGCCCGGAACAACGTCGGGCGGTCCGGCTGCACCTTCACCGTCGAGTTCCCGGTCCTTACGGGCCGCCCGGCCCGCGTCACTCCGTGAAGACCGTCCTCCTGGTCTCGACGAGCGAGACGCTCCGCCCCAAGCTGCTGCGGGTGCTGGAGGACACGTCCGTCTTCACCGCCACCTCGGACGAAGAGGCACTGCGGACCCTGCGCCTCACCGAGATGGAGCTGATCATCAAGGAAGCGACGCCGCCGCTCCGGAACCTGGACTCGTTCATCACGCGGCTCCGCCACCTGGCACCGACCGGAGTCATCGTGTGCGTGCTGACGCCGGGGACGGCGAGCTCCGAAGACGAGAGCGCGGCCGAGGCGGCCGATTTCGTCCTGCTCCAACCGTTCACGACCCGGCATCTGCAAGCCCTGCTCAAGCAGGCGGAGGACAAGCTGCGTCTGCTCCAGGAAGTGGCCGCCCTCCGGGCGTCTCGCCGTCCGGCGGCCACCGAGAGCGCCCAGGAGTCTCCCGAGCCGGGCGCGTCCGCCTCCGCGCACGCGCTCACCCAGATGGTGAAGGAGTTCGCCAAGGCGCTCGCGGCCGGCTTCGATCTGCCGCGCGTGCTGGACCAGTTCCTGGACGGCGTGGGCGAGCTGGCGCGCCCGAGCCGTTGCGCGATCCTCCTCGCCGATCCGGACACCCGCCACTATCGGGTGGCCGCCTACCGCGGCCTCGCGCCGCACGTGGTGGAGTCGCTCTCGCTGCGCGCGGACGGCGGGCTGCCCCTGTGGCTGGCCACCGAGGGCCGGCTCATCCAGATCGAGGAGGCCCAGGCCCGCAGCGCGGACCCGGCGACCCGAGAGATCGCCCGCGAGCTGGCCGTGCTGCAGTCCGTGGTGGCGATTCCGCTCAGCTCGCACGGCGAGCTGGTCGGGATCCTCACCCTCGGGCAGCGCATCACCGGTGGCGGCTACCGGCGCGGCGAGACCGAGATCCTGTTCAATCTCGGGACGCATCTGGCCACCGCGATCCGCGACATCCGCGTGCACCACCTGCTCCAGTACGAGAAGGAGTTCAACGAGCGGATCCTCGCCCGTATGTCGAGCGGCGTCATCACCATCGATCCCGAGCAGAAGGTCGTCGCGATCAACGGTCGCGCCGCCGAGATCCTCGGCATGCCCGCGCGTGAGGTGCTGCATCGCGATCTGCGCGTGCTCCCCTCCCCGCTCGGCGACATGCTCTTCGAGGCGCTATCCAAGGGGCGCTCGGTGACGCGGGTCGAGGTGCAGCTCGCCCTCCGCGACCTGCCGCTGGAGGTGTCGACCTATCCGGTGATGGGCGACCGCACCGAGCCCATGGGTGCCGTGCTCGTGTTCGAGGACCTGACCGCCCAGCGGCTGCTCGCCCAGGAGCGGCGCGGCGCCGAGCAGCTCCAGCTCCTCACCCGCGTGGTGGCCCGGATCGCCGACGAGATCAAGAACCCGCTCGTGTCCATCAACGCCTTCATGGAGCTGATCGGCGAGCGCTACGACGACGCCACCTTCCGCAACCAGTTCTCGTCGGTGGTGGGGCGGGACGTCCGCCGCCTCGTGCAGATCTTCGACAAGCTCGCCGCGCTGGTGAACGACGGCGACTACAAGCGCGAGACGCTGGACCTGCGGCAGGTCGCGGAGGAGTGCCTGGCCGAGCTGGGGGCGCAGGCCCTGCCCGCCGGCGACGGGGAAGCCCGCTTGCTCACCTTCACCGACGAGTCCACCCAGAAGCACGTGACCGCCACCCTGTCCCACGAGGGATCGTCGTTCCTGGTGCGCGCCGATCACGCGATGTTCAAGAAGGCGATGTCCTACCTAGTCTGGTACCTCCTGCGCAAGACGCCCGCGCCGGAGGCCAAGATCGCGGTGTCCATCTCCCATCTGGCGAGCGAGGATCGCGTGCGGCTCACGGTGGCTTCCCGCACCGCGGAGGTCCGGGCCGAGGAGCTGCAGGCGATCTTCGATCCCATTCAGGTCGTCCAGGAGAATCTCATCGACGTGGGACCGAGCGTGAGTCAGCGGATTCTCGAAAGCCAGGGGGGCCGGCTCGAGGCCAAACAGGGCCGCGGCGAGGTCAGCTTCACCGCCTCGCTGCCGGCGGCGGGACAGCCATGACCGACCGTCCGAAGGTGCTGGTGGTGGACGACGAGATGGGTCCGCGCGAGTCGCTGCGCATGATCCTGAAGCCGCGCTACGAGATCGTGACCGCGGACAGCGGCGAGGCCGCCCTGAAGACCCTCAGCACGTTCCATCCCGATCTCATCTTCATGGACATCAAGATGCCCCAGATGGACGGCATCGAGCTGCTCCGCCGCATCAAGGGCGTGGATCCGAGCATCGAGATCGTGATGATCACGGCCTACGCCTCGCTGGAGACGGTGAAGAACGCGCTGACCCACGGCGCCTTCGAGTACCTGATCAAGCCGTTCAGCCGGCAGGATCTCGAGCAGACGGCGCGCCGGGCGCTGGCCCGCCGGCAGACCGAGCTGGGCACGCGCAACCAGCTCGCCACGCTGGTCAACGAGATGCGCACGCTCGCCACCAAGACCCGCGGGCTCGAGCAGGAGGCGCGGCGCGAGCAGATCGAGCAGTCGCTGCGCGTCACCCAGCTCTCGATTCTGCGCGAGATCTCGCGGAGCCTCCTCGGCCAGCTCGATTTCCGCGAGCTCACCACCGCCGTCACCGCGCAGCTCAAGGACGCCCTCGGGTACGAGGAGGCGACGGTGCGGCTCGGGGCCGAGCCTCCGGAGGGTCAGTCCGGGGAGACCCGCGTGATCTGCCCGATCCGCGAGGACGGCAACACCCTCGGCTACCTCACGGTGGCCAACCCGCCGGGCTCGCGCCCCATCGATCCCCGCGAGCGCGAGCTGCTCGAGATGCTGTCCGACTACCTGGCCGTCGCCATCCACAACTCGCGCCTCTACGGTCAGGTGGCGGAGACCAAGCAGTACCTGGAGCAGCTGATTTCCTCCGCGGGCGACGCGATCATCTCGGTGGACGGAGAGGGCAATATCCGCGGATGGAATCCGGCCGCCGAGCGCATCTTCGGCCAGGCCGCCGCCCAGGTGGTAGGCCAGCCGTTCGCCAGCCTCCTCCCCGCGGAGCCGTACCGGGCCGCGCGGGCCGCGCTCGCCCGGGAGAATCCGGTGCGGGCCTTCGACGTCACCACCAAGCGGGGCGACGGGCGGGCGCTGAATCTGGCCGTCACGCTCTCGTACCTGCCCGGGCGTGACGGCGGCAGCGAGGGCATGCTCGCGATCGTGCGCGACATGACCACGCAGCGCGAGATCGAGGCGCAGATGCACCAGTCCGAGCGGCTCACCGCGCTCGGCCAGATGGCGGGCGGCATCGCGCACGACTTCAACAACCTGCTCCAGGCCATCCTCGGCTACGCCCAGCTCATGGCGCGGAGCCCGGGCAACGCCGACGTGGTCCGCCGCGGCCTCGACGTGATCGAGAAGGCGGCCAACGGCGGCGCGGAAACCGTGCGCCGCATCCAGAAGTTCGCCCGGCTGCGGCCCGACGAGCCCTTCGTGACCATGGACCTCAACCAGGTCGTCCGGGACTCGCTCGCCATCACGCGACCGCGCTGGGAGGAGAAGAAGGTCAAGGCCGGCGTGCCGCTGCAGCTCGAGCTGGAGCTGGGCCCGGTCCCGGTGGTCATGGGCCGGCCCGCCGAGCTGAACGAGGTCATCACCAACCTGGTGCTCAACGCGATCGACGCC
>DATHSW010000241.1:0-1964 GCA_035463855.1 Candidatus Deferrimicrobiaceae bacterium | reverse complement strand
AGGTGACGACGAAGAACGCGACGAGCACTCCGGCGCGCTCAGCCAAGCCAGGGCATCTCCTCGCGGCGGCGCGCCTCGAACGCTTCGATGGCCGGAAGCCGGGCGAGCGTCATCTCCACCTCGTCCTGCCCGGTGAGCAGGCCGTGCTTGCGGAAGGCGTCGATCTCGAAGCGGATCGCTTCGCCGGCGGGCCCGGTGATGGTCTGGGTCTCGAGATCCACGGTCAGGATGGCCCCGGGGCGCTCGGCGAGGGCGCGGCGCAGCCCGGCCGCGACGTCCCCCGGCAGCACCACCGCGAGCGCGCCGTTCTTGAAGCAGTTCTCGAAGAAGATGTCGCCGAAGCTCGGCCCGATCACCACCCGGATGCCGTAGTCCATGAGGGCCCACACCGCCATCTCGCGCGAGGAGCCGCACCCGAAGTTCTCGGCGGTGACCAGGATCCGGGCGTCCCGGTAGGCAGGCCGGTTCAGCACGAAGTCGGCGTTCGGAGCGCCGTCGGCCTCGAAGCGCACGTCGTGGAAGAGGAGCGGACCGAAGCCGGCCTCGCGCGGCCTCCGGAGGAAGCGCGCGGGGATCACCCGATCGGTGTCGATGTTGGGCAGATCCATCGGCGCCGCCACCGCGGTGAGGCGCGTGAACGGCTCCACGTCAGCGCCCGAGCGTCCGCACGTCGGTGAGGCGGCCGGTGACCGCGGCGGCCGCGGCCATGGCCGGGCTCATGAGATGCGTGCGCGCGCCCTGGCCCTGCCGGCCCTCGAAGTTGCGGTTGGAGGTGCTGGCCACGCGCTCGCCCGGGGCGGCGATGTCACCGTTCATGCCGACGCACATCGAGCAGCCGGGCTCGCGCCACTCGAAGCCGGCGTCGCGGAAAATCCGGTCGAGCCCTTCCGCCTCCGCCGCGCGCTTGACCTGCCCGGAGCCCGGCACCACCCACGCAGGAACCGCCGCCCGGCGGCCCCGGGCCACCGCGGCCGCCGCGCGCAGGTCCTCGAGGCGGCTATTGGTGCAGGAGCCGATGAAGACGCGGCTCACCGCGGTGCCCGCCAGCGGCGCGCCGGGTGCGAGCGCCATGTAGGCGAGCGCGCGCTCCATGCTCGCGCGGCGCGCGGGGTCGCCCACCGTCGCCGGATCGGGCACGCGCCCCGTGATCGGCGCCGCGTCCTGCGGGCTCGTGCCCCAGGTCACGGTGGGAGCCAGCTCCGTCGCGTCCAGCGTGACCTCGCGGTCGAAGACCGCGTCCGGGTCGGAGGGCACCGTCTTCCAGAAGGCGAGCGCGCGTGGCCACATCTCGCCCCGCGGCGCGAGCGGCCGGCCCTCGAGATAGGCGAACGTCGTCTCGTCGGGCGCCACCATGCCCGCGCGCGCGCCGGCCTCGATGGACATGTTGCAGACCGTCATGCGCTCGTCCATGGACATGGCCCGGATCACCGGGCCCGCGTACTCGATCGCGTGGCCGACGCCGCCTCCCGCCCCGATCCGGGCGATGACGGCGAGGATCACGTCCTTGGCCATGACCCCGAACGGGCGCGTGCCGGTGACCGTGATGCGCATCACCCGCGGCCGGCGCTGCCAGAGGCACTGGGTGGCCAGCACGTGCTCCACTTCGGTCGAGCCGATCCCGCACGCGAGCGCGCCGAAGGCGCCGTGGGTGGCGGTGTGCGAGTCGCCGCACACGAGCGTGATGCCGGGCTGGGTCGCGCCCTGCTCGGGGCCGATGACGTGCACGATGCCCTGGCGCGGCTCGCCGCGGCCGAAGAAGGTGATGCCGAGGCGGCGGGTATGGCGATCGAGATCCGCCACCATGGCGCGGATCTCCGGGTTGGCGATCTCGCCGATTCCCGGCTCGGTGGGCACGTAGTGGTCGGCGGTGGCGAGGCAGGCCTCGGGCCGGCGCACCGGGCGGCCCCTGCGCTCGAGGCGGGCCAGCGCGTGGGTGGACCCCTCGTGCAGGAGGTGGCGGTCCA
>DATHSW010000240.1:0-60996 GCA_035463855.1 Candidatus Deferrimicrobiaceae bacterium | reverse complement strand
GTACTTCTGGTTGGACAGCGCCTTGAGCGGCGTGGTGTAGGCGATGCGGCGGCCGCGATGGAGCGCGGCGTGGATGGCGAACTCGGCCACCAGCGTCTTGCCCGCGCCGGTCGGCGCGGACACGATCACCGACTTGCCGTCGAGGATGGCCGCGATGGCCCGGAGCTGGAACTCGTCGAGCGGAAAGCGGTAGCGGGCCTTGAACGACTCGAGGAGCTGCTCTGCCACGGCCACGCCACCTCCCTTGCCCGCGCCCTCACGTTACCACGGCCTTGCGCGGCCGCGAAGCCCCGAGTAGGCTCGGGGCCATGAAGCTCACCGGCAAGATCGCCCTCATCACCAACGTCAGCCAGTTCATGGGCCCCGCGATCACCGAGGAGTTCTGCCGCGAGGGCGCCTCGGTGGCGCTGCACGACCGCGACCAGGCGGCGGTCAAGCCCTACGCGGCCATCGCGGAGCGCCTCGGGCGCGACGTGCTGTCGCTCGCGGGCGATCTGAGCCGCTCGAGCGAGGCCGAGCGCGCGGTGGACGCGGTGGTGGCGCGCTTCGGCCGGCTCGACATCCTCGTCAACAACAACGCGCACCCGCCCTCCGGCAGCCCGGTCGAGGACATCACCGACACGGCGTGGCGCGAGATGATGGCGCGGCTGCTCGACGAGCCGTTCTTCTGCCTGCGCGCCGCGCTCCGCGTCATGAAGCCGGCCGGCCGCGGCAAGATCATCAACATGTCCTCGGCCGCCGCCTTCCCCGGCCTCCCCCACTACGCGGCCTACACCGCGGCGCGCGCCGGGGTGAACGGGCTCACCAAGGCGGTCGGCCGCGAGGTGGCGGGCGCCGGCATCCAGGTCAACGCGATCGCCCAGAACTACGTCGAGAACCCGACCTACTTCCCGCCCGCCCTCACCGGCGACCCGGTCCGGCTCGCGCGGATGGTCAAGAACATCCCGGCGGGCCGGCTCGCCCGCAGCGAGGAGTCGGCGCGGCTGGCCGTGTACCTCGCTTCCGAGGACGCCGACTTCTTCGTCGGCCAGGTCATTCCCTTCGCGGGCGGCTGGGTGACGCCGTGATCGTCTACCACGTCGCGATCACGACCGAGGACGACTACCTGCAGAAGCGCGAGCCGCACCGGAAGGCCCACCTGGAGCGCCTGATGGGGCTCCGGTCCCAGGGCCTGGTCATCGGCGGCGGGCCCGCTCCGGACGGCCGGGGCGCCGACGTGTTCTACCGCGTCCAGCAGCCGGACGACCTGCGCCGGCTGGTCGAGGAGGACCCGTACGTGACCGGCGGCGTGTGGACGAGCTACACGCCGCGGAGCTTCGCCCAGTTCCTCGAGCCGTGGGAGCTGGCCCCGCTCGTGACCGACGGCTCGCGCAAGGTCACGCTCGTGGAAGGCGTGGCGCCGGACGTCGAGATGGCCTCGTTCGCCCTGATCGAGGCGCGCGGCAGCGGCCGCATGGCGTTCGGCGGCTTCTTCCCGGGCGGCGAGACCCTGGCGGTCATGCGCGGCGACGACGCCGCGAAGGCGCTCGACGAGCTGCGCGCCACCGGCTTCTGGGACGAGGCCTCGCTGCGCGCCCGTCCCCTGCTCCACGCCCTCTAGCTGGACGGGCTACCGCTCGCCCAGCACGGTGCGGATGTCGTTGAGCACCAGCTCGGGCACCAGGAACCCCGCGCTGTAGACGTTGCGGATGAACCCGTCGCGGTCCACCAGGAAGACCTTCAGCACGTGGCGGATCCGCCCGGTGGGCCGGCCGCGCTCGTCGCGCTCGGGGGTCCGGTCCTGCCCGTAGCTCTCCAGCACCGCGTCCAGCACGCGCCCGGACGGCGCGGTCAGGAAGCGCCAGAGCGCGGGATCGGCGTCGTAGACCCGGGCGTACTTGGCGAGCTGGGCGGGGTGGTCCCGCTCCGGATCGAAGCTGATCGAGACGAGGGCGGTCTGCCGGGCGAGCCCGCTCTCGCGGAGGCGGGTCTGGAGATCGCGCAGGGTCTGGCTCGCGAGCGGGCAGCCCAGCCGGTCCGGACACGCGGTGTAGATGAAGCTCACCACCGCGATCTTCCCCGCCATCACCGACCGGGTGTCCACCGCCCGCCCCGCGGCGTCGCGGAGCGTGAAGGCGCCCACCCGCTTGATCGCGGGCAGCTCGTAGCTGCCCGGCGGAGGCGGCACGAACGCGGGCGCGAACGCGCCCCGGATGAACTCGTCCGGGAGCGCGGGCCCGGTCGAGTGCGCCGGCGCGGGAACCGGCCCCAGCGCCCCCGCGGCCAGGAGGGCGGCGAGCGCGCCGGAGCCGAGCGGCCCGCGCATGGCTACCGGGACTTGCTCCCGAAGTTCATGATGTGGGCGCGCCCCGTCCCGTTGAAGTCGGTCGTGAACTTCGGCACGAGCTTGCCGTCCTCCCAGGCGAAGGCCTTGAGCCACTGATCCCCGGGCTTGTCCCACTGCGACAGCAGCGAGCTGGTCGCGTACACGCGCCGGCCGTCCCAGGAGGTGGACACCATGTTGGCCTGCTCGCCGAGCTTCACCTGGTGGATCAGCTTGCCCTCGAACGGATTGGTCACGTCGTAGATCCGCAGCATCCCGTCGCCGTAGGAGTTGACGTAGATCTTGCTGTCGTCGGGCGCGATGCTGATGTCCACCGGAATATTGGCGCCGATCTCCGCGATATTCTTGTGCGCCCACTTGCCGTCCGGCTGCTGGTGGATCAGGACGAGCTGCCCGGTGAGGGCGGTGGCGGTGAAGGCGTAGGGATGATTCGGCAGGAGCGCCCACCGGAGCTCGAGCGGCGCGCCGGGGATCGAGAGCACCTGCAGCGGCTTGCGCGCGTGGAAGTCCCAGACGATCACCGACGAGCCGAACTGCTTCATGGCCTCGGCGTCCTTCAAGAGCTCCCCGATCGGCCGCATGTAGTTCTTGCGGCCCGCGAACGACGACGTGAGCATGCGGTTGAGGTTGACGTTGACCCGCACGTCGTAGCCGTAGACCGCTTCCGCGGGCATCCAGATCGTCCGGATGAACTTGCCGTCGTTGGTGTACTCGGCCAGCCCGGTCCGGCCGCCGCCGTCCTTGGCATTGGACAGGGCGGAGATCAGCATCCGCCCCGGCAGCGCGTAGAACGTGTGGGGGCCCACCAGGCCGCCGGTGTCCTTGACGAAGGTCTTGATCGTCTTCACCAGCTTCGGCTGGGCCGGGTTCGAGGCCACGTCGAAGATGAAGATCTGGCTGGTGTCGAGGCCGCCCGCCCAGAGGAAGCGCCGGTCGTCGGTGAAACCGGCGTGGTGGGCCTCGTGCTGGCCGGGCACCGGGGCCCGGTGGACGATCTGGCCGTACCGCCCGGAGGCCGGGTTGACGTCCACGGTGACCATGCTGTCATTGCCGTCGGCGACCCCCTTCACCCCGAGGGTCCACACGTAGAGGTAGTCTTCCTGGCCGGTCACCTTGGGCAGGAAGGGAGACTGGCAGGTCTCGTCGGCCAGGGCCGGCGGGGCGGGCGCGATCCCGATGGTCATCGCGACCGCCACACCCCCCAGCCACTTCACAGCTCGTTGCATGCGCATGGTGACTCCTCCCTCGGTCGGGCCGGGCTCGTATCGGGTGACCGCATCAACGGAGATCCGGACGTCGGTGATGGTAGTCCGAACCGCCGGATCCGGCAATTCCGGGTGGAAGAATTCTTCGTTGACAGCGTTTCCGTGATTAGGTATACCTAACTCCCGTCGTGCACCGAGGCCAGGAGTACCGACTGCACATTGCCAAGGCGGACACGCTGATCCTGACCAAGTAACCATTCATCCAGCCAGCGACCTCGCGGTCGCCCCGCGGGAGACCAAGCGCTGACGAACCGCGCCATCGCGATCGCTCTTCTCCTCGTCCTGACCGCGGCGCCGGGCCTCACGCCGGCGGCGGGCGCCGCCGCCGACGCCGATCCCTTCGCGCCGATCCTGCACATGCTCGACTACCTGGGCGTGGACTATCCGGGGGCCGTGCGGGACGGCACGATCCTCGACCAGGGCGAGTACGACGAGCAGATCGAGTTCGCGACGAGCGTCCGCGCCCTGATCGCCGCGCTCCCCGCCCGGCCCGAGCGGGCCGCGCTCGAGGCCACCGCGGCCGGGCTCCTCCACGCCATCCAGGACAAGCGCCCGGCCGGAGAGGTCGCGGCCATCGCGGGCGACCTCCGCCGTCGCATCATCGACCTCTACGAGGTGCGGGTCGCCCCGCGGCAGGTCCCGGATCTGCGCGCCGCGGCCTCCGAGTACGCGACGCACTGCGCACGCTGCCACGGCGCGGCCGGGCGGGGCGACGGGCCCGCCGCCAAGGGCCTCACCCCGCCACCCGCCGATCTGACCGACGCCGCGCGCATGGGCCAGCTCAGCGTCTTCGGCCTCTACAACACGATCACGCTCGGCATCCAGGGCACCCCGATGGCCGGCTTCGCGGCGCTCAGCGACGCCCAGCGCTGGGCCCTGGCCTTCCACGTGAGCACGCTGTCCGTGGGCGAGGACGATCGCGCGCGCGGCGCCGCGCTCTGGCCGCGCGGGGTCGGCCGAAGCGAGCTGCGGGATCTGCGCGCGCTGGTCATGGCGACGCCCCGGGAGCTCGCGGCCCGGTCCGGCCCCGACGGCGCCGCGGTGCTCGCCTATCTGCGGAGCGAGCCGGGCGCCCTCGCGGCCGGCCGCGAGTCTCCCCTCGACGCGAGCGCCCGCCTCCTCGAGGAGAGCCTGAACGCCTATCGGGGCGGCGACGCGACCCGGGCGCACCAGCTCGCGGTCACCAGCTACCTCGACGGCTTCGAGCTCGTGGAGGCGCCGCTCGACGCGGTGGATCGCGGGCTCCGGATGCGGGTCGAGGCCCGGATGCTGCGCTACCGGACCCTGCTCCAGTCCCGCGCGCCGCGGGAGGAGGTCGAGGCCGAGGCGGCCGCGATCCGGGCCCTGCTCGACACCGCCCGGCAGCGTCTCGACACCGCGCGCCTGTCGCCCGCCACCACCTTCACGAGCGCGTTCGTGATCCTGCTCCGCGAGGGCCTGGAGGCCATCCTGGTGCTGGCCGCCCTGGTCACGATGCTGGTCAAGTCCGGACGCCGCGATGCTCTCCGCTACGTCCACGCGGGCTGGATCGCGGCGCTCGTCCTGGGCGCGCTGACCTGGGTGGCCGCCTCGTACGTGGTGACCGTGAGCGGGGCCGGCCGCGAGATCACCGAGGGCGTCACCGCCCTGCTCGCGGCCGCCATGCTGCTCTACGTGGGCTTCTGGATGCACCGCCACGCCCACGCCGTCCACTGGAAGGCCTTCATCGAGACGCGCGTGCGGTCCGCCCTCTCGGGCCGGACCCTCTGGGGGGTCGCCGCCATCTCGTTTCTCGCGGTGTACCGCGAGGCCTTCGAGACCGTGCTCTTCTATCAGGCGCTCTGGCTCGAGGCGGGGCCGGCGGGGCGCCTGGCGGTCGCCGGCGGCTTCGCGGCCGCCGCGCTGGGGCTCGCGCTACTGGCCTGGTTGATCCTGAAGCTGGGCCTGCGCCTGCCCGTCGGGTGGTTCTTCGGCCTGGGCTCGCTGCTGATGGCCGCGCTCGCGGTGGTGCTCGCGGGCAAGGGCGTCGCTGCGCTGCAGGAGGCGGGCACTCTGCCCGTCGAGCCGCTCGACCTGCCCTCGATCCCCTCGCTCGGGGTCTACCCGACCTGGCAGGGAGTCCTGACCCAGCTCGTGGTCGTGCTGGTGATCGTGGGGGCGGTCGCCTACTCGCGCCGGCGGGCGCGGGCCCTCTAGAAGAAGGGCCCTCTATACGGCCTCGCCGATCGCCTTCACTCCGCCCGGGTTGTCGAGCGAGGAGAGATCGCCGGGGTCCTTGCCCAGGTAGGTCGCGCGCACCACCCGCCGCATGATCTTGGCGCTGCGGGTCTTGGGCAGCTCGCGCGCGAACAGCACGCGCTCCGGGCGGATCGCCTTGCCCATCGAGCGGACGACCTCGTCCACCAGCTCGGCCCGCAGCGCCTCCGAGGGGTGGTAGCCGGGCCGCAGCACCGCGAAGCACACGACGGTCTCGCCCTTGATCTCGTGCGGCACCCCGATCGCGGCCGCCTCGGCCACCGCCGCGTGTCCCACCAGCACCGACTCCACCTCGGCCGGCCCCACGCGCTTGCCCGCGATCTTGAGCGTGTCGTCGGAGCGGCCCTGGATGAACCAGAAGCCGTCCGGGTCGATGTAGGCCCAGTCGCCGTGCACCCACACGTCCGGCCAACGCGACCAGTAGGTCTCGAGGTAGCGGTCGGGATCCTTCCAGAACCCCGCGGTCATCCCGGGCCAGCACCGCGTGATGACCAGCTCGCCCACCTGCCCGCGCACCGGCCGGCCGTCCTCGTCGTAGACGTCGGCGGCCATGCCGGGAATCGGTCCCGCGAACGAGCAGGGCTTGATGGGCGCGATCGGGAAGCAGGAGAGAATGCCGCCCGAGATCTCGGTGCCGCCCGTGTAGTTGATGATGGGCAGCCGCCCCTTCCCGGCCGTCTCGAAGAGCCAGCGATAGGGCTCCGGGTTCCACGGTTCGCCGGTGGAGGCGATGAGCTTGAGCGAGGACAGATCGTGGCGCGTGACCCACTCGGCGCCGTGGGGCATGAGCGCCCGCACCGCGGTGGGCGAGATGCCGAGCACGGTGACGCGGTGACGCTCCAGCACCGTCCAGAGACGGTCCGGCTTCGGATAGTCGGGCGTCCCTTCGAACAGCACCGCGGTGCCGCCGGTGAGCAGGGCGCCGCCGATCAGCATCGGCCCCATGAGCCAGCCCAGATCGGTGACCCAGAACAGCCGATCGTGCTCACCCAGGTCGAAGAGATAGGCGAAGTCGTGCGCGTTCTTGATCGAGAAGCCGCCGTGGGTGAGCACGGTGCCCTTGGGCCGCCCGGTGGTCCCCGACGTGTAGATGATCAGGCACGGGTGATCGGCCTCGACCGGGAGCGCCGGGCACTCCGTCGACTCCGCCGCCACCAGCTCGTGCCACCAGAGATCGCGCCCGTCCTTCCACGGCACGTCGCCGTCACCCCGGCGGTAGACGATCACGTGCTCGACGGTGGGCGAGGCGGCGACCGCCTCGTCGGCGGTCCGCTTGAGCGGCACCGCCTGGCCGCGCCGGGCGAAGGCATCCGCGGTGATCAGCAGCCGCGCCCCGCAGCCGTCCAGACGCGAGGCCACCGCCTGGGCGCCGTAGCCCGAGAAGCACGGCGTGTACACCGCGCCGATGCGCGCCACCGCGAGCGTGGCGATCACCGCCTCCGCGCACATGGGCAGGAAGATCCCGACCGTGTCGCCCGGGCGGATGCCCAGCCGCTTGAGCGCGTTGGCGAGCCGACCCACCTCTGCGCCCAGCTCCGCATAGGTCAGCGTGCGCACCGTGCCGTCCTCCGCTTCGGCGATGACCGCGGGCTTGCCGCCGCGGCCGGCCGCGAGGTGCCGGTCGAGCGCGTTGTACGCGAGGTTGAGACGGCCGCCGGGAAACCACCGCGGCCACGCGATGCCCTTCGAGGAATCCAGCACGCGCCGGTAGGGCGTGAACCAGTGGAAGCCGAGGTCGCGGGACACCGCGTCCCAGTACCACTCGGGATCCTCGATCGAGCGCCGCTGCAGGTCGGCCAGCGTGGCGAGGCCGTGCTGCTTCATGAAGCGGCCCATCCGGGTGCGGGCGGCCGCCTCGGGGTCCGGCCGCCACACGATCTCGTTGACGTCCATGGCTCGTCTAGTCCACGTCGGCGAGCGCGGCCGCCGCGATGGGGCGCCACTCCGCGAGCGGCGCGAGCCATTCGATCTGCCGCGCGGTGAACAGCGGCGTCTCGGGCCCGCGCGGCTCGAGCCAGCGCTTGATATAGAGCCCGGCCGCGAGCAGCTTCCGGTGGCCGCCGCCTTGCTCGCGCAGGAGCTGTCCCTCGGCCAGGAGCAGCGAGCCCGCGAGCAGATGATAGAGCGTGTCCGCCACCGGGCGCGCCCCCAGCTCCCGCTCGGCCGCCGGCTGCGCGGCCCAGCCCGCCGCCTGGCGGGTCACGGCCTCGAGCTGCGCCTTCACCAGGTCCACCCACGGCTTGGCGGCCGGCTCCGCCACGCGCCCGAGCCGCTCGGTCATGAAGGCGGCCAGCGCCTCGAGCCCGCGATCTTTCCGGATCGCGCGTTGCACGTCGAGGGCCACCACGTTGGCCGAGCCCTCCCAGATGGCGCCGAGGTAGGCGTCGCGCAGCAGCCGCGGGTTCACCCACTCCTCGACGTAGCCATTGCCGCCCCGCACGTTCATGGCCTCGGCGGTGACGTCGCGGGCCCGCAGCGTGATCCAGTACTTGGCGAGCGGCGTCCACACCCGCGCGAGCGTCCGGGCGTCCGCCGCGCCCGCGTCCCGGCGGTCGAGGAGGGCCGCCCCGTTCAGGATCACCGAGGCCGCCGCCTCCGCGTCGAGCAGCATGCCGAGCAGGTTGCTGCGGAGCAGCGGCAGCTCGATCAGCGGCCGGCCGAAGGCCACGCGCTGCCGCGCGTGCACCAGCGACTCGAGCAGGGCGCGACGCATGAGGCCGGCGGCGCGCATCGCGTTGGAGAGGCGCGAGCCGTTGACCATCTCCATCATCTGCTTGAAGCCCGAGCCCAGGTCCCCCACCACCCAGGCCGCCGCGCCGGCATAGGTCACCTCGCCGGTGGCCATGGAGCGGGAGCCGAGCTTGTCCTTCAGCCGGTTGATCGTCCACGCGTTCCTGGTCCCGTCGGGCAGGTGCTTCGGCACCAGGAACATGCCGAGCCCGCGGGTGCCGTCGGGCGCGCCCTCGGGCCGGGCCAGGGTCAGGACCACCTCGGCGTTGGCCACCGAGGTGAACCACTTGTCACCCCAGAGCCGCCACTGCCCGTCGGCCCCGCAGCGCGCCGTCGTGGTGGAGGCGCCCACGTCGGAGCCGCCGGTGCGCTCGGTCATCCACTGCACGCCCTGCCAGAGCGCGTCCGGGTCCGTCGCGGTGAGGTGCGGCAGGTAGCGCGCCTTGAGCTCCTCGCTGCCGTAGGCCGCGAGCATCCGCGCGCAGGAGTCCGTCATGTTCACCGGGCACAGCAGGCCGAACTCGCTCTGCGCGAACAGGTAGGAGAGCGCGTACTTGACCACCTGGGGGACGGGGCCGGGCCAGCCCAGCACGCCCGGCCGGTGGGCCATCGCGGCCAGCCCGAAGCGGGAGAACGCGATCTCCTCCATGCGGCGATAGGCCGGATGCCGCACCACCTCGTCCACGCGCCGCCCCCGCTCGTCCCAGGCGCGGAGCACCGGCGGGTTGCGATCGGCGACGGCGGCCAGGACGTCGAGCTCGTCGCCCGCGATCCCGCCGAGGTCGGTCAGGTGGGGCCGGGCCCGCGCGAAGACGTCGGGGCCCATGACCGCCTCGCAGAGGAACTGGAAGTTGGGGTCTTCCAGGAAGTAGTTCATGCCCTTGGTGGTCGGCATGGCGTCCTGGGCGGGCGCGTCGGGCGAGGACGGCGTCGTCATCGTGCAGCCGAGTCTATCGCGAACGGCGCGTCTGTGGTAGGAGAGACGCGTCGTCCACCACGAGACCCGAGGAGGCGGAGATGGCGCGCAAGCCGGCAGCGGCCCCGGCCACGAAGGCCCGGGCCGGGAAGCCCGACGCGGTCGACCCGAAGCACCGCTGGGACCGGCCGATCCAGGCGCCCGGCCATACCCAGGTGGATTTCGAGGAGCGGGTGGACTTCCACCGCCTGCACGCCTACCGCCTCGGCCGCACCCGCCGCGCCCTCGCCGGATCGGGGCTGGGCGCCCTGCTCCTGTTTGACCAGTACAACATCCGCTACATCTCCGGCACCGTCATCGGCGAGTGGGCGCGCGACAAGCTCACCCGCTGGAGCCTCCTCACCGGCAACGGCGAGCCGTGGGTGTGGGACTTCGGCTCGGCGGCGCGGCATCACCGGCTCTCCACCCCGCAGCTACCCCCGAACCAGTGCCTGGCCGGCATGGTGGGCATGCGCGGCGCGGTGTCCCCGAAGGCCGGCCTCTTCGAGCAGGCGGCGCGCGAGATCAAGGACATCCTGACCCGCGAGGGCGTGGCGGGGATGCCGCTCGGCATCGACGTCGTCGAGCCGCCCTTCCTCTTCGCGCTGCAGAAGCTCGGCATCCAGGTCCGCGACGGCCAGCAGGTGATGCTCGAAGCGCGGGTGATCAAGAACACCGACGAGCTCGTCCTGCTCAACATGGCGGCGGCCATGGGCGACGGCGTCTACCAGGACATCTTCGAGGCGCTCAAGCCGGGCGTGCGCGAGAACGACATCGTGGCGCTGGCCACCAAGCGGCTCTACGAGATGGGCTCGGACTGCGTGGAGGCCATCAACGCGATCTCGGGTGAGCGCTGCTCGCCGCATCCGCACAACTTCACCGACCGCCTCATCCGCCCCGGGGACCAGGCCTTCTTCGACATCATCCAGTCCTACGCGGGCTACCGCACCTGCTACTACCGCACGTTCAGCGTGGGGCGCGCGACATCGCCGCAGGTCACCGCCTACAAGCGCGCCCGCGACTGGATGGACGAGGCGATCGCGCTCATCAAGCCGGGAATCGGCACCGACCGCATCGCGCGCGCCTTCCCGCGGGCGCAGGACATCGGCTTCGAGAGCGAGATGGCGGCCTTCGGCCTCAACTTCTGCCACGGGCTCGGGCTCGGCCTGCACGAGCGACCCATCATCTCGCGGCTCAACTCCTTCGACGACCCGATGGAGCTCGAGGCCGGCATGGTCTTCGCGGTCGAGACCTACTGCCCGGCCACCGACGGCACCTCCGCCGCGCGGATCGAGGAGGAGGTGATCGTGACGCCGAAGGGCGCCCAGATCATCACCCTCTTCCCGGCCGACGAGCTGCCGATCGCGAACCGGTACTAGAACGGAATCTCGACCTCGACACGATTCCCCGGGGGCAGGTCCGGTCCCTTCCTCCTCCTGGCTCGTGTAGTTGCGCGTAGTGGGACAAGGCGTCCCTCTCACGTCGATGCTTCTTGCTTGACTGACGCGCCAGACCATGCGAATCGAACGGCGGATGTACGCGTATGCGTTGATGCCAACCCGGAATCCAACAGGATCCTCGCTGATGAAGCACTGAAGCTGGGGCTGCTAGTAGCGCGTTCTCCAGTAGTGCCCACCGCGAGTCTGGCCGGGAGATCGACTGCGGCCCCGCGGGGCGTGGCCGCAGACTACCATCCCTCCGACACGCGGCAGAGTCTTGCCTCATCGGGGCAGCCGCACACGCCCGCTGCGCCTACAGCCTGATAGGCGCGATCCTTTTACGCCGCCGGGCCTCCGCGAGCGGACGGGTCTGGTTCGTCGAGGGAGCTACGAGGAGGTACGTGTCGCGTAGCGAGCGGATGCAGCACGCTGATGGCCCAGCCCACGTCCAGCCGCTCCCCGAGCCACCGCGAGAGCCCGGTGCGCGCATGGAGCCGGAGCCCCTGCGCGGCGTGCTGGGTGCGGATCGCTCCCTCCGGATCGGCGGGCAGCGCCGCGGGCGGGGGCACGTCGGGCAATACGCGGCCATCTGGCCGTCGGAACTGGAGCGTCTCGTCCGGTAAGCGCGCCACCCGGTAGCCCTCCTCGTGCACCGCGCGATGATGCCGGCGGCAGAGCAAGGCGAGATTCGACAAGGTGGTCGGGCCGCCCTGCGCCCAGTGCCGCACATGATGCCCCTCGGCGACTCGCACATGGCAGCCCGGGAAGCGGCAGGCCTGGTCCCGATGCTGCAGCGCCCGCCGGAGCGCCGGGGGAATGGCGCGCGTCCGGGCCCCGACTTCCACCACCCGCCCCTCCCCGTCGTGCCGCATCACCACCCGGCTCGCGTCGCACGCCAGCCGCTGTGACGTTCCCGCGGGAACGCGCGGGCCGTCTTCCAGCACCGACTGCCCGACCTGCCCCGCGTCCGCCAGGACCGCTGCGTCCACGTGCACCACCACCTGGTAGCGCTCCCCGGAGGCTCCCGGGTCGAGCGCGTGGTGCAGCGCCGTCTCCGCCAGCAGCGCCAGCGCGTCTGCCTGCTGCTGGGGCCGGGTCGGGGTCTCGCTGGCCGCGTCCACGGCTTCGGTGGCGCGGCGCCGCTGGTAGAGGGTCTCGCGGGCGGCGTCGAGGGCCCGCACGAGCAGCGCCCCGACCTCCGGCGTCAGCCGCCCGCGGAGCACCACCGTGCCGTCCTCCTCCTGGTGGACGTGCAGCGCCCGCCCGGCGTGCAGGCGCGCGGCCTCGCGGGCTTCGGCCTGCCGGTCTACCCAGCGCCAGCCCCGCACGATGCGCTCGACGTGAACCGCCGTCCCTGCGCGCCCCACGGCCAGCAGTCGCACCTCCGTCTCCGGGGTCGCCACGCGCGTCAGGGCGCGGACCTTCGCGTACGAGAGCTCGCCCCGCGCCAGCGCCTCGGCCAGGGCCGGCAGCGTCCCGAGGGCGCGGGCCACCCGGACGTGCTCGCGGGCGGCGCCCGGGGCGAGCCCGACGCGCCACGCGAGCCACGCCGCGCAGGAGCGGAAGCCGGTGTTCCAGCCCCCGCGTGCGTCGAACTCGCGGATCAGGGCGAGCAGCCGGGCGGTCGCCGCCTCGAGGTGGGCCGAGAGCTCGGCGATCTGGTCACCCAGGCGCTCCAGCTCCGCGAGGCGTGGCGGCGTGGGCTGCCACATGAAGGGACGATCCGACGGGTGTGCCGACATGGCGAGTCCCCCTTTCTCCTGGGACGACTCTACCCCCCGGTTTCCCCGTCGCCTGGTAGCGTCAAGGACGCACGAACGGCCGACCGACCATGATCGTTCGTCCCCCGCGGCGCGATCGCGCGGCAGTCAACGGATGCGGAGCGCTGCGCCGGCATTCCGGCTGCGCGCGCGCCGGACGACGGGGGCACCCACGGAACCTGTCAAGCGAAAAGTTCTCAACAACCTCGGACTCACTCACCTCCGAGACCGCCGTGGCGTGGGAGACGAGGCGAACGCGGTAGACCCGGGCCACAGCGCGACGAGGACCAATCCGGCCAGCAGATCCCAGATCATGGGGCGATGACTTTTCGGCTAAGATGCTGCCGTGATGCGTCTCTGGCCGGACCTCCTGTTCGCGAACGGCCGGGAGGTGAGCGGCCACATCGTGAGCATCGCCGACGGCCGGATCACGGCGGTGCGGCCGCCGGCCCCGGCCGACGCCTCCGCGGCCGACGTCGTCCGGCTGCGCGGCAGGGCCCTCCTGCCCGGGACCGTGAACGCCCACTGCCACACCTTCCAGTCGCTGCTGCGCGGCCTGGGCGACGATCTCGACTTCATGGCCTGGCGCGACCGGGTGCTCTATCCGTACTCCACGCGGCTCGACCGCGAAGGCATCTACCTGGGCGCCGCCTTCGCCTTCGCGGAGATGCTGCTGCACGGGGCCACCACCTGCGTGGACTTCTTCTACCTCCAGGACAACGGCAACGAGAACGCGGAGGCGGTCATCCGGGCCGCGCGCGACGTGGGCATCCGTCTCGTGCTGGCCCGCGCCATGTACGACTGGGACGGGGCCCCCGCCCGCTATCGCGAGACGCCCGCCGATGCGTCGCGGCGGGTGGCCGACCTGATCCGCGTGCACACCGGCGACGCGCTGGTGACCGTGCAGCCGGCGCCGCACAGCCCCCACGGGGCCTCTCCCGCGATGATCCGCGCGGGCTGGGAGGTCGCGGAGGCGGCCAACACGAAGTTCCACATCCACGCCGCCGAGGGGCAATACGAGGGGCAGCGCACGCTCGCCGAGCACGGGGCCACCCCGATCCGGCTGCTCGACAAGCTCGGCGTGCTGGGCCCCCGCATGATCGGGGTGCACTGCGTCTGGCTCGACGACGAGGAGCTGCGGCTGATGGCCGACCGCGGCGCCGGGCTCGCCTACTGCCCCTCCTCCAACATGATCCTGGGCGATGGCATCACCCGCATCACCGAGATGAAGGCCCTCGGCCTCCTGATCGGGCTCGGCACCGACGGCGGCTGCACCAACAACCGCCTGAGCGTCTTCGAGGAGATGCGCATGGCCGCGCTGCTCCAGAAGGTGCGTCATCTCGACGGCACCCGGCTCCCCGCCGAGCAGGCCTTCGCGATGGGCACGGTGGACGGCGGCCGGCTGCTGGGCCTGCCCGCGGGCGACATCGGTCCCGGGATGCTCGCCGATCTGGTGGCGGTGGATCTCGAGCACCCGTCGCTCCACCCGCGGGCGCACCTGCTGAAGAGCGTGGTCTACGCGATGTCCCACCAGGCGGTGACCGACGTGTGGGTGCACGGCCGCCCGGTGGTGCGCGGCCAGCGCCTGGCCACGATGGACCAGGCCGGCCTCATGGAGCGCGTGCGGGCCGTCACCGCGGACTGGCGACCGGCGTGAGGATTCTCGAAGTCGTCGGGCTGACCTGCCGCGTGGGCGGCGTCGCGGTGCTGGACGCGCTGTCGTTCACGGTCGAGGAAGGCGAGATCTTCGCGCTCTGCGGCCCCGCCGGGGCCGGCAAGACCCTCGGCCTGCGCTGTCTCACCGGCTCGTTGCCGGTCGAGTCCGGCCGCCTGATCTACGACGGCCGGGAGATCACGGGGCTGGATCCGCGCGAGCTGGCTCGCCGCGGCCTGGTCCGGATCGGCGAGATCTCCACCCCGCCCTGGTCCCTCGCGGTCGCGGAGGCGATCACCCTCGCCCGCCGCTGGCCGCGGTGGGGCCCGCTCAGCGCGGTCCTGTCCCGCTGGCCGGGAGCCCGGTGGCGCGCGCGCGCCACCGCGCTGCTCGACCGGGTCGGGCTCGCCGCCCACGCGCGCCGCCGCCGCGACGCGCTCTCCGCCGGCGAGCTCGCGCGGCTCGAGCTGGCCCAGGCCCTGGCCCTGGAGCCGCGCGTGCTCCTCCTCGACAGCCCGCTCGGCCGCCTGCCCCTCGAGGATCGCCCGGGCATGACCACCCTGATCGCGGGGATCCGCGCCTCCGGCACGACGGTGGTGCTGACCGAGCGAGAGCCCGCGCTCGCGGAGGTGGTGGCCGACCGTGTGGCCACGCTCGAGCGCGGCGCCCTGGTGCGATGAGCGCGCCGGCGTCGGGGCCCGCGCACATCATCGGCAGCGTCCCGCTCGCCAGCACCGAGGAGGTCTTCCGCCGGCTCTCCGCCGCGCTCGGCCCCGTGCTCTCCCGCATGTCCGACGGCGAGACCGGAGAGCGCCGGCGCTGGATCTACTGGCAGCGGACGATGCTCGAGCGCCACCCCGCCATGGAGGTGGACACGGACGCGGGGCTGCTCGAGCTGCGCCAGTGGGACGGCTCCCTCCTGCGCCGCACCGATCTCCTCCGCTTCCGCCCGGGCGTGGATCCCGACTCCGTCCTGTTCCCGACCGGCTACGCGGAGGCCGCCCGCGAGTCCTGGGGGGTCTTCACGCGGCTCCGCCGGGAGGGCGTGGTGCCGCCCGGGCTGCGCTTCCAGGTCTGCCTGCCCACCCCCATGTCCAGCGCCTTTATGTACGTGAGCCCGCGCGCCCACGACGACTACCTGCGGGTCTACGAGCGCTCGCTGCTCCGGGCGCTCGACGACATCACGGCCGCCATCCCCCACGCGGAGCTCAGCATCCAGTGGGACATCTGCCAGGAGGTGCTGGTGTTCGAGAATTACTTCCCGTCGCGGCCCGGCGACTACAAGACACGCATCTTCGCCCTGCTCGAGCGCCTCGGCGCCGCGGTGCCCGCCGACGTCGAGCTCGGTTACCACCTCTGCTACGGGAGCCCGGCCGACCAGCACCTCGTGATGCCGGCCGACGCGGGCGTGCTCGCCGAACTGACCCGCGCCATCGTGGCCGCGGTGCGGCGGCGGCTCGACTTCATCCACCTCCCGGTGCCGCGCAAGCGCACCGACGCCGCCTACTTCGCCCCGCTCCGCGGGCTGGGCCTGCCCGAGCGCACCCGCCTCTACCTGGGGCTCATCCACCACGGGGACGCCGAGGGCGACCGCCGCCGCATGGACACCGCGCGCGCCGCGGTGGGCGGCGGCTTCGGGGTGGCCACCGAGTGCGGCTGGGGCCGGGGCGAGCCCGCGCGGCTCGACGGCCTGCTCGAGAGCCATCGCCACGCGGTGGACTATCTCCGGACGGGAGGCGTTCGGTGACCGACACCATGCCCGGCCCCGCGTCGCACACGTTCTTCTCCCAGCGCCTCCGCCTGCACTACGTCGACTGGGGCAACGCCGGCAAGCCGCCCCTCCTGCTGATCCACGGCGGGCGCGATCACTGCCGCAACTGGGACTGGACCGCCGCCGCCCTCCGGGACGACTGGCACATCATCGCGCCGGACCTGCGCGGCCACGGTGACAGCCAGTGGTCCGCCGACGGCAGCTACTCGATGGCCGGCTACATCTACGATCTGGCCCAGCTCATCCACGGCCAGCGCCTGGCCCCGGTCACCATCGTCGCCCATTCGCTCGGCGGCAATATCGCGCTGCGCTACGCGGGGATCTATCCGGAGACGGTGGCGAGGCTGGTGGCCATCGAGGGCCTCGGCCCCTCGCCGCAGAAGCGGGCCGAGCGCTCCACCAAGACGATCGCGGAGCGGATGGACGAGTGGATCCGGGAGCAGCGCGGGCTCGCGGGCCGGCTGCCCCGGCGCTACGCCTCGATCGAGGACGCCTTCCGCCGCATGCAGGAGGAGAACCCGCACCTCTCCGCCGAGCAGGCGCGGCACCTCACCGTGCACGGGGTGAACCAGAACGAGGACGGGACGTATAGCTGGAAGTTCGACAACTACGTGCGGGTGTTCCCGCCTTACGACATGCGGGCGCGGGACATCGCGCTCCTCTGGTCGCGGATCACCTGCCCGACCCTCCTGCTGTACGGGACGGAGAGCTGGTCGGGCAATCCGGCCGAGGACGGCCGCGCCGAGCCGTTCCGCCACGCCACCGTCATCGGCTTCGACCGCGCCGGGCACTGGCTGCACCACGACCGCCTGGACGAGTTCCTGCGCGTCCTCCGCGGCTTCCTCGCCTGACTCCCTTCCCGACTCCCTCTCAGCTCGCCAGCCCCCGCACGAACCCGGCCACCGCCTCACCGATCTCGCGCGGCGAGTCTTCCTGGATGAAGTGGCTGCCGCGGACCGTGATCTCTTGCTGGTTCGGCCAGCGTCGGCAGAACTCGCGCTGGGCGCCGGTGAGGATGGTCCCCGGGTCCGCGTTGACGAAGAGCTTCGGGACGTCGCTCTTCGAAAGCCACCGGGCGTAGGCGTCCACGATGGACACGACGTCCGCGGGCTCGCCGTCGATCGGGATCTCCCGGGGCCAGGTCAGCGTCGGGCGGCGCGACTCGCCGGGCTCGAGGAAGGGCCGGCGGTAGACCGCCATCTCGGCCTCGCCGAGCCCGCGCAGCACGCTCATGGGCAGGATGCGGTCGACGAACACGTTCTTCTGAAGCACCATCTCCTCGCCGGCCGGTGATCGCATCGCCTGGAAGATCTTCCGCGCGACGTCCGGCCACTCCGCCCACGTCACCGGCCGGACAAGGGCCTCCATGTAGACCACGCCGCGCACCCGGTCCGCGTGGCGCCGCGCCCAGTAAAAGCCCAGCGCCGAGCCCCAGTCGTGCACGACGAGCGTCACCCGGCGCAGCGCGAGCGTCTCGAACCAGGCGTCGAGGTAGCGGGCGTGGTCCACGAAGCGATAGGAGCCCGCGGGCGCCCGGCCCGAGTCACCCATGCCGACCAGATCGGGGGCGAGGCAGCGGCCGACGCCCTCGACGAACGGGATCACGTTGCGCCAGAGGTAGGACGACGTCGGGTTGCCGTGGAGGAACACCACGGGATCACCCGCGCCGGCGTCCACGTAGGCCATCTCGGCGTCGAGCACCGGCAGGCGCCGGCGCGGATACGGATCGGCGGCGGAAATCGGCTGGCTCATCGACGGAATGCTACACTGCGCACACCGTGCCCGCCATCCCCGCTCGCCGCGACGAGGCCGTCGCGTGATTCACGCGCTCGATCACGTGGTCATCGCGGTCCGCGATCTCGAGGCGGGTGTCGCCGCCTACCAGCGCCTCCTCGACCGGCCCCCGTGCTGGCGGGCGGAGGCGACGGGCGGCGGGGCCGAGACCGCGGTCTTCCAGCTCGCCAACGTCGGGGTGGAGTTGATCGCGCCCGCGGGCGACGCGCCCGCGGCGGCGCGGCTGCGCGCGGTGCTCGACGCCGAGGGGGAAGGACTCGCGAGCCTGGCCTTCGCGGTGGACGACGTCGAGCGCGCGCACCGCCGGCTCACCCGGCTGGGCCTCGATCCCGAGCCGGTGGCCGCGGCGGAGAGCGTGGATCGCGCGACGGGCGCGCGGCGCCGCTGGCGCCGGACGCGCGCCGCCACCGCGGCGACCCACGGCGTGCGCGTCTTCCTGATCCAGCGCGACGCGCCCCTGCCCGCCCCGCCGCCCGCCGCGCCGGGCGGAGTCACCGGGCTCGACCACGTGGTGATCCGCACGCCCGATCCCGAGCGGGCCGCCGCGCTCTACGGCGCGCGCCTGGGGCTCGACATGCGGCTCGACCGGTCGAATCCCGCGTGGGGCGCGCGGCTCATGTTCTTCCGCTGCGGGGATCTGATCGTGGAGCTGGCCCACGATCTCCGCGCCGGGGTGTCGACCGGCCCCGACCGTCTCTGGGGTCTCTCCTGGCGCACGAACGACCCGGCGGCGGCGCACACCCGCCTGCGCGACGCCGGCCTCGACGTCTCGGAAGCCCGCCCCGGCCGCAAGCCGGGCACGCAGGTCTTCACGGTGCGCGACGGGACCTGCGGGGTCCCCACGCTCATGCTGCAGCCGTCCGGCCCGTCCACTCAGCCGTGAACCACGTACCCACCACGAGGAGCTACGCCTTCGCTAGAAGAGCCGTCCCTCCTCATCCCCCTCTCCCCTCAGGGGAGAGGGCAGGGTGAGGGGCTACGCCTTCCGCGCCGACCCGCCCTGCATCGCCCGCCACACCCGCTCGGGGCGGAGGGGCATGTCGAGGTGGCGCACGCCGAACGGCCGGAGCGCGTCCACGACCGCGTTGACCACCGCGGGCGTCGAGCCGATCGTCGCGGCCTCGCCGATGCCCTTGGCCCCCAGCGGGTTGAACGGCGAGGGCGTGACGGTCTGGTCCGTCACGAAGAACGGCAGATCCTCCGCGCGCGGGACCGCGTAGTCCATCAGCGTGCCGGTGACGAGCTGGCCGTCCGCGCTGTAGACCACCTCCTCCAGGAGCGACTGGGCCACGCCCTGGGCGATGCCGCCGTGCACCTGCCCGTCCACCAGGAGCGGGCTGACCCGCACGCCGCAATCGTCCACCGAGACGTAGTCGCGCAGCGCGACCCGGCCGGTGTCGCGCTCCACCTCGACCACCGCCACGTGCGCGCCGAAGGGATAGACGAGCTGCGGCGGGCGGAAGTACTCGGTGGCCTCGAGACCCGGCTCCATCCCGGCGGGCAGGCCTTCCCCGTAGGCCTTCTCGGCAATCTGCGCCAGCGCCAGGCTCTTGGCCGGCGCGCCCTTGACGTGATAGCGGCCGTCGGTCACCACGATGTCCTCGAACGCGGCTTCCAGAGAAGCGGCCGCGATGCGGCGGGCGCGCTCCTGCACCTTCTCGGCCGCCTTCACCATCGCGGAGCCGCCGACCACCAGGCTGCGGCTGCCGCCGGTGCCGAAGCCCATCGGCGCGCCGGTGGTGTCGCCGTGGCGCACCACCACCTGGTCGAAGTCCACCCCGAGGTAGTCGGCGATGAGCTGGGCGAACGTGGTCTCGTGCCCCTGCCCGTGGGCGGAGGCGCCGGTGTAGGCGGTCACGGTGCCGCTGGGCTCCACGCGGATCATCGCGCTCTCGTACGGCCCGAACCCGCACATCTCCACGTAGCAGGCCATGCCGATGCCGAGCAGCTTACGATCGTTCTTCTCGATCCGCTGGCGCTGCTCGGCGCGGAGCGCGGTGTACTTCGACACCTCGAGGCTCTTGGCGAGGGCGCGCGCGTACTCGCCGCTGTCGTAGTTCTGCCCGGTGGGCGCCGCGTAGGGGAACGCGCTCGGCGGGATGAAGTTGACCCGGCGGACGTCCTCCGGGGGCTTGCCCAGCTCGAGCGCGATGCAGTCCACCAGCCGCTCGAGGTAGTAGGCGGCCTCCGGCCGGCCCGCGCCGCGGTAGGCGGCCACCGAGGTGGTGTTGGTGAACACGCACGTGCTCTTGAGCTCCACGTTCTTCACGTGGTAGACCCCGACGCCCATCATCAGGGTGAGGTCGGGAATGAACGTGAAGATCGGGTAGGCGCCGATGTCGGCCACCACGTGCATGCGGAGCCCGTCGATGCGGCCGTCGGCGTCCACCGCGGCCTCGAGATCGGTCATCTGGGCGCGGCCGTGGGTGGTGCCGGTCATGTGCTCGACCCGGCTCTCGATCCAGCGGAGCGGCACGCGCCGCAGCCGCGCGAGCGCGGCCACCGTCACGTCCTCCGGATAGGTGCCAAACTTCACTCCGAAGCCGCCGCCCACCTCGGGAGCGATCACCCGGATCTGGTTCTGCGGCATCTTGAGCGCGTCGGCGAGCCCGCCCCGCAGCACGTGGGGCGCCTGGTGGGTGGCCCACACCGTGAGGCCGCCGCTCGCGAAGTCGGGCGCGGCCATGACCGCGCGGGTCTCCATCGGGATGCCGGAGAGGCGCTGGCTGTTCATGCGCTGCTTGACGACCTTGTGGGCCTTCGCGAAGGCCGCGTCCGGGTCGCCGGCCTTGATGGTGTTGGAGTGCTCGATGTTCTTGGGCGCGTCGTCGAAGAGCTGGGGCGCCCCGTCGGCCATGGCCGCGAAGGGATCGGCCACCGCGGGCAGCGGCTCCCAGTCCACCTGCACCGCGGCCGCGCCGTCGGCCGCCGCCTCCGGCGAGAGCCCGAGGACCGCGGCCACCGGCTCCCCCACGTAGCGCACCCGCCCGACCGACAGCGGGTAGTGCTGGCGGCCGACGGGCGCCTCGCTCACCTCGCCGCCCTCGGCGGAGGCCTGCGCGGTCGGGATCGTGTTGACGTGCGGTCTGAGCTCCTGACCGGTCACCACCGCGACGACCCCGGGCACCTTCAGGGCCGCGGCGGACTTGATGGAGCGGATCCGCGCGTGGGCGTGCGGGCTCCGCACGAAGGCCACGTGCTGCATGCCGGGCATCGCCACGTCGCCCACGTACTGCGACGTGCCGGTGATCAGCCGCGGGTCTTCCTTGCGCTTGACGTGCGCACCGAGGAGCTTGGATGCCATGACCGGATCTCCCTCAGATGATGCGGCAGGCGTCGTCGAACGGAAGCCGCGGGGGCCGGGGGCCCAGCTTACTCGCGTCGCCGTAGCCGAGATTGCACAGAAAGTTGGACTTCACGCGCCCGTCCGGAAAGAACGCCGCGTCGACCTTGGCGTTGTCGAAGCCGGACATGGCGCCGCAGTCGAGCCCCCGCGCGCGGGCGGCCAGCATCAGGTAGGCCCCCTGGAGGCTGCCGTTGCGGAACGCGGTGGCCGCGATCATCTCGGGCTTGCCCACGAAGTTGGCCCGCATGTCGGCGGCGGGGAACAGGCGCGGGAGAAGCTCGGAGAACTCCAGGTCGTGACCGATGATCGCGGTGACCGGCCCCTGCATGGTCTTGTCCACGTTGCCCGGGGTGAGGGCGGGTCGCAGCCGCTCCTTGGCTTGGCTAGACTTTACGAAGAGTACCCGCATCGGGCTACAGTTCGCGCTGGTCGGCCCTTCGGCCGCCAGCTCGTAGACCCGGCGCAAGAGGTCGTCGGGGACCGGCCGGTCGAGCCAGGCCCGGTGGGTGCGCGCCCGGCGGAAGAGGAGGTCGAGGGCTTCGTCGGAGACCGTGGGTCTGGCGTCGGTGTCGAGGCTCATGATCGTCGAGTATCGGGGCAGGCCGCGGGCGCGTCAAGCGACCGGCGCCCGCTTTCCTCTTGTGAAGCCGCGCCCGTTCGCTTAGCCTTGGGCGGCCACTCTCGCGCTCGCGGGGTTGAGCCCATGTCCAGGAGGTGCGATGCGCCGGGATTCCAGGCCGAAAGGAGCCGCCAAGAAAGCCCGGGGCAAGCGTAAGCCGGCCGGCCGCCGGAACGCGCCCCGTGCCCCGGCGACCCGCCCGGTCTCCGAGGCGCGTCTTGCCGACGCTCTCGCACAGCAGGCCGCCACCAGCGAGCTCCTGCGGGTCATCTCGAGCTCGGGCGCCGATCTCCAGCCGGTCTTCGACGCCATCGTGAAGAACGCGGAGCGGCTGTGCGACTCCGAGCTCAGCGCGGTGGCCCGCATCGCCGACGGCCGGCTCCACCTGGTCGCGGTCAGCAACGTCTCGCCCGAGGAGGCGGACGTCTACCGCCGGCTGTTCCCGCGTTCGCCGGAGCGAGGCTTCGCCATGGGCCGCGCCGTCGTGGACGGTGCAACCGTCCACATCGCGGACGTCCTCGCCGACCCCGATTACGACCGTCGGACGCAGCGCGCCCTGCTCCGGGCGGCCGGGTATCGCACCTTCCTGGCGGTTCCGATCATGAGGGCCGGCGTGCCGATCGGGGTGATCGGCTGTGCGCGGCGGGTCGTCAAGCCGTTCGCCGCCTCCCAGATCGATCTGGTCAAGACCTTCGCGGACCAGGCGGTCATCGCCATCGAGAACGCCCAGCTGCTCGGCGAGGTGCAGGAGCGCAATCGCGACCTGACCGAGACCCTGGCGCAGCAGACCGCGACCGGCGACATCCTGCGCGTGATCTCGAGCTCGCCGACCGACGTGCAGCCAGTATTCGACATCATCGCGGAGCGGGCGGCCAGGCTTTGCGAGGCGGACGTGGGCGTGGTCTCCCGGGTCGACGGGAGCTTCCTGCAGCTCGCCGCGATCCACGGGGTGACCCGGGAGGGTGTCGAGACCGTGCGCCAGGTGTTCCCCATGCCGCTCGACTTCGAGGCCGTCACCGCGCGCGTGTACCGGGACCGGGCCGTCGTCCACGTCCAGGACGTGATGGCCGATCCGACGTACGCGATGAAGAGCGAGGTGGCGGCGGGCGGCTGGCGCGGCGGTCTCGGGGCGCCGATGCTGCGCGATGGTCAGGTGATCGGAGTCATCTTCGTCGGACGATCGATACCCGGGCCGTTCAGTGAACAGCGGATCGAGCTGCTGAGGACCTTCGCGGATCAGGCGGTGATCGCGATCGAGAACGTCCGCCTGTTCACGGAGGTCCAGGCGCGTAACCGCGACCTCATCGAGTCCCTCGAGCAGCAGACCGCCACCGCGGAGATCCTCCGTGCCATCTCGAGCTCGCCCACCGACATCCGGCCCGTCCTCGAGACGGTGGTCCAGGCCGCGGCGCGCTTCTGCGGGGCACCGGACGTGGCGATCCTGCGGCTCGACGGCGATGTGCTCCGCGGGGCGGCCTCGGTCGGTCCGTTCGGGCGCGAGCTCGCCTCCCGGTCGGGGGGCATCGAGGCGCTTGAGCTCCCGGTGAGCACGGGCTCGGTGAGCGGCCGGGCGGTCGTGGCGCGGCGCACCGTCCACGTCCACGATCTCGCAGCCGAGCCGGAGGACGAGCTCCCGGTGGGACGCGACCTGCAGCGCCGCTTCGGCCACCACACCCTCGTCGCCACCCCGCTGCTCCGCGAGGGCACCCCACTCGGGGCGATCGTGCTGTTCCGGACGGAGGTGCTGCCCTTCTCCGACCGCCAGCTCGAGCTCGTCAAGATCTTCGCCGATCAGGCGGGCATCGCGATCGAGAACGTCCGGCTCTTCCAGGAGCTCGAGGCGCGTAACGCGGCCCTCACCGAGGCGTTGGAGCAGCAGACCGCGACCAGCGAGATCCTGCGGGTGATCAGCAGCTCGCCGACGGATGTCCGGCCGGTCTTCGACGCCATCGTGGCCAGTGCGGTGCGCCTGTGCGGCGGGCGCCACGGAACCCTGTACCGGCGCCACGGCGACATGGTGGACTGCGTCGCGCACCACAACGTGTCGCCCGACATTCAAGATCTGCTACGCAGGGTGTTCCCCCGGCCGGTGAGGGTGGGAACGTCGGCCCACTTCCATCGGGCCCTGCTGCAGGGAACGCTCGAGTCCATTCCCGACATCGAAGCCGATCCGACCCTGCCCCCGCGCGTGCTCGAGGTCTACCGGCGCCACGAGATGCGGAGCGTGGTCATGGTCCCGCTGCTGGGCCAGCGCGAGGTGCTCGGGGTCCTCGTGGTCGGCCACGGCGCGGTCGCCGCGTTCTCCGAGAGCCACATGGCGCTGCTCCGGACGTTCGCCGATCAGGCGGTGATCGCGATCGAGAACGTCCGGCTCTTCACCGAGCTCGACGCCCGCAACCGCGACCTCACCAACGCGCTCGAGCAGCAGACCGCGACCGCCGACGTGCTGCGCGTCATGAGCGCCTCCGCGACCGACGCCCAGCCGGTCTTCGACGCGATCGTGCGGAGCGCGGTCCGTCTCTGCCACGCGCGGTTCGCACTCGTCTACCGGCTGGACGGCGACGTGATCCGGTTCGTCACGCACTACAACCTGCCCCCCGCGGCGGTCGACCAGTTCCAGCGCACGTTCCCGCAGCGGCTCTCCGAGAGCGGCACCCTCGTCGCCCGAGCCATCCTGCGGGGCGAGGTCATCAACGTCGCCGACATCGCGGCGGAGCCGAACGTGTCGGATTCCGTGCGCGAGCTCGCGCTCTCGTCCGGCTACCGGAGCGTGCTCGCGGTCCCCATCAAGCGGGAAGGACGGGCCCTCGGCGCCCTCGCGATCACCCGGAGCGGCCCCACCGGCGAGCCCGAGCCGTTCTCGAGCGACGAGATCCCGCTGCTGCAGACGTTCACCGAGCAGGCCGGCATCGCGATCGAGAACGTGCGCCTCTTCAACGAGCTGCAGGCCCGGACCCGGGATCTGACCCGGTCGGTCGGCGAGCTGCAGGCACTCGGCGAGGTGAGCCAGGCGGTGAGCTCGACCCTCGACCTCGACGCGGTGCTCGAGACCATCGTCGGGCGCGCGGTTCAACTCTCCGGCAGCGACCAGGGCGTCGCGTACGAGTTCGACGAGAAGAGCCAGACGTTCCACCAGCGGGCTACGCACCGGATGACGGCGGAGTACATAGAGACGATGCGGGCCGCGCCCATCCGGCTCGGGGAGGGGGCGATCGGCCGAGCCGGAGTCACGCGGGCGCCGATCGAGGTCGCCGACATCCGGGCCGACTGGGAGCTCGTCGCGCCCCAGGCCCGCGAGCGCCTCGTCCAGCAGGGCATGGGGTCGCTCCTCGCGGTGCCGCTGGTCCGGGAGGATCGCCTGCTGGGCGGGCTGGTGATCATCCGCCGGGAGCGCGGCGCCTTCTCGCCCGAGGTCGTCGCGATGCTCCAGACCTTCGCGACCCAGTCGGTGCTCGCGATCCAGAACGCCCGCCTGTTCCAGGAGATCCAGCGCCAGAAGCAGTACTCGGACACGCTGGTGGAGACGAGTCCGGTGGCCATCGTCACCATGGACTTCGACGGGATGGTGGTGGGGTGGAACCCCGGCGCCGAGCGGCTGTTCGGATATCCATCCGGGGAGGCGATCGGCCACCGCATGGAGGACCTCATCGCGACCCCGGAGCTGCGCGAGGAGGTCCGCACCAACATCCGGCAGATCCTCGAAGGCGAGCTCATCCGGGCGATCGCGCGCCGCGCCCGCAAGGACTCGACGATGGTGGACGTCGAGATCTCCGCGATGCCGGTGGTCGTCGCCGGCGCCCGGGTCGGCATGATCGCGATCTACCACGACATCACCGAGCTGCTACGGGCCCGGCAGGAGGCGGAGGCGGCCAACGAGGCCAAGAGCGCCTTCCTGGCGACGATGAGCCACGAGATCCGCACCCCGATGAACGCGGTGATCGGCATGAGCGGCCTCCTGCTCAACACCCGTCTGACCGAGGAGCAGCGTGACTACGCGGAGGTCATCCGCAACAGCGGCGACACCCTCCTCACCGTCATCAACGACATCCTCGACTTCTCGAAGATCGAGGCGGGCAAGCTCGAGTTGGAGGCCCAGCCGTTCGACCTGCGGGAGTGCGTCGAGGGCGCCCTCGATCTCGTGGCCACCCGCGCGGCCGAGAAGGGGATCGACCTGGCCTATCTGATGGGCGACGGGGTGCCCGCCGCGATCGTGGGCGACCTGACGCGGCTCCGCCAGGTGCTGCTGAACCTACTCTCGAACTCGGTCAAGTTCACCGAGCGGGGCGAGGTCGTGCTCTCGGTGAGCGCGCGCCGGACCGGCCGCGGGAAGCGCCGGCACGAGCTGACCTTCACGGTGCGCGACACCGGCATCGGCATCCCGGCGGACCGCCTGGGCCGCCTCTTCCAGTCCTTCAGCCAGGTCGACGCCTCGACCACCCGCCGTTACGGGGGCACCGGGCTAGGCCTCGCGATCAGCCAGCGACTCACCGAGCTGATGGGCGGCAAGATCGGCGTCACCAGCGAGGTCGGGACCGGCAGCGAGTTCCACTTCACGATCCCGGCCGTCGCCACCGAGGTGCCGGTCCCGGTCCGGCGCGACCTGAGCGGAGTGCAGCCGTCGCTGCGCGACAAGCTCGTGCTCGTGGTCGACGACAACGCCACCAACCGGCGAATCGTCACCGCGCACCTCGGCAACTGGGGCATGCCGTCGCGCGCCTCGGAATCGCCCCTCGAAGCGCTCGGGTGGATCCGGGCCGGCGAGCGCTTCGACGTCGCGATCTTGGACATGCACATGCCGGAGATGGACGGCGTCGCCCTCGCCCACGCCATCCGTCAGCTGCCCGCGGGGAGCTCCCTGCCCCTGATCCTCTTCACCTCGCTCGGCCGCCGCGAGGCGCACGCCGAGGACGAGGGCTTCGCGGCCTATCTCCACAAGCCCATCAAGCCGTCGCAGCTCTTCGACGCGCTGGTCTCGGTGGTGGCCGATCAGCCGGTCCACGTGGCCGCGCGCGGGGCGGCCCGGAGCGAGCTCGACCCGGAGATGGCCCGCCGCCACCCGCTCCGGGTCCTGCTGGCCGAGGACAACGCGGTGAACCAGAAGGTGGCCCTGCGGATCCTCGCCCAGATGGGCTACCGGGCGGACGTGGCCGCCAACGGGATCGAGGCCATCGAGGCGGTGGAGCGCCAGACCTACGACGTGGTGCTCATGGACGTGCAGATGCCGGAGCTCGACGGCTTCGAGGCCTCCCGGGAAATCAACCGCCGCTGGCCGGCCGCCCGGCCCCGCATCGTGGCCATGACCGCGAACGCGATGCAGGGAGACCGGGAGCTGTGCGTGGCCGCGGGCATGGACGACTACGTGGCCAAGCCGATCCGGGTCGAGGAGCTGGTCGCCGCGCTGGAGCGCTCACCCGCGCATCGGGACGCCGTGCCGGCCGCCGACCCCGCGGAGCCGGCCGCGCCCGCGGCGGGCGCGATCGACCGCGCGGTGTTCGAGCGCCTCGTCGCCAACACCGGCGGCCCCTTCGTGGCGGAGCTGATCGACACCTTCGGCGAGGACGCCCGCGAGCTGCTCGCGACCCTGCGCCGGACCCTGGCCGCGACCGACCGCGACGCGTTCCGCCGGGCCGCGCACTCGCTGAAGTCCACCGCCGAGAGCCTCGGCGCCACCAGGCTGGCCGCGCTGGCGCGCGAGCTCGAGGTCGCGGCGCGGGCCGGGAGCCTCGACGGGGCGGGCGCCCGAATCGACCGCTTGACCGATCACTACGAGCGCGCCGCGAGCGCGCTGGGAGACCTGCGACGTGACCTCACCGCGTAACGCCCCCCCCGGCGACCTCCTCGTCGTCGACGACAACCGGGTCAACCGCCTCCTGCTCGGCCGCGCCCTCGAGCAGCTCGGACACACCGTGACCTTCGCGGAGAACGGGCGGCAGGCCCTCGAGATCCTGAGCCAGCGCCGCGTGGATCTGATCCTGCTCGACATCGAGATGCCCGAGATGGACGGCTACCAGGTGCTGGCCGCCCTGGCCACCGACCCGCGGCTGCGCGACCTCCCAGTGGTCATGATGTCCTCGGTCGAGGAGGTGGACAGCGTGGCCCGGTGTATCGAGATGGGGGCGGAGGACTATCTGTTCAAGCCGGTGAACCCGGTGCTGCTCCGCGCCCGCGTCGGGGCGAGCCTCGAGAAGAAGCGCCTGCGGGACCAGCAGCGGGAGCTGTTCCGGAAGTTCGCCACCGCCGAGGTGGCGGAGGAGCTGCTCACGACCGGCGTCGTCCTGGGCGGCAAGCAGGTCGAGGCCAGCGTGATGTTCTCCGACATCCGTGGCTTCACCCGCATCACCGAGACGCTGGCGCCGGCCGAGACGATCGAGCTGCTGAACAGCTACTACACGCTGACGTTCGACGCGATCGGCGGCCACGGGGGGATCGTCAACCAGATGCTCGGGGACGGACTGATGGCGATCTTCGGGGCCCCGCTCCCGCGCGCGGATCATCGCGAGCGGGCGGTGCGCGCCGCGCTGGAGATGCTAGAGCTAGTGGACGGTTTCAACCAGGATCAGGCGCGCCGGGGCGGGACGGAAATCCGGATCGGGATCGGCATCGCATCCGGACCGCTCGTGGCCGGCTTCACCGGCACCCAGCAGCGCATGACCTACACCGGGGTGGGCGACACCGTGAACCTGGCCGCCCACCTGGAGACCCACACGAAGGTGCTCGGTCATCCGATCCTGATCGACGAGAACACGCGGACCGGCCTCGGCGAGGACATCCGAGTTGAATCGCACGGCCCCGCGCAGTTCAAGACGCGGAGCCAGGCGGTCGTCGTCTACTCGGTGCCGGCGGGGCAGCGGCCCACGGCCGCTTGCTAGCCGGAACCAGCGAGGACCCGATGCGGTCGCGGGGGCGCCTGACAAGCTCTTCTCGAGGGCATCACCCACCGCATCTCCCGCGCACCATCCCCTTGACGGTCTCGATCCGTCCCCTGTAGTGTGGTGCGCGTTTTCCATAGTCCCACCGCGATGGACCTGGAAGGAGGCCGTCCATGCCCCGGAAGCCGGCCGATATGACCACCAAGTACCTGCTCTCCGAGAGGGAGATCCCGACCCGCTGGTACAACATCCAGGCCGACTTCAAGACGCCGCTGGCGCCGCCGCTGCATCCCGGGACGGGACAGCCGATCGGGCCGCAAGACCTGGCCCCGCTCTTCCCGATGGAGCTGATCAAGCAGGAGGTCAGCCAGGAGCGCTGGATCGAGATCCCGGACGAGGTGCGCGACATCCTGCGGCTGTGGCGCCCCACCCCGCTCTACCGGGCGCGCCGGCTCGAGAAGGCGCTCGATACGCCCGCCCGCATCTATTACAAGTACGAGGGCGTGAGCCCGGCGGGCAGCCACAAGCTCAACACCGCGGCCGCCCAGGCCTACTACAACCGGCAGGAGAAGGTCGCGCGGCTCTCCACCGAGACCGGGGCGGGCCAGTGGGGCTCCGCGCTCTCGCAGGCCTGCGCGTTCTTCGGCCTGCAGTGCAAGGTGTACATGGTGAAGGTGTCGTACCAGCAGAAGCCGTACCGCCGCATCCTCATGGAGACCTTCGGCGCCCAGGTGGTGGCGAGCCCGAGCCCGGATACCCAGGCGGGCAAGAAGGTGCTCGCGCAGGATCCGGACTCGCCGGGCAGCCTCGGCATCGCGATCAGCGAGGCGGTGGAGGACGCGGCCACCCGCGACGACACCAAGTACGCGCTGGGCAGCGTGCTCAATCACGTGCTCATGCACCAGACTGTGATCGGACTCGAAACGAAGAAGCAGCTCGAGAAGGCGGACGACGAGGCCGACGTGGTCGTGGGCTGCATCGGCGGGGGCTCGAACTTCGCGGGCTTCGCCTTCCCCTTCGTGGCCGACCGGCTGACCGGCAAGAACAAGAAGCGGCGGATCGTGGCGATCGAGCCCAGCGCCTGCCCGAGCCTCACCAAGGGCACGTACGCCTACGACTTCGGCGACACGGTCGGCCTGACCCCGCTCGTGAAGATGCACACCCTCGGGCACACCTTCGTGCCGGCGCCGATGCACGCGGGCGGCCTGCGCTACCACGGGATGGCCCCGCTCATCTGCAAGCTCTACGACGAGGGCGCGATCGAGGCGCGCGCGGTGCCCCAGCTCGCCACCTTCGAGGCCGCGGTCCTGTTCGCGCGGGCCGAAGGGATCCTGCCCGCCCCGGAAGCGGCGCACGCGGTGCGCGGCGCCATCGACGAGGCGCTCACCGCGAAGAAGGAAGGCAAGCGCAAGGCCATCGTGTTCAATCTCTCCGGCCACGGCTTCCTCGATCTCTCCGCCTACGAGGCGTATCTCTCGGGCAGCCTGCAGGACTACGAGTACCCCGCGGAGAAGGTGCGGGAAGCGCTCCGGCACCTGCCCCAGGTCAAGGGCTAGGAGATGTCGAACACGAGCCCCACCGCGCTGCTGCTGAACGTCGGTCACGCCATGGATCACCTGTTCCTCCTGATCTTCGCCACCGCGGTGTCGGCGATCGCGACGCAGTGGGGGATGCTGTGGCAGGACCTCATGCCCTACACCGTGGGCGCCTTCGTGATGTTCGGGCTCGGCTCCCTGCCCGCGGGGCGCCTCGGCGACCTGTGGGGCCGGCGGGTCATGATGGTCATCTTCTTCCTCGGGCTGGGCGCGGCCGGCCTGCTGGTGGCGACGGCGCAGCGACCGTGGCAGCTCGCGGCGGCGCTCACCGTCATGGGCGCCTTCGCGTCGATCTACCACCCGGTGGGCATCCCGATGATCGTGCAGAACTCGACCCGGCCGGGCTTCACGATCGGCCTCAACGGCCTCGCGGGCAACCTGGGCATCGCGTTCGCGGCGATCCTGACCGGCTTCCTCGTCCAGCAGGTGGGCTGGCGCATGGCCTTCGTGGTGCCGTCCCTGCTCGCGGTCGCCTCCGGGCTGCTCTTCGCGCTGGTGGTGCCGCGGGAGGAGATGGCGCCCGCCAAGAAGCCCCGGCGTCAGGTGGACCTGCCCGCCTCGATGATGGTGCGGATCTTCTTCGTGATGTCGCTGGCCGCGGTCTCGGGCAGCATGATCTTCAACTTCACCACCAACGGCAACAACCAGCTCCTGGCCGAGCGGCTCCGCGGGCTGGTGGACGATCCGGCCGCCCTGGGCGTGCTGCTCGCGGTGGTCTACACGGTGGCCTCGTTCGCCCAGATCGTGGTGGGAAAGCTGATCGACCGCTACCCGCTCAAGTACGTCTACCTGCCCATCGTGGCCGCCCAGGTCCCGCTCTTCGCGCTCGCGGCCCGCGCGGAGGGCTGGGCGCTCTACGCCCTCGTCCTCCTCTTCATGGTCTTCGTGTTCGGCGCCATCCCCTTCATCGACGCCATGATCGTGCAGTACGTGGACGACCGGATGCGCTCCCGGGTGGCCGGCATGCGGCTCGCGGTGTCCTTCGGGGTCAGCGCGCTGGCGGTCTACCTGCTGGGGCCGACGGTCAAGGCGGCCGGCTTCACCACGCTGCTGCTGGTGATGGCGGGGATCTCGTCGCTCACCACGTTCTTCGTCTCGATGCTGCCCGGACGCGTTCCGTCGACCGCGCCGGCCGCCGCGCCCGCGCCGGCCCGGTAGCGCGACCCGCTCCGAAATGGAGACCATGCCCGATCCGGCTTTCACTCCGGACGCGCACCGACTCGCCGAGCCGCGCTGGTTCGACGACCTGCGGGTGGGCGAGCGCTTCCGCAATCCGTCGCGCACCATGACCGAGGCGCTGTTCGCCGCCTTCCAGCTCGCCTCCGCCGACAACCACCCGATCCACTACGACCGCGAGTACTGCCGGGCTCACGGCCATCGCGATCTCCTGGCCCACGGTCTCCTGGTGACCGCGCAGGCCGCGGCGGGAGCGGGCCTGTTCCCGCACGGGATCGGAGAGTCGCTGATCGCCTTCCTCGAGCAGTCCTCCCGCTTCCTCAAGCCGGTCTACGTGGGCGACACCGTGTATCCGATGCTCACCATCACCGGCCTCGAGCCCGGGCGCACCACCGGGGTCGTCGTCATGCGCGCCACCGTCCACAACCAGGCCGGCCTCCTGGTGATGGAAGGCGAGCACCGCTACCTGCTGCGGAAGCGGCCGGCCTGATCGCGCCGATCTCGCGCCCGCTCGGCCCGCCCGCGACCTGATGGCGCGCCCGGTCACCCGCCGCTGGCTGATCGTGGCCGCCCTCTTCGTGGTCACCTACGGCATCGCCACGCCGCTGGCCGCCTACGGCGTGTTCCTGCCCGTGCTCGCGGAGCACTTCGGCTGGAGCCGCGGCGCCATCTCCGCGGCCCTGTCCCTCAACTTGCTGGTGGGCGGCGTGGCCGGCTTCGGCGTGGGCGCCCTCGCCGACCGGCACGGACCGCGCGTCCTGCTCGTGGTCACGGTGACGCTGGCCGGCGCCGCCTTCGCGCTCGTCTCGGTGGTGGGCGCGCTCTGGCAGCTCTATCTGTTGATCGGGCTCCTGGGCGGCATCGGCATGTCGAGCTTCTATCTGCTGAGCACCGCCACCGTCACCCACTGGTTCGACGAGCGGCGCGGGCTCGCGCTGGCCCTCGTCCTGGTGGGCTTCAATCTCGGCTACATCACGGGCGGTCCGCTCGCGGCCTGGCTCATCACCGATCTCGGCTGGCGGGCCGCCTACTGGCTGCTCGGCGGCGGCTGCGGGCTTCTGAGCTTCTGCGCGGCCATCACGGTGCGCCTGCCGCGCCCCGCCGAGCGCCGGCACCTGCTGCGGGCCGGGCCCGCAGGGGCGGGCGCCGCGGACGGCGGCGGCACCACGCTGCGCCAGTCGCTCACCGATCCGCGGCAGTGGGGCCTGAACCTCTCGTGGCTCCTGCTCGGCGCGCTCGCGATCATGATCTCGGTCCACGCGGTGCCGTTCGCGCGCGATCGGGGCGTGAGCCTGGCCGACGCCTCGCTCGCCCTGACCGCCTACGGGATCGGCTCGGTGGCCGGCCGGCTCACCGCGGGCGCGGTGTCGGACCGGCTCGGGACGCGCGCGACGATCGGGGCGGCCTACGTGCTCGAGTTCGTCGCGCTGGTCGCGCTGCTCTGGTTCCCGTCGAGCGCGGCGCTCCTCGCCTCGCTGGTGGTGTTCGGCGCCGGCTTCGCCGCCTCCGACACCATGGTCGCGAAGGTGATCCCGGAGGTATTCGGCCTGAGAGCCATCGGCGCCATCATGGGAGTGCTGACGCTCGGCTGGCGCCTGGGCGCCGCGATCGGGCCCGCGGCGGCCGGCTTCCTCTACGACATGACCGGCTCCTACACCGTGCCCTTCGGCGCCGCCCCGGTGGCGGTCGCGGTGAGCTGGGCCCTCTTCAGCCTCAGCACCTCGCCCCGCCGCCGCTGAGCGGCGACCTCAGCGCATGTTGCCGGTATGGCCCAGCGAGTAACGGCCGGGCTGCGGCCACACCGTGAGGCCGTGGGGCTCCTTGCCGACCCGGATGGTCCGCACCTCGCCGGTGGCGGTGTCGATGGCGTAGACGGCGTTGTCGAAGCGCCCCGAGAGCCACAGCACCTTTCCGTCCACGCTCACGTTGCCCATGTCGGGGCTGCCACCCCCCGGAATCGGCCAGGTGGTCACGACCTGGCGGGTGGCGAAGTCGATGACCGAGACGCTGCCCTTGCCCTTCGGCGGCCCGTACACGTGGGCGGAGCCGCGATTGGCCACGTAGAGCTTGGTGCCGTCCCGGCTCGGATACAGCCCGTGGCTGCCGATGCCGGTCTTGATGAAGGCGGTCTCGGTGAAGGTGGCGCCGTCGACGACGAAGACCCCGCCCGCCTTCATGTCCGCCACGAAGTAGTGGGTGCCGTCGGGCGAGATGCGGATGTCCTGCGGCATGCCGCCCTTGGACAGCTTGAGGTAGCCCGTGACCTTGCGGTCGACGAGGTCGATCCGGGCGAGGCCGCCCTGGAACTCGCACGTGAAGATCGCAATGCGCCCGTCGATGGAGAAATCGGCGTGGTTGATGCCCTTGCACTGCGGGACCGCGATCGAGCCCTGCAGCGCCATCGTCTGCGGATCGCGGAAGTCGAGGCGCTTCAGCGCCTCCGCCACCACGATCGCCGACTTCCCGTCGGGCGAGAAGTACATGTTGTAGGGGTCCTCGATGGCGATGGTCTTGCCCGGCTTCCCGGTGGCGGGATCGATGGGGGTGAGGCTGCCGTCGGGCCGCCCCTCCGCGTTGTTGGTCACCCACAGCGTCTTCAGATCCCACGAGGGCACCACGTGCTGCGGGTGGATCCCCACCTCGAAGCGGTCCACCACCTTCATGGTGGCGGGGTCGATCACGGTGACGTCGTTGCCCTGGCGGTTGGGCACGTAGACGCGCGGCAACGCGTTGGCGACCGCCGGGCTCAGCTTGTCGGCGCGCGTCTCGCTGTAGAGGTTGGTCGGGTCCGGTACCGGCGGCATGCCCGGGACCGTCTCCACCGGGCGCGCGCCCTGCGCGGCGGCGACTCCGGCCCACAGGCAGACGATCGAAGCGACCCAGCGGAGCGAAGGACCCATGCGTGTCATCTCCTCAGCGGTGCGTGATGGATTTGCGGACCGCGTCCACCGTCCGGCTCACGATCAGCTCGGCGCCCGGCCGGCCCAGCTCGGCGCTGGCGCGGGTGGGGTCGCCGTCCACGCCCTCGCCGCCGGGCCGCAGGCGATCCCGGCGCACCAGGCGCGCGTCGATGGCCAGCATCAGGGCGGTGTCGGTGAGCCCGGCGTGACGGCCGAGCTCGGCGTCCGGGTAGCCGCGGGCTCGGAGCAGCCGCGGCACCTCGACCTCCCCGGCCCGGTAGTACTCCTCGATCGCGTGCACGCGCGCCGGGGTGGCCGCCCACTCGCGGTTCAGCCGCGCCGCCACCGCCTTCTGGCCGGCCTGGGTGGAGCCGTGATCGCCGAGGAGAACGATGTTCCGGAACCCGTGCCGCTTGAAGCTCCGCGCGGCCCACTCGAGCACCTTCTGGAACGCGTCCTCGGGCGCGGTGATCGTGCCGGGAAAGCGCATGTGGCCCGTCGCCGGCGCGATCCGGCCCTCCGGCACGTACGCGATCACCGGCGCCACCAGCGCGTCCCCGAGCGCCCGCGCGATGCCCTCGGAGAGGACCTTCACCCGGGCGTTGTGCTTGCCCACCGCCATGTGCGGACCGTTCTGCTCGGTTCCGCCCGCCGGGATGATGATGGTCGTCTTGCCGGCCCGGACGGCGTCGCGGATCTCCGTCCAGGTGAGCTCTTCGAGCAGCACGGTGTCGGGGCCCTCCGCGGCGGCGCCCGCCGCCCCCAGGACGACCCCGCCCAGCATCACCGAGACGATCAGCCCACGCATCATCACGATCATACGGTGTAACGATTATCACCCCGCCAATGTTTCCCGGGCGCGGGCCGCGCCGGGGGGCTCCGCCCGGCGCGGCGCCGGCCGCGCGCTTGACAGGTGCGCGCCCAGAGCCTAGTGTTCCCGCGTGGAAGTCAGGTCCGAAGGGGTGCTCGGCTCGACGGTCGTTGCGCCGCCCCGACTTCGATGGAGCCGCCAGCTCCGCCGCGTCACCCACAGCGCCGTGGTCGCCGCCGGCGCGGTCTGCGTGGTCGTCATCGTGCTGGTGGCGGTCTTCGCCGGCTCCATCGCGCCATACGATCCCGACGAGCAGAACTTCGACCTGATCGAGGCCCGCCCGGCCGCCCAGGCCCTCTTCGGCACCGACCGCTTCGGCCGCGACGTGCTGAGCCGCGTGATCCACGGCACCCGCATCTCGCTCTACGTGGCGGTGACCTCCATCGCGGTGGCGATGGCGCTGGGGGGCGCCCTCGGGCTCACCGCCGGCTACCTGGGCGGCGCCTGGGACAACGTGATCAACCGGGTGCTCGACATCTTCTTCAGCATCCCCGGCCTCCTGCTCTCGGTCGGCGTGGCCGCGATGCGGGGCCCGGGAGTGAACAGCGCGGTCATCGCGATCGCGGTGGTCTACGTGCCGCTCTTCGCGCGGGTCATGCGCGGCCCCGTGCTCGCCGAGCGCGAGAAGGAGTACGTGGAGGCCATCCGCGCCCTCGGGGCTACCCGCTGGGTGGTGGCGCTCAAGCACGTGCTGCCCAACGTGGTCTCCCCCTTCGTGATCCAGGGCACGGTGGCCCTCTCGCAGGCCATTCTCATCGAAGCGTCGCTCAGCTATCTCGGTCTCTCCGCCCAGCCCCCCACCCCGTCCTGGGGCAACATGCTGAACGAGGGACGGACCTATCTCGAGACCGCGCCGTGGATCTCGGTCTTCCCCGGCATCGCGATCATGGTCACCGTCCTCGCCTTCAATCTGCTGGGCGACGGCCTGCGCGACGTCCTCGACCCCGGCGCCCGGTAACCCCGTCACAGGAGGAACGACCATGACGATCGATCACGGCTCGCCCGATTCCCCCCGCCTCAGCCGCCGCCAGGTCCTCAAGGCGGGCGGCCTCACGCTCGGCGCTCTCGCGGTGGGCCGCCGCGCGGGCGCGCAGACCCCGAAGCCGGGCGGCACCCTGATCTCCGCGCAGACCACCGAGGCCACCGGGCTCGACCCGCAGCTCGTGCCCGCGTTCTCCCGGAGCCGGCGCTCCCCGATGATGTACAGCCAGCTGGTGCGCTTCGACGAGAACATGACGCCGAATCCCGAGCTGGCCGAGTCGTGGGAGACGAGCAAGGACGGCCTCACCTGGACGTTCAAGCTGCGTCAGGGCGTGAAGTTCCACGACGGCCAGGAGATGACCTCCGCCGACGTGAAGTTCACCTTCGACCGGCTGTTCGAGAAGTCCCCGGGCAAGTCCGACTTCATCGCGGTGGACAAGGTGGAGCCGGCCGGCAAGTACGCGGTGAAGTTCGTGACCAAGGAGCCCTTCGCGGGCCTGCTGGCCGCCCTCGGCGGGTTCTGGGGCTTCATCATCAGCGAGGCCGGGATCAAGAAGCACGGCGATCTCAACAAGGCCGCGCTCGGGACCGGCCCCTTCATGCTGGTGGACTGGAAGGTGGAGCAACAGCTCGTGCTGAAGAAGCACCCGGGCTACTTCAAGAAGGGCCTCCCCTACGTGGACGAGCTGGTGATCCGGACCATCCCCGACGAGGCCAACATCGTGGCCGCCCTGCGCACCGGCCAGATCCAGCACGCCTTCATCGAGGACAACAAGAACTTCAACCTCCTCAAGGACGAAAAGACCCTCACCGGCTACCGCAGCTCGCGCCTCGGCTACGACTTCCTGAACATCTCCGCCAACCGCGGGCCGCTGAAGGACGTGCGGGTCCGCCAGGCCATCAGCTGGGCGGTCGACCGGAGCCAGGTCCTGAGAGTGGCCGCCGCCGGCTTCGGGCGCCTCACCGCGCCCGCCACCGCGCCCATGAAGCAGTGGCAGCTCCCCGAAGGGACGTGGATGAAGTACTACAAGCCCGACGTCGAGAAGGCCAAGAAGCTGATGGCGGAGGCGGGCCAGGCCGGCGGCTTCACCGTGAAGTGCATGGTGATCCCCACCTTCCCCACCATGGTGGCGGGCGCGCCGGTCGTCGCGGCCCATCTCAAGCGCATCGGCATCAACGTCGAGATCGAGAACGTGGAGTACGCCATCTGGATCAAGCGCTGGCTCGCCAAGGACTTCGACATGACCATGAACACCACGCCGGGCTACGCGGATCCGGACACCGCCTTCTTCCGCGCGCTCCACTCCACCAAGGGCCAGAACTGGAACAGTTGGAGCGTGCCCGATCTGGACGGCCTGCTCGAGGAGGGCCGGCGCACGATGGACCAGAAGAAGCGCAAGGAGATCTACGACCGCGCCCAGATCCAGATCCTGGAGAACGTCCCGCACCTCTGGCTCTTCTCGGCCGACACCATCGATTTCACCCAGGCCAACGTCAAGGGCTTCAAGCAGCACCCCACGACCATGCTCTACGGCTTCGACCGAACCTGGATCGACAAGGCCTGAGCCAGAGAAGCATTCACCGAGCAAGCACAACGCGAAGTCTCGACACGAGCCCATGACCAAGGTGGTGGGAGGGCTTGGGGGAGGAGCGGCGCCGCTCCCCCCCAATCAGAACAACGCCGTGCCGCGGCGCGCTGACCGCCGAGCCCGGCCGTGACCCGCTACCTGGTCGTCCGCCTGTACTCGATGGCCCTGACGCTGCTGGGCCTGACCGTGCTGGTGTTCCTGATGCTGCGGCTCATCCCGGGCACCGTGGTCGAGCAGATGATCGGCGCCGACGCCATCGTCAGCCCGGCCATGGTGGCCGAGCTCAAACGCTTCTTCGGCCTGGACCAGCCGTGGTACCTGCAGTACGGACGCTGGCTCGGGCGGCTCGTGCAGGGCGACTTCGGCACCTCGTGGCGGACGGGCAAGCCGGTGGTCGCGCTCATCCTGGAGCGGCTCCCGGTCACCCTCGAGCTGACCCTGTTCGCGACGGCCTTCGCGCTCGCCCTGGGCGGGGCGGCCGGCATCGTCTCGGCGATCCGCCGCGACCAGGCGGTGGACAACGTCACGCGGGTGGGCACGCTCCTCGGCCTCTCGGTGCCGGTGTTCTGGCAGGGCACCATGCTCATCCTCTTCTTCTCGCTCTACCTGCGCTGGATGCCGCCGGTGGTGTGGGTGGACTTCTGGACCGACCCCCGCCGCAACCTCACGATCATGCTGCTGCCCGCCCTCTGCCTCGGCACCGCGAGCGCGGCCAACATCGCGCGCACCACCCGGGCCTGCATGCTCGACGTGCTCAACTCCGAATACATCCGCACCGCCGCGGCCAAGGGCCTGACCTCGCGCATCGTGGTGCTCAAGCACGCCCTCCGCAACGCGCTGATCCCGGTGATCACGGTGGTGGGCCTGCAGATCGGCATCCTCCTCGGCGGCACCGTGGTCGTCGAGGAGGTCTTCACCCTGCCCGGCGTCGGCCGACTCGTGCTCTGGTCCATCTACCAGCGCGACTATCCCCTCACCCAGTCCACCATCCTGTTCATCGCGGTGCTGTTCATGACCATCAACCTGGCGGTGGATCTGCTCTACAGCTACCTCGATCCGCGGATCCGCTACAGCCGCTGAGTCCCACGGAGGCCGTCATGCGCGCAGCCGTTCTCTTCGAGCAGGGCAAGCCCCAGCGGGTGGAGGAGGTGGCGCTCGAGGCGCCGCGCCAGGGCGAGGTGCTGGTGCGCATGGCCGCGAGCGGCGTCTGCCACAGCTGCCTGCACGCCGCCGACGGGAGCTGGAAGGGCGTGCCGCTGCCCATCGTGCTGGGGGACGAGGGTGCGGGCGTGGTGGAGGCGCTCGGGCCCGGCGTCACCGAGCTGGCCGTCGGCGATCACGTGGTCCTTTCATGGGCGCCCACCTGCGGGCGCTGCCACTACTGCGTGATCGGCCGGCCCAATCTGTGCGAGCGCCGCCAGCCGGGCAAGGGCGTGCTCCCGGACGGGACCACCCGGATGAGCCTCGGAGGCTCACCCGTCTACCACTACGGCCACGTGGCCACCTACGCCTCGCGCACGGTGGTCCACGAGTCCTGCGCGATCCGCATCGATCCCGCGATGCCGCTCGACCGCGCCGCGCTCATCGGCTGCTCGGTGATGACCGGAGTGGGCGCGGTGCTCAACACCGCCGCGGTGCCCGCGGGCGCGAGCATGGCGGTCTTCGGCGCGGGCGGCGTCGGCCTCAACGTCATCCAGGGTGGCGCGATGGTGGCCGCGCACCCGATCATCGCGGTGGATCTCCTGCCGTCCAAGCTCGACCACGCGCGGGCGGTCGGCGCCACCCACGGGATCGACGCCTCGAAGGAGGACCCGGCCGCCGCCATCCGCGCCCTCACCGGCCGCGGCGCCGACTTCACCTTCGTCGCGGTCGGCGCGACGCGCCCCATCACCCAGGCGATCGACGCCCTGGCCCCCGGCGGCACCTGCGTGCTGATCGGAGTGCCGGAGACCGGCGCCACCCTGCCCCTCGACGTGCGCCCCCTGGTCACCGGCGAGCGGGTCATCCGCGGCTCGAGCTACGGCAGCGCCCGCACCCGCGAGGACCTGCCGCGTCTGGTGAGCCTCTACCAGGCCGGCAAGCTCCGCATCGACGAGATGATCACCCATCGCTACGCGCTCGAGGACGCCAACGAGGCGTTCCGCGCGCTCGCCGCCGGCGAGCTGGGCCGCGGCGTGATCGTGTTCTAGGCCGTGCGCGAGCTGGTCTTCGCGCTCGAGTTCCGCGGCCATGGCGGGCCGGTCCCCGGCTCGACCACGAAGCGCCAGGCCCGCACGACCGCGCCCAGCCAGACGTTGCAGACGATATTGGGCGCCGACGGCGTGCGCCCGACGGTCGAGCCGGTCACCGGCGGGACGGCGGTGCTCGAATCGCGGGTCGAGCGCTTCCCGGACGGCAGCTTCGTGGAGGACGGCACCATCACCTACGGCGCCGCGGGGTCGGTCTCCTTCGACACGGTGGGCCGCGGGCACGTGGGGCCGGCGCCGGACGGCCGTGGGAGCCACGGCGTGGTGATGTGGCGGATCACCGGGGGCGACGGCCGCTTCGCGGGCGCGCAGGGCCTGATCACGTCGAACTTCACGGTGACCCCCGACGGCCTGGTCACCGACGACCACTTCACCCGGCTCTACCTGCCCGTCTGAGGCTTCCGCCCGACCATGCTCGCATAGGCCATGTAGCCGAAGAGACGCCGGCCCTCAGGGCACCAGGTCGGCAACGCGGACCGCCGCGGTCGGCAGGGCGATCGGCGCGACCACCGCCGGCGGGATCAGGGTGACCACCGACTGGTACCGCCACCCGTGCAGCGCCGCCGGATCGGGCGCGGGATCGCGATGGATCTCGAGGACGCGATCGATCAGGTTGACGATCCAGTAGTCCGCGATCCGCGCCCGCGCGTACAAGCTCCCCTTCTCCTCGCGGTCGAACTGGAGGCTCGCATCGGCCACCTCCACGACGAGCACCGCGCGCGTCGGATGAGCCAGTTGATAGTCGGCACGCCGGCCGGGCACCACCGCCAGGTCAGGCTCGGGAGCCGATTCGTCGTCGAGGGCCACCGGCATCTGAGCCCTCACGATGAAGCCGGGCGGCAGGGCGGCCCTCAGGGCATCGTCTGCGGCGCCGACCGCGGTGGCGTGCGGGCTGTTCTGGGGCTCGGCGACGATGAGCCGGCCCCCGATGAGCTCGACGGGATCACCCTCGAACACGCCGAGACCGACGAGTCGCTCGTATTCGACGCGCTTCCAGCGCCTCACGGTCAACGGACGCTGTTCCACGCGCCCAGGCTACGGGGCCGGAATCGCCCCGTCAATGCCGACCGTCGGATACGCGGTCAGCCCTTGACCGAGCCGGCGGTGAGCCCCTGCACCATGTACTTCTGGAAGATCAGCACGAGCAGCACCGCGGGCAGCGCGCCCAGGAAGCCCGAGGCCGCGATCACCGAGTAGTCCACGTTGACCTGGCCGTTCATGGCCGCGATGACCGGGGGAAGCGTGGTGGTGCCCGGCTTGCTGTTGAGCACCTGGGCCACCACGAACTCGTTCCAGCAGAGCATGAAGGTGAAGGCCCCGCCCGCCACCAGGCCCGGCCCCGAGACCGGGAGCACCACCCGCCAGTAGGCCTGCAGGCGGTTGCAGCCGTCCACGAGCGCGCTCTTGTCGAGATCGGCCGGCACCGTCTCGAAGTACGCCTTCATGATCCAGACCGTGAACGGGAGCGTGAAGGAGCAGTAGGCGACGACCAGTCCGGCCAGCGTGTTCTGCAGCCCGAGCGCCCGGAACATGACGAAGAACGCCGGGATCAGCACGATGGTGGGCAGCATGCGCGTGAACAGCAGCGCGAAGAGCGAGAAGGTCTTGAGCGGGAACCGGAACCGGGCGTAGGCGTAGCCGGCGGTGGTGCCGACCACGAGGTTCACGATCGTGACCACCGAGGCCACGATCAGGGTGTTCAGCATGGAGGGCAGGATCTTGGCGGCCTGGCCCTCGGCGTGGAAGCGCACGAGGCCGAGGATCATCCGGTAGTTCTCCAGGGTGACCTCGGGCGGGACGAACGGCAGCGGGCGAGCCAGGAGGTTGCGCTGGTAGGAGACGCTGGTGACGAAGAGCCAGATGAAGGGCCCGATGAGCCAGAGGGTGACCACGAGGACGAGGCCGTAGAGGAGGACGCGGCTCTGGGTGGAGCGCGCCTTGTAGCTGCCGCCCCGGTACCGCGGTCTCGCCGCCACCGTCGCCACGGTCAGGCCTCCGGCTCGAAGCGGGCCAGGATGAGCCGGTGGTAGAGCAAGGTCAGGAGCAGGCACAGCCCGGTGAGCGTGTAGAGGATCGCGGTCCCCGGGCCGAACTTGAAGAACGCGAAGCTCGTCTGGAAGCCGAGCCAGGAGATCGTGGTGGTCTCGTTCGCGGGTCCGCCCATGGTGAGGATGTAGATGAGGTCCAGCATGAGAAAGCCGTTCACCGTGCACAGCACCAGCACCAGGAAGAGGATGGGCCGGAGCGCGGGCAGGGTCACGTAGCGGAAGCGCTGCCAGTAGCCGGCGCCGTCGACCTCGGCGGCCGCGTAGAGATCCTCGGAGATCGACTGCATGCCGGCCAGGAAGAGCAGGGTCGCGAACGGCGCCTGGTTCCACATGTAGACCGACACCAGCACGTTCAGCGCGCTGAACCCGTCCTTGAAGAAGGCGACCGACCCGGTCAGCAGGCCGAGCCGCTGCATGTAGCCGTTGAAGGCGCCGAACTCGAAGTCGAGGATGCCGATCCAGAGCAGCCCCACCACGATGCGGGACAGGGACCACGGGACGAGGAGGAGGCTCCGCATCAGGGGACGGCCCGGGAAGCGCTCGTTCAGGACCAGGGCCACCCCGAGGCCGACCAGGGTCGCCTCGATCACGAAGGCGCCCACGAAGTAGAGCGTGCGCCAGAGGGAATCCCAGTACAGCGGGTCGGAGAAGACCTGCAGGTAGTTCTTCAGCCCCACCCAGCGGTACAGGGGCAGCCGCATCCCGAACAGCTCGATGGCCGCGCCGCTGGTGCGGAGCAGGTTGACGTCGGTGAACGAGAGCCAGAGCGAGTACGCGAGCGGGACCGCCACCACCGCCACGATGGCGAGGAGAGCGGGCGCCACCAGCAGCCGGGCGAACGAGGCCTCGGACAGGCGCACCGCCCGCAGCCCGAGGCGGGGCACCGCCACCGGGGTCGGGATCCCCTGGGGGATCGTCGAGCGGCGGAGATCGGGGGCCAACTAGGCCAGCGACTTCTGGAGCGCGACCAGGTCCTTCAGGCCCTTGGGCACCGTCGTGGTGCCGCGGATGATGTTGTGCACGGTGGCCACCGCCTTGGTGTCGTACTCGCCGTACCAGGGCTCCTTGTAGGCGGCAATGACCTTGCCCTTCTTGTACTGCTCGCGCAGGAGCTTGAGATCGATCCACCGATCGTAGGACGAGATGATCTCGGGATGGTCGTACATCTCGGGGTACGGGTTGTCGAGGCCCGAGATCAGGCACCACTGCCGCTGGACGTACCAGTCACCGTTCAGGTTCCCGCCCAGGAACTTCGTGAGCTTCCACGCGTCCTCGAGGGCCTTGCTCTTGGCGTTCACCACGTAGGAGTCGGTCCACATGTAGGTCTGGCCGGTCCCCGGATACATCGCCATCTTGGCCTTCTTGGGGGCGAGCTTCGAGTTCTCGGGCTCCCCCGCGATGGTCTTGAGATAGTACGAGTGGTTGGTGTGGTAGGCGTAGCGCCCGGTCCAGAAGATGCGGTGGGTGTCGGTGGACGAGGTCTTGGTGAGCACCTCGGGGTTCACCAGGCCCGCCTTGTAGACCTTCTGCCAGCGCTCCATCGCCCGCGCCACCCCGGGCTCCTGGTCCACGATCACCCGGTTCTTGGCGTCGAAGACGTTGGCCCCCTCCGAGAAGCAGTCGGTCATGAACTGGGGCATGGTCCCCGACGGGCTGTTGTTCCAGTTGGGCAGGAACGGGGTGTCGCTGACCTTGTCTCGCTTGAGCTTCGTGCAGTGCTCGACCAGCTCGTCCCAGCTCTTGGCCGGGGCCTTGATGCCGGCCTGCTGCAGCATCGGCTCGTTGTAGATGAGGACGAAGAGGCTCGTGAAGTAGGGCAGGCCGAGGAGCTTGCTGCCGTCCTTGCTCTTCAGGCTGTCCAGGTTCGCCGGCGTCATCTTCTTCTTGAGCTCGTCGGTGCCGGGCAGGTCGTCGACCGGCCGGATCAGCCCGTTCTCGTACCAGCGCTCGCGGTTGTTGTGGTTGCAGTACATCACGTCCACGATCTCGCCCGCGAAGGCGCGCGTCTCCATGGTGGGGTGGTAGGCCGTCCACGGGATCGCCTCATACTTCACCTGCCCGCCGTGCTTCTTGTTGTAGAACTCGACGTAGTCCTTCACGGTGTCGGGCTTGAAGACCCACCCCGAGAAGTTCAGCGGCTTGTCCGCCCGCGCGCCCCGGAGCGCGCCGTCCGCCAGCACCGCCCCCGCCCCGAGCAGTCCCGCGTTCCCGAGAAAGCGCCGCCTGCTGATCGTGGTCATGAATGCGTCCTCCTGTGAAGGTGGTTGCGTCGGCGCTGACGAGCGATCGATCCGGTGAACGCTGGCGCGATTCTCGGGCAGGGCCCGGGCCTTGTCAAGCCGCCCCCTCCCCGAGACCTCCCGCGAACGGGTGGACGAAGAGCCCGCTCAGGAGCTTGGGCTCGAACCAGGTGCTCTTGGGCGGCATGACGTGGCCCGCGTCGGCGACGGCCATGAGCTGCTCCACCGTGGTGGGGTGGAGCGAGATCGCGAGCGCCGCCTCGCCCGAGTCCACCCGCGCGGCCAGCGCGCGCGGGCCCCGGATCCCGCCCACGAAGTCGATGCGCTTGTCGGTGCGCTGGTCGGCGATGCCCAGCACCGGGCCCAGCACGCGCTCCTGCAGGAGCGAGACGTCGAGGGCGCGGATCGGATCGGACCGGTCGATCGAGTCCTCCGCCAGCTCGAGCCGGTGCCAGCGGCCGGCCAGGTAGACGCAGAACGTGGCCGGGCGCGGCGGGACCGGATCGTCGGTGACGGCCAGCCGGCCGACGCGGCCCAGCTCGGCGAGCACCTCCGCCGGGGCGCGCCCGGCCAGGTCCAGCACCACGCGGTTGTAGGCGAGGATGCGAAGCTGGTCGGCGGGCACGAGCACCGCGGGGAACCAGTCGTACTCCTCCGCGCCCGAATGCCCCGGGTGGCGGGCCCGGAGCTCGCGCGCGGCCCGCCACGCGCTCGCCGAGCGATGGTGCCCGTCGGCCACGTAGGCGCGGGCGACCCCGGCGAAGGCGCGCTCATACGGGGCCGGATCGTCGACGCGCCACAGCGTGTGCGCCACCCCGTCCGCGGTGGCGAAGTCGTAGAGCGGCGCCGCCGCCGTCGCGGCGGCCACCAGGCGGTTGATCTCCGGCCGGCCGCGGTAGAGCAGCAGCACCGGCTCGGCGTGGGCCTCGAGCGCGAGCAGGTGGCGGGTGCGATCGTCCTCCTTGTCGGGCCGCGTGGTCTCGTGCTTGCGGATGACGCCGGCCTCGTAGTCGTCCACGTGCACGCCGCCGACCACCCCGGTCTGGGCGCGCCCCGCCATGACCTCGCGGTAGAGGTACAGCGCCGCGCGGCGATCGCGCTGCAGCGCTCCGTCCGCGACCAGCCGGTCCAGGGCCCGCCGCGCTTGCCGGTAGACGCGCGGGTCGTGGGGGTCCACCGTCTCGGGCAGGTCGATCTCGGCGCGGGCGACGTGCAGGAACGAGAGCGGGTTGTCCCGGGCGAGGGCCGCCGCCTCGCTCCGGCTGACGACGTCATAGGGCGGCGCCGCGACGCGCGAGGCCAGCGCGCCGGGAGGCCGCAGGGCCGGAAAAGCGTGGAGCCGCACGCGCAGCACGCTACCGCCCGCGCCGACCCCGGTCAAGCGGGGCCGCGTGCCGGGGGGCTAGCCGGTGAGCGCCCGCAGCGCCTCGTCGTGCAGCCGGCCGTTGGTGGCGAGCACCGAGCCGGTGTAGATCGTGGGCTTCCCGGAGAAGTCGGTGAGGCGGCCGCCCGCCTCCTCGACCAGGATCTTCACCGGCGCGACGTCCCAGGGCTTGAGATCCGTCTCGAGGTAGATCTCCGCCTTGCCGGACGCGATCAGGCCGTAGCCGTAGTAGTCCCCGAAGCCGCGGGTGCGACCGCAACCGTCGAGCATGCGCAGGAAGCCGTCCCAGTGGCCGGCGGCGCGCAGGAGATGGAGATCGGAGTGCAGCAGGAAGGCGTCCTTCAGCGTGGCGCATCCCGACACCCGGAGGCGCTCGCCCTCGGACCAGGCCCCGTCGCCCCGGCGCGCCCAGAACATCTCGTTGCTCGCCGGGTTGAAGACGACGCCCACGGTCACCTCGCCCGCCTCCTCGAGGCCGATCAGCACCGCCCAGATCGGCACGCGGCGGATGAAGTTCCTGGTGCCGTCGATGGGATCGATGATCCACCGCCGGTCCTTGGGCCCCTCCTCGCCGAGCTCCTCGCCCAGGAACCCGTGGTTGGGAAAGGCCCGCCCCAGCACCCGCTTGATGGCCTGCTCCGCCTCGCGGTCGGCCTGGGTGACCGGGGTCTGGTCGGGCTTGATGGTGACCTCGAAGCCGCCGCGGTAGTAGCGCATCGCGACCTCGCCCGCGGCCCGCGCCGCCTCAATCGCCGCGGTCACCTCCTCGTGCAGCGTCACTCCGTCCACTCGCCCCGCTCCTGGAGGACCTCCTTGAACACCTCGAGGGCCTCCACCACCACCGGCATGCCGCCGTAGGTGACCTGCTGGAAGATCACCTCGGCCACCTCCTGGCGGGTCGCCCCCACGTTGAGCGCGGCGTGGATGTGGGCGCGCACCTCGTTGCGGCGATTCAGCACGGTGAGCGAGGCCACCGCGCACAGCTCGCGCTGCTTCTGGGAGATGACCTCGCGGCTGTAGAGCTTGCCGGTGAAGAACATGCTGAGCTCGCGCGCGAGGTCCTTGTCGAACTTCTTCCACGTGTCGAACCCCACCCCGCTCTTGATGGAGTGGAACAGCATCTGGGCGGTCTTGCGGGTCTTCTCCTTGAGGGCGTCGTCCATGGGAATCTCCGGCGGCTAGCCGATACGGGTGAGGAGGCGCACCAGCGCGTCCGGCTGCGAGAGCATCGGATTGTGCGCGCTGTCCAGGTCCACCGGGACCACGCCGAGGCGCGCCGCGGTGGCGGCGGCCCGCGCCGGGACCACCGCCATGTCCCGGAGGCAGCGGATATAGGTGCGCGGGATGGCGAGGGTGTCGAAGCGGTGGAGGTCCACCCGCTCGAAGAACGGGCGCGCGGCCTGCGGCGTCAGCCGCGCCAGCGCGCGGCTCACCCGCGGGTCCGTCCGGGGCAGATCGCCCATCCAGCGCGCCCAGGCCGTCTCGGCGGAGTGGTGGAAGGTCCCGTCGCCGCGCCCGATCACGTGGGCGCGGAGGGCGGCCCGCGCGGGCGCGGTCATGTTCGTCTCCGCGATGCTGCTGCCGTGGGCCGGCACCACCGCGGCGAGGAAGACGAGATGCGCGATCCGCTCGGGAACCAGCTCGGCGGCCTTGGCGATCACGAGGCCGCCCATCGAGTGGCCGACCAGCACCGCGCGGCTCACGCCGGCCCCCGCCATCGCGTCGGCCACCGCGCGGCCGTACGCCTGAGCACCCGCGAGGCGCACCTCCGCGGCGCGGCGGCCGTGTCCGGGCAGCTCGGGCACCACCACCCGGTACCCCTTGTCGGTGAGGCGCGCCGCGACGTCTTCCCAGCACCACGCGCCGTGCATGGCGCCGTGAACGAGCACGAACTCCCTGGGCATGGTCTCTCTCCGTTCGCGCTATAGTACCTTAGTCGCGGACAACCTCATTCCCGATCAGAGGAGATCGCATGGCCACCATCGAGCGCTACGCCGCCAAGGGCGTCTGGGATCCGCCGGGATACTCGCAGGCCGTGAAGGTCACCGGCGCCCAGACCATCCTCTACCTCGCCGGCCAGGTCGCCTACGACGACAAGGGCGGGCCGGCCCATCGCGGGGACTTCAAGGCGCAGGCCCGCGCCACCTTCCAGGCGCTCAAGGCGCAGGTCGAGGCGGGCGGCGGCACGATGGACAACATCGTCAAGATCAACACGTATCTCACCGACATCCGGCATCGCGCCGATCTCGCCGCCATCCGCGAGGAGTTCCTCGGCAAGAAGTCGCCCGCCTCCACCCTGGTGGCGGTGGCGGCCCTCGCCATGCCCGAGTGGCTGATCGAGATCGAAGCGGTCGCGGTCCTCTAGCGGGGCGCGCCGCCCCGTGGATGAGCTGAACCCGTACATCTTCCGCGCGTACGACGTGCGCGGCAAGGTCGGCGTCGACATCACCCCGCCGGTGTTCGAGCTGGTGGGCCGGGCCTACGGCACCCTGGTGAAGCGGCGCGGCGGCCGCGCGGTCGCCCTCGGGATGGACAACCGGACCTCGTCGCCCGCGCTCAAGGAGAGCTTCGCGACCGGCGTGCTCTCCACCGGGCTCGACGTGGTGGACATCGGCGTCAACCACACGCCTCTGCTCTACTTCGCCACGGCGCACTGGAGGCTCGACGGGGGCGCCACCGTCACCGGCAGCCACAACCCGGTCTCCGACAACGGGGTGAAGATGGTGCACGTCGGAGCGGCGCCCCTCACCGAGAGCGAGATCCAGGGCCTGCTCGCCACCATCAGGGCGGGCGACTTCGAGCGCGGCGCGGGCCGTCGCACCCCCCGCGACCCGCGCGACGACTACTGGGACGCGATCGCTTCCCGGGTGACCCTGCGGCGGAAGCTGAAAGTCGTGGTGGACGCGGGCAACGGGATCGCGGGGGTCTTCGCCCCCGAGCTGTTGCGGCGCCTGGGCTGCGAGGTGGTCGAGCTGTACTGCGAGTCCGACGGCACCTTCCCCAACCATCTCCCCGATCCGGAGATGGAGGAGAACATGCGCGACCTGGTGGCCAAGACCCTCGAGGTCCGCGCCGACGTGGGCGTGGCCTACGACGGCGACGCCGACCGGGTGGGCATCGTGGACGAGAAGGGCCGGCGCCACGAGGCGGACCTGCTGCTGGCCCTCCTCGCCCGGGACCTCCTCACCCGCCACCCGGGCGCCAAGATCGTCTTCGATGTCAAGTCGTCGCAGGTGCTGGTGGACGACATCAAGAAGCACGGCGGGCAACCGATCATGTGGAAGACCGGCCACTCGCTCCTCAAGCGGAAGATGCGCGAGGACGGGATCCTGCTGGGCGGCGAGGTCTCCGGCCACATGTTCTTCGGCGAGGACTGGTACGGGGTGGACGACGGCATCCTCGCCTCCTGCCGCTTCCTGCAGCTCGTGGCGTCGGGCGCCGAGCCGGCCTCCGCGCGCTTCGACACCCTGCCGCATCTCCACGCCACGCCGGAGCTCAAGGCGCCCTGCCCGGACGACAAGAAGTTCGCGCTCGTGGACGAGCTGGCCCGCGACTTCCGGAGCCGCTACGAGACGATCGACATCGACGGGATCCGCATCATCTTCCCGGAGGGCTGGGGGCTCGTGCGCGCGTCGAACACCAACCCGTACCTCACCCTGCGCTTCGAGGGCCGCACCGCCGCCGCGGTGCTCGGCATGCAGCGCGTGGTCTACGACGCGCTCCGCCGTTACCCCTACGTGACGCTGCCCGCCTGAGCGGGAGATCCGAGCGCCAGCGCGACCGCGTCCGCCAGCCCGCGCGCGAGCCGGCAGTCCCGCGGGGCCCAGAAGCCGCGCGGGTCGAGCAGGATGCCGTCGAGCCCGGCGGCGCGGGCGCCCAGCACGTCCACCGAGTAGAGATCGCCCACGTAGACGGCCTCGACCGCGGCCACCCCCGCCTCGCGCAATCCCAGGTGGAAGATGCGCGGATCGGGCTTCTCCACGCCCACCACCGAGGAGTCGATGATGAAGTCGAGGTGCGCGGCCAGCCCCGTCTCCTCGAGGATCGCCCGCACCGAGCCGTTCGAGTTCGAGATGACCCCGGCCACGAGCCCGGCCTGCCGCACGCGGCGGATCGCGGCGAGGGCCTCGGGATCGGCGCGGGTCCACAGACCCACCGGCGGATTGTAGCCGCGGCGCCAGCGCGCGATCGCCTCGATCTCCGCCTCGTCGGTGATGGCGAGGTTCTCGAGCAGGTAGCGCAGGTAGCGGCCGTGGGTGACCGTGCTCTCGGTGGAGCCGGCGCCGGGGGCCAGATGCGGATCGAGCCGCACGCGCGCCCGGAGCTCCGCCTCCTCCACCTGCTCGAGGCTGGCCGCGCGGCCCCGCGTCCCCAGATGCTCGGCGATGACGCGGTAGTTCATGCGCAGGAGGGTGTTGCCCGCGTCGAAGATGACGGCGCGGACGGGCCGGCGCGCGGGTGATCCGGGACGGTTCATGGGGCCGGGCTTTCCGCTCCTCATTATAATGAGGCCGCCCATGAGACTCGCCCTCCTCGAGCTGGCGACCCCGGCGTGGGCCGACCACGGCGGGCCGCTGCGCTCGGAGGGACTGAGCCCGCTGATGGTGGGCCTCCTCGCGGGCGGGCTGGCCCTGGCCGCGGGCGTGTTCATCGTGGTCATCGTGATGCTCCTGACGCGCAAGGCCTCCTCCTCCGAATGATCGCCTTCGGCGTCGCGGTCCGCTGGGTGCACCTGGCGTGCGGCCTCGGCCTGGTCGGCCTGGTCACCGCGCTGCTCCTGGCCGGGCGCAGCGACCGGCCGACCGCGCTCGGCTGGGAGGCGCGCATGCTGCGCTGGGCCCGCGGCCTCGTCGGGCTGCTGCTGGCCTCCGGGATCGCCGCGCTCGCCTATCAGACGGCGGTGGTCACCGGCCGGGCGGGCGCCGCGCTCGATCCGGGGGCGTGGATGGCGCTCCTCGGCCGGAGCCAGTTCGGCACCGTCTGGCTCGTGCGCCACGGCCTGCTCCTCTTGCTGGCCGCGCTCCTGCTGCTGCGCGAGCGCGAGCAGTCCGCCGCCGACCGGCTCGCCTTCCGGGGGCAGGCGTGGCTGCTGACCGCGCTCGGGGCCGGGGCGATGGCGTGGGCCGGGCACGCCGCGGCCGTCGAGCCGCGCGGACTCGCCGCGGCGCTGCTCGATGCGCTCCACCTGGTCGCGGCCGGCGCCTGGTTCGGCGCGCTCCTGCCGCTGGCCGCGCTCGCGCGGGTCGCTTCCACGGAGGCCGGCGCGGATGCGCGGCCCTACGCGGTGCTGGCGGTGCGCGGGTTCTCGCGCCTGGCGCTGGCCCTGATGCTCCTCGTCATCGTCACCGGCTCGGCCAATGCCTGGTTCCAGGTGGGGAGCGTCCCCGCCCTGGCCGGCACGCTCTACGGGTGGCTCCTGCTGCTCAAGATCGCGCTGCTGGTCCCGATCCTGCTCCTGGCCCGGCTGAACCGCGGCCGGCTGCTGCCGCGCCTCGCGGGCGACGGGGCCACCGTCGGCCGCCCCGCGATGGCCCGGCTCGGACGCTTCGTGGCCTGGGAAGCCGCGCTCGCGCTGGTGATCCTGCTGCTCACGGCCACGCTGTCCCTCTCGCCGCCGGCGGTCCATGATTCGATCCGGTGGCCGTTCACGGTCCGCTGGTCGTGGGACGTGGCGGCCCAGGTGCCGGGTGGCCCCCCGCGCGTCCTGATCGGGACCCAGGTCGCCTTCGTCGGGATGCTGGCGATGATCGTGGGGCTGCTGGTGCGGTCGTGGCGGGTGGTGCTGGTGGGCGCGGGCGGCGCCGCGCTCGCCGTCGGGCTCTGGGTGGCGCTGCCCCCGCTGTCGGTGGACGCCTATCCCACCACCTACCGGCGCCCCTCCGTGCCCTATCACGCGGTCTCGGTCGCGAGCGGCGCCGCCCTCTATCACGCCCACTGCGCGACGTGCCACGGCCCCATGGGCCGCGGCGACGGCCCCGGCGGCGCGGGGCTGCTCAGGCCGCCCGCCGATCTGACCGCGCCGCATACCGCCGAGCACACCGCGGGGGACATGTTCTGGTGGCTCACCCACGGCATTCCCGCCGGCGGCATGCCGCCGTTCGGCGGAGCGCTCGGCGAGGAGGAGCGCTGGGATCTGATCAACTTCATCCGCACGCTCTCGGCCGGCGAGCGCGCGCGGCAGATGACGCCGCTGGTGCAGCCCAACCGGCCGTGGCTCGTCGCGCCCGACTTCACCATCGCGGTGGGGCCGGCGCCGCCGCGCAATCTCAAGGAGCTGCGCGAGCGCTTCATGGTGCACCTCGTGTTCTTCACCCTGCCCGAGTCGCGCCCGCGGCTCGTCCAGCTCGCCCTGGCCTACAACACGCTGCAGGCCACCGGCGCCGAGGTCATCGCGGTGCCGCTGGGCGACGGCGAGCGCATCATCCGCCGCCTCGGCGGCCGGCCTCCCGTGCTCTTTCCGGTGATCACCGACGGCGCCGCCGAGATCGTCGCCAGCTACGCGCCGCTGAGCCGGGCCCTGGGTCCGCGGGAGCTCTCCGCGCGCCCGGGACCGCCGCTCCACGTGGAATTCCTGCTCGACCGTCAGGGCTACGCGCGGGCGCGCTGGCTGCCCGGGGCTCCCGGTCGGGGCTGGGACGATCTCCAGCTCCTCGTGGATCAGATCCTGGCGCTCGAGAAAGAGACGCCCGCGGGCCCGGCCCCCGACGAGCACGTACACTAGGGCGCCCATGCGACTCTGGCGGGTCATCCTGCTGGTCAATCTCGCGCTGGGCGTGGGCCTGCTCTTCGGGTATCTGGCCTGGGGCCGCGAGGCGGTCCGGCTCGGCGAGGAGCTCGAGCAGGCCCGGCGGCAGCAGTTCGTCGTGGGCAGCCAGCGCACGTGGCACTCGCGCGGGGTGGTGCGCGCGGTGCTGCCCGAGCTGAACGTGGTCGTGCTCACCCACGAGGACCTGGCCGGCTACATGGGCTCGATGACGATGGGCTTCCGCGTGCACGATCCCAAGCTCTACGAGGGCCTCGACATCGGTGACACCGTGCGCTTCACGCTGACCGGCGCGCCGCCCAACGTGGAGATCACCGCGATCGCGAAGGACGGCCCGTGAGACGGGGCCTGCTCGTGGCTCTCGCGGCGACGCTCGTGATCGCGCGGGCCGCGGAGGCCGCCCACGGCGGGGTGCCGACGGTGGCCCTCACCGAGCCCGACTACCTCAAGTGGCTGCTCGACTCCCGCCAGCCGGTCGTCGTGGTGGACCTGCGCAGCCCGGGCGAATTCCGGCGCGGGCACCTGCCCGGCGCGCTGTCGGTCCCCCTCGCCGAGATCGACCGCCGCTTCGCGGAGATCCCGACCCAGCCCATGGTGGTTCTCTACTGCCAGTGCCCGCTCGAGGAGGCCGCCACCGCCTACGCCTTCCTCGAGGCCAGGGGCTACGCGAACCACGTGGTCCTGCGGGAGGGCTACGACGGCTGGCTCAAGCGTCGCTACCCGGTGATCGGGTCGCCGCCCTAAGCGCCCTCTTGACTCGGTGCAGGCCTGGCTCGATCAGGTCCGGCCCGCCGATTTCGGAGACGGCCCCGCACGCTGAAGTTGCGCCGTGCGGCGGTTCAGTGTACTAGTAGCCGCCAGCCATGAGGCTCCGCCCGCTCGGATCGCTCCGCCTCGCCGCCGCCGCGCTGCTGCTCGCGCTGGTGGCGGTGACCGTGCCGCTCAAGGCGGGCCAGCCGCGCCACGTCCACGAAGCCGCGACCGCCGGCCTCTACAACGAGGACCACGTTCTCGCGAGCCTCGAGTTCCTGGGCGGCGACGGACCCCTGCCCGATCTGCCGGCCGCGGTCTCGCTCACCCTGATCGTCGCGGCGTGCGCGCTGCCCCGCCGCGCCCGGCCCGCGACCCCGGCGCTCCGCCTCGCCGGCTCCCGCGCTCCTCCCGCCTAGCTCCGTCTCGCCCGCTCGGTAGCGCTCGCCCGGACGGCTTCGCCTGTCCCGTCCGGACCATCCATCTTCCTCGAGACGGAGGCGTACATGCGTTCACTAGTGGGAATCGGCCTGCTCTCCGCAGGCGTGCTGATGTCGCCCGCTCCCGCGGCCGCGCAGGATGTCGAGGCGCTGCGGCAGGAGCTGCAGCAGATGCGCAAGCAGTTCGAGATGATGCGAGAGGGATACGAGAAGGCGATCGACCGGCTGGGCGAACGGATCCAGCAGCTCGAGAGCAATCCCCAGCCCGCGGCGGCCGCGCCGGCCCCCGCGCCCGCCCCCGGAGTCGCGCAGGCGCCCGCGTCGGCCTCGCCCGCGATCGCGGTGACCCCGGTCGACCTGGCCCGGCCCCGCCAGCCCTTCGCGCTCTACGGCAACCGCGGTCCCGGCCAGCTCCTGTTCGACATGGGCATCGCGGGTGACTTCATCGCCAACTTCACCCAGCGCAACGTGGACAAGGCCAACGCGGGCACGTTCGCCGGGCAGGAGAACCGCTTCTTCCCGCGCGAGATCGAGCTCGCCCTGTTCGGCCAGATCGATCCGTATGCCCGCGCGGAGGTCCGGATCGAGGCCGGCGAGGATGACGCGGGGGAGATCGCCCTGCATCTGGCCGAGGCCAACCTGACGCTGCTCGCGCTGCCGTTCAACACGCAGATCAAGATGGGCCAGATGCGGAACCGGTTCGGCCTGCTGAACCCCTTCCACGAGCACGACCGCCCGTTCATCGACACCCCCAACGTCCTCCGCTTGTTCCTCGGCGACGAGGGCCTCGTCGAGCGCGGCGCGGAGCTGACGTGGGTCGCGCCCCTGCCGTTCTTCCTGGAGGGCCTGGTCGGCGTCTTCAACGGCGACAACGAGGACGCCTTCGGGCGCGGCAAGCTGAACGAGCCGCTCCTGACCGGCCGGCTCCGCGCCTTCTTCGAGCTGGACGACTGGGGCGCCATCCAGCTCGGCGTCTCCGTGGCCAGCGGCGAGACACCGGGTCGGCGCCGCAACACCCTGTTCGGCTTCGACGCCAAATACAAGTACACGCCGGAGGGCTGGCAGCAGCCGCTGCTCGCGCTGCTCGGCGAGCTGATCTACCAGGAGCGCCGCGTGAACGTGCTCGGCGCGGACACCGACGGCGACGGGGCGCAGGACACGCCCTACGAGACGCGCCGGCTCAGGCGCCTGGGCTGGTACGCGGGCGGCGAGGTCCGGCCGTTCCGCACCGGCTGGCTGAAGGGCCTGGGGGCCGGCTTCCGCTACGACTGGACGCAGTACCCGGTCATGCGCGGGCGGGAGTGGGCGGCGGGCCCGTTCCTCTCCTACTCGCCGTCGGAGTTCCTGCGCTTCCGCCTGGGCTACAAGCACACGCAGCGGACGGCCGACCGCGCCAGCTTCAGCGAGAACGAATCGAGCGCCCGGAAGGTGGACGAGATCCTCTTCCAGGCCACCTTCATCCTGGGCGCCCACCCGGCGCATCCGTTCTGAGGAGGCCAGCCACCATGCGAAGCCCGATCCGCGCAGCACTGCTCGCGGTCCTCACCGTGGCCATCGGCGCCCTCGGCGCCCCCGGCGCCCCCGGCCTCGTGCCGGGGGACGCCGCGGCGGCCGAGAAGCTCCGCGTCGTCGCGACCACCACCGATCTCAAGGCGCTCGCCGAGGCGGTCGGCGGCGATCTCGTCGAGGTGGAGTCGCTCGCCCGCGGCAACCAGAACCCGCACGATCTGGAGGTGCGCCCGAGCCTGATGGTCAAGGTGCGGCGCGCCGATCTGCTCGTGATCAACGGCCTCGAGCTCGACCAGTGGGCCGAGGTCGTCGTGCAGGGCGCCAACAATCCGAAGGTCCTGCCCGGCACGCCCGGGCGCGTGGACGCGTCGCAAGGTCTACCGGTGCTCGAGGTGCCGACCACCAGGGTGGACCGCTCGCTGGGCGACGTCCACCCGCTCGGCAACCCGCACTACACGATGGACCCGGGAATGGCGCCCCAGATCACCAGCAACATCCTCAACGGGCTGGCGCGCCTGCAACCCCAGTCGCGTCCGGCCTTCGAGAAGAATCGCGCCGCGTTCCTCGCGAGCCTGGAGCAGGCGATGGGCCGGTGGACCGCCGCGCTCGCACCGTTCAAGGGGGCGAAGGTCGTCCAGTATCACGCCCTCTTCGCGTACGTCTTCATGCGCTTCGGCCTGGTCAAGGGCGGCGCCATCGAGGATCGGCCCGGCATCCCCGCGACCCCCGGCCACCTGGCCCGCCTCATCCAGGACATGAAGCAGGAGCAGATCAAGCTCGTGGTGGTCGAGCCCTGGAACGACGTGAAGCTGGCCGAGCGGGTGGCCCAGGAGGCGGGCGCCAGGGTGCGCGTGCTCGCGCCCTCGGTGGGCGCGGTCAAGGAGGCCCGGACCTACCTCGAGACCGTGGACTACAACGTGCGCACCCTGGCCGAGGGGCTAAGATAAGCCGTCATGACCGCCGATCTCGTCGCGCTGATGTGGATGCCGTTCCTGATGTGCCTGGTGCTCACCGGCATCCACGCGTACCTCGGCTTCCACGTCATCGCGCGGGAAGTCGTGTTCGTGGACATCGCGCTGGCCCAGATCGCGGCGCTCGGCGCCACCGCCGCGTTCCTGGTCGGCTACGCGCTCGAGACCTGGCAGTCCTACGCAGCGGGGCTCGGCTTCACCATCCTCGGCGCGCTGGTGCTGGCGCTCACGCGGAGCCGCCGGGGCCTGGTCTCGCACGAAGCGGTGATCGGCGTGGTCTACGCGGTCTCCGCAGCCGGCGCGGTGCTGCTGGCCGACCGCTCGCCGCACGGCGCCGAGCACCTGCGCGGGATGCTCGTGGGCAGCCTGTTGAGCGTGCGGGGCGCGGAGGTGGTCAAGGTGGCCGCTCTCTACGCGCTGATCGGCGGCTTTCACTGGCTCTGCCGCCGGCCTTTCTTCCTCATCTCCACCGATCCGGACCGGGCCTATCGCGATGGCTGGCGCGTCCGCACGTGGGACTTCCTCTTCTACGCCTCGTTCGGCGTGGTCGTGACCTCGTCGGTGCGCATCGCGGGCGTCCTGCTCGTCTTCTCGTACCTGATCGTTCCCGCGCTCGCGGGCATCCTGCTCGCCCAGCGGATCGGCGGCCGGCTCGCGGTGGGCTGGGCCTTCGGCGCGGGCGTCAGCGTCGTCGCCATGCTCGCCTCGGCGGTGCTCGACCTCCCCACCGGGGCCACCGTGGTCTGCGCGTTCGGGGTGAGCCTCCTGGCCCTGGGCCTGGCCCTGCGCGTCCGGCGGTTGGCATGACCGGCCGCGCCCTCGCGCTCGCGCTCGCGCTCCTGGCCGCGGGCGGCTGCGCCCCCGCGCCGCCGCCCGCGAAGCCCCGGGTGGTCGCCACGATCTACCCGCTGTGGGAGTTCTCCCGCCAGGTCGCGGGCGACCGCGCCGAGGTGATCGCCCTGGTCCCGGCCGGCGTCGAGCCGCACGACTGGGAGCCGGCGCCGCGCGACGTGAGCCAGGTCCAGCGCGCGGCGGTGTTCGTCCACACCGGCACCCAGCTCGACCGATGGGCCGAGAAGCTGCTCGCCGATCTCTCCGGGCGCCGCCCGGTGGTGGTGAACACCCGCGAGGGCATCAGCGTCCTGACGGTCGGCGGCGTCACCGATCCCCACGTCTGGCTCGATCCGACGCTCGCGCGCGTCCAGGTGCAGGCGATCGCGGCCGGGCTCGAGCAGGCCCACCCGGAGGGTCGCGCGACCTACGCGGAGAACGCGAAGGCATTCGTGGCCAAGCTCGACGCCCTCGACGAGGCGCTGGCCGCCGGCCTCGGCGACTGCGCGCGCCGCGAGGTCGTGACCTCGCACGCCGCCTTCGGCTACCTCGCGCGCCGCTACCGGCTCACGCAGGTGCCGGTGATGGGGCTCTCGCCCGAGGCGGAGCCGAGCCCGGCGGACCTGGCCGCCATCGTGCGGACGGCGCGGCGCTTCAAGGTCACGCACGTCTTCTTCGAGACCCTGGTGAGCCCGCGACTCGCCGAGACCCTGAGCCGGGAGATCGGGGCGACCCCGCTCCCGCTGAATCCGATCGAGGGCGTGAGCCCGGAAGAGGCCGCGGCGGGCATCGGCTACCTCGAGCTGATGCGGGCGAACCTGGCCAATCTCCGCCTCGCGCTCGGCTGCCGCTAGCCCCGATCGCGTGAAGCGCATCTGCTTCGTCACCTGCCGGACCTGGCCGGAGATCTCGGAGAGCGACCGGTTGGCCCAGCGCGCGCTCGAGAGCCGCGGCGCCACCGTCGAGGCCCGGGCCTGGAACGAGCCCGGCGCCGACTTCGCGCCGTTCGACGCGGTGGTGCTGCGGTCCAACTGGGACTACCACCACGACCCGGACGGGTTCCTCGCCTGGCTCGACCGCCTCGAGCGGGCGGGGGCGCGCATCTGGAACCCGCCGGCCCTGGTGCGCTGGAACCTGAGCAAGCGCTACCTGCTCGAGCTCGCGCGGGCCGGGGTGCCGACCGTGCCCACGGTCATTCTGGAAGACGCGACCCGCGCGGGCCTGCAGGCCGTGATGACCGGTCGGAGCTGGGACCGGGTCGTGATGAAGCCGGTGATCTCGGCCTCCGCCCACGACACGCGCCTGGTGACCGCCGCCACCCTGGACGGGGCGGTCGCCGCGCTCGAGTCGGGCGCCATCCGCCGGCCGGTTCTGATCCAGCCCTTCGTCGAGGAGATCCGGGACCGCGGTGAGTGGTCGCTGATCTTCATCGACACCGTCCTGACCCACGCGGTGCTCAAGCGGCCGGCCGCGGGCGAGTTCCGGGTGCAGCCGCGCCTCGGCGGCACGGTCGAGGCGTCGCCCCCACCCGACGGGGTCCGGGCGACCGCCCACGGGGCGCTGGCCGCACTGCCGGTGGCGCCGCTCTATGCGCGGATCGACGGGGTCGAGACGGGCGGCGGCTTCCTGATCATGGAGGTCGAGGTCAACGAGCCCGGCCTGTTCTTTCCGTACGCGCCGGCCGCCGCCGACCGCTTCGCGGAGGCGCTCCTGCGACGCCTCTAGGGGCCTCCGCTTCGAGTACAATATCAGCGCCATGGACGCAGCCACCGTCGCGCGCTGGCGGACCCTCTCGCTGATCCTGCTGGGCGCCTTCCTCGGGATGAGCGCGATCGTCTACGGTGTCCGCCTGCTGCCCGGCGAGGCGGATCTGCAGCAGGAGATCATCGGGTACCGGGGCACCCCGATCCACGCGGTGGCGCGGTGGCTGAACTACGGTGGCCGGTGGCACTTCCTGGCTCCGGCGATGCTGCTGCTCCTCGCCTGCTCCCCGGTCGCGCGCCGGCGCTGGTGGCTCTGGTGCGGGCTGCTCCCCTTCTCCGGCGGCATCGAGCAGCTCTTCAAGTTCCTCGTCGGCCGGCCACGGCCCCGCGGGATCAACTGGGGCTTCCCCAGCGGGCACGTCACCGCGGCGACCACCTTTGCGGTGCTGCTCGTCTACGTGCTCTCGCGCGAGCGCGTCTCACCCGCCGCGCGGGTGCCTCTCCTGCTCCTGGGGGTCCTCCTGGTCGGCTCGGTGGGCTTCGCGCGCGTGATCCTGAACGCCCACTGGCCCTCGGACGTGCTCGGCGGGATCCTGCTCGGCGCCGGGTGCGCTGCCGCGGGCGCCTGGTGGGACGCCACCCATCCACCCGAGAACGCCCCGCGCCCGCGCGGGGTGAACGACGCGGTCCGGATCGGCGGCTGATGCGCTCCTTCGTCGAGCTGGAGGACGCGGACTTCGCGTACGGCGCCGTCCCGGTCCTCGAGCGCATCAACCTGACCGTCGAGCCCGGTGACTTCCTCGGCATCATCGGCCCCAACGGCTCGGGCAAGACCACCCTGCTCCGGATCATGCTGGGCCTGCTGCCGCCCTCGCGCGGCACGGTCCGGCTCTTCGGCCACCCGCCCGCGTCGTTCCGGCAGTGGGGGCGGCTGGGCTACGTGCCGCAGAAGGCGACGCTCGATCCCGCCCTGCCGGTGACCGTCCACGAGGTGGTGGCCACCGGGCTCCTGCCCTCGCTCGGGCTCTTCGGGCGCATCGGCGCCGCCGAGCGCAAGCGTGTCGCGGAGGTGCTGGGCCAGGTCGGCATGGAGGCCCACGCGGCCGCGCGGATCGGCGCGCTCTCCACGGGCCAGCAGCAGCGCGTGCTGATCGCGCGGGCGCTCGTCTCCAAGCCCGAGCTCCTGATCCTGGACGAGCCCACCGGTGGGGTGGACCCCGAGGCCCAGACGAGCTTCTACGCCCTGCTCCACCACCTGAATCGCGAGCGGGACGTGACCCTGATCCTGGTGAGCCACGATATCGGGGTGGTGGCCCGGGAGGTCACCAAGCTCGCCTGTCTCAACCGCCGGCTGGTCTTCCACGGCCGCCCGGGCGACTTCCTGAGCGACGCCGCGCTGACCGCGCTCTACGGGCCCGCGGTGCGCGTGGTCAGCCACGACCACTAGCCCATGCCCGAGTTCCTCCAGTACGGCTTCATGCACCGGGCCTTCGCGGCGGGCGTGGTGACCGCGCTCATCTGCCCGGCCATCGGCGTCTTCCTGATCCCGCGCCGGCTCTCGCTGATCGCGGACACGCTCGCCCACGTGGCGCTCGCCGGGGTGGCGGTGGGCCTGGTGCTCGGGATCTCGCCGGTGCTGGGCGCGCTGGTGGTGGCGCTGGCCGGCGCGGTCGGCATCGAGCGGCTGCGCGCGCGGGGCGCCCTGCAGGGCGACGCGGCGCTCGCGGTGTTCCTCTCGGGCGGCTTCGCGCTCGCGGTGGTGCTGATCAGCCTCGCCCGCGGCTTCAACGCCGATCTCTTCGCGATCCTCTTCGGCAGCATCCTCACCGTCACCGGCGGCGACGTCTGGCTCATGGTGGCGCTCGGCGCGGTGGTCACCGTCGCGATCGGCGGCTTCTACAAGCAGCTCCTGGCCATCACGCTCAACGAGGACCTGGCCCGGACCAGCGGGGTGCCGGTCGGCGCGCTGAACCTGCTGCTGACCGTGCTGACCGCGCTGACCACCGTGGTGGCGATGCGGATGGTGGGGGTCCTGCTCGTGTCGGCCATGATCGTGATCCCCGCCCTCACCGGCTTCGCGCTCGGGCGGAGCTTCCACGCCGCGACCGCCATCGCCATCGGCCTCGCGCTGCTCTCGATGACCACCGGCCTCGTCGCCGCCTACTACCTGCGCCTGGCCGCGGGCGGCGCGGTGGTGCTGACCGCGCTGCTCATCTTCGCCGCCGCCTCGCTGGCCCGC
>DATHSW010000239.1:0-17325 GCA_035463855.1 Candidatus Deferrimicrobiaceae bacterium | reverse complement strand
GGGCGGGCGGGCTGCGCTTCCGCCCGGGCGCCGGCCCGCCGGTGGACGTGATCGTCGGCGCGCGGCGCGGCTCGGCTCTCGAGCGGTGGATGAAGGCGCGGCTCGGGGCGCCCGCCCGCGGGGTGCGGCTGCAGAAGCTGCCGGCGGCGCCGCCGGGCCTGAGGCCCCGCGATACCACGCTGCTGACCGCGGCCCTGGGCGATCGGGCCCGTCCCGCGGGGGGCCTCGTGCTGCTGGGCCCGGGGGGCGCGCGCGGGCTCGGCCGCGAGACGATTCCGCCGAGCTTCCCGCGCGAGTTCGGCCACGCCCTCGAGCAGGTGTGGCGGCTCCACCGGAGAACCGTGCGCCTCGAAGTCATCAACCAGATCATGGCGCTCACCGCGGGCACCCTGCCGCTCGAGCGCATCTACGCGCAGGCGGCGGAGGCGGTGGGGCGGCTCATCCGCTTCGACGCCCTCGGGGTGACGCTGCTGGACCGCGAGCGCGGGGAGTTCCGCGTGCTCGACGTGGCCGCCCGCACCGCGCTGCCCGAGATCTTCGACTTCCGGATGCCGACGGCGGGGACCCTGACCGCGTGGGTGGCGAGCCAGCGGGCCCCCCGGCGCGTGGACGACGCCACCACCGATCCGTCCATCCCCGCGGTGAGCCGCGAGCTGCTCTCGCGGCGCGGCTTCCGGTCCGCGGTGCTCGCCCCGTTGCTCTCGCAGGGCGAGGTGATCGGCACGCTGAATGTCACCCACCGCGAGCCCCACGCCTTCACCGCCGCCGACGTGGAGATCCTGATGGAGGTGGCGCGCCCGCTCGCCTCGGCGGTGGAGCACGCCCGCCTGCACGCGGAGAGCGCGCGCCGGGCCGAAGAGCTGGCCGCGCTGAATCGCACGACCCAGCTCATCACCGCGCGGCTCGACCTGCCCTCGGTGCTCGAGACGATCAGCCGCTCGGTCACCGCGCTCATGGGGAGCACCGGGTGCGGCATCGGGCTCCTCGGCCCCGACCGGTCCGCGATCGAGCACGCGGCGGCCCACGGTTGCCGCACGCCGGAATGGCGCGATCTCTCGGTTCGCGTCGGGGAGGGGATCATCGGTCTCGCCGCCTCGTCGGGCCGCGCGGTGCGCTCGGACGACCTCCGCGCGGACCCGCGCTCCGCGCGCCGCGACGTGGACGAAAAGGAAGGGATCCGCTCGCTCCTGAGCGTGCCGCTCCGGGTCGGCGGCCAGATCATCGGCGTCATCTCGGCCTTCTCCACCGAGCCGGGGGCCTTCGGGGACCGGCACCAGACCGTGCTGGAGAGCTTCGCGGACCAGGCCGGCATCGCCATCCAGAACGCGCGCCTCTTCGAGGAGACCCAGCGGCGGGCGCGCGAGACGCAGGCGCTCCTGCGGGCCGGCCACGCGGTCAACCAGAGCCTCGACGTGAGCGAGACCGTGCAGCTCATCCTCCACCAGGCGCGCGAGGTGCTGGAGGTGCAGTCGTGCGGGCTGTTCACGCTCGACGCGGCCACCGGAGAGCTGACCGCCACCGCCAGTCTCGACCTGCCCGCGGAGGACCTGCACGCGATCCGCCTCCGGGTGGGGGAAGGCATCACCGGGGTGGCGGTCAAGGAGCGCCGGCCGGTGCAGACCGCGGATCTCTACCGTGACCCGCGGGTGCGCTATCCGCAGGCGGGGCTGCGCTCGATGCTGGCGGCGCCGCTGGTCGTGGGCGAGCAGACGATCGGCGCGCTCACCGTGCTCCGCACCGACGTCCACCACTTCACCGCCGAGGAGGAATCGCTGGTGTCCGCGTTCGCCGACCAGGCGGCGATGGCCCTCGAGCACGCGCGCCTGTTCAGCTCGGTCCGCACCTACTCCGAGCGGCTGGAGGCCATGGTGGAGGCGCGCACCCACGAGCTCGACGAGCAGAAGCGCTTCGTGGAGGTGGTGCTCGAGACCCTGCCCCTCGGCCTGTTCGTCCTCGACGCCGAGCTGCGGGTGATCAGCACCAACCGCGAGGGTGCGGCGCTGGTGCCGGTGGAGGTCTCCGCGCGCCGGCCCTTCGCGGACCTGATGCCGCCCGCCAAGTCGGCGGCGGTGCGCTCGTTCCTGCGGGGCGTGGTGACCGCGCGCGAGGTGCGCCACGCCGAGGAGGAGCTGCCCGCGGGGGGTGAGACCCTCACGGTGCGCCTGACCGCGACGCCGCTGCGGGCCCCGCAGGCCACCCACGTGCTCGTCCTGGTGGAGGACATCACGCTGCAGAAGCGGCTCGAGCGGCAGATGGTGCTCACCGAGCGGCTCACCACCGCGGGCCGGCTGGCCGCGGGGGTGGCGCACGAGCTGAACAACCCGCTCGCCACCATCGCGGGCTGCGCGGAGGCCCTGAAGGAGCGGTCGCAGGATCCGCACCTGCGCGATCTCGACGCCTTCAAGGATTTCCCGGGCTATCTCGCCCTGATCGAGGAGGAGGCCTACCGCTGCAAGGAGATCACCGGGAGCCTGCTGCATTTCGTGCGCGACCCGGGCAGCCGCCGCGCCCCCACCGACCTGAACGTGCTGGTGGACAAGGTGCTCGAGCTGATCGGGCACCAGTCCCGCTACGCGGGGAGTCGCTTCGAGCGGCGCCTCGACGCCGAGCTGCCCGACGTGGTGGCCAACGAGGGCCAGCTCCGGCAGGTGTTCCTCGGGCTCGCGAGCAATGCCCTCGACGCCATGGACGGCCGCGGGACCTTGACCGTCACGACCCGCCGGCGCAACGCGCGGGAGGTCGAGATCGCGTTCAGGGACGAGGGGCCGGGCATTCCCGACCAGATCCTGCCGCGGGTGTTCGATCCGTTCTTCACCACCAAGCCTCCGGGGCAGGGCACCGGGCTCGGCCTGGCGATCGCCCAGGGCATCGTCGCCGACCACGACGGCCGCTTCGAGGTGGACTCCCGGGTGGGCGCGGGCACCACGTTCCGGGTCATCCTGCCGGTGGGCCCGAGCGAGGCCTCGAGGACGCGGTCGTGAGCGCGCCGATCCGGGTGCTGGTCGCCGACGACGAGAAGAACCTGCGCGAGCTGCTGGTGCGCGAGCTCGGGCGGAAGGGCCACGCGGTCTCCGGGGTGGCTGACGGCCGGGCCGCGCTGGAGCAGCTCAAGGACGAGACGCCCGACGTGCTGCTCCTCGACATGAAGATGCCGCACGTCGAGGGCATCGAGGTGCTGCGCGAGCTCCAGGATTTCCCGGAGGCGCCCCAGGTCATCGTGATGACCGGCTTTCAGGAGGTGTCCACCGCGGTGGAGGCCATGAAGCTCGGGGCCTACGACTACCTGACCAAGCCCGCCCGCATCGAGGAGCTCGACATCCTGATCCGCAAGGCGGCCGAGAAGGGCCGTCTCATGCGCCAGAACGTGGTCATGCGCGCCCAGCTCGACGAGCCCGGCTACCAGGGGATCATCACCGGCAGCCCGCGGATGGAAGAGGTGCTCCGTCTCATCGACCGGGTGGCGCCCACCGACTCGTCCGTGCTCGTGCTGGGCGAGAGCGGCACCGGCAAGGAGCTGGTGGCGCGGGCCATTCACGACCGGTCGCCCCGCGCGCGCCAGGCCTTCGTGCCCATCCACTGCGGCGCGCTCGCGCGGGAAGTGCTCGAGAGCGAGCTGTTCGGCCACGAGAAGGGGGCGTTCACCGGCGCGGTCGCGACCAAGCCCGGGCTCATCGAGCTGGCGGACGGCGGCACCCTGTTCCTCGACGAGATCGGCGAGATGGAGCCGGAGAGCCAGGTGAAGCTGCTCCGGGTGCTCGAGTCGCACGCCTTCTTCCGGGTGGGCGGCACCCGGCGACGCACCGTGGATATGCGACTGGTCGCCGCCACCAATCGCGACCTGGCGGAGGCGATCAAGACGGGCGGGTTCCGTCAGGATCTCTTCTACCGCATCAACACGATCACGATCACGCTGCCGCCGCTGCGCGACCGGCGCGAGGACATCCGGCGGCTGGTCGAGCACTTCCTCGAGCAGAACGCGACTTACGGGCGCAAGCGCCTCTCCGACGCGGCCATGGAGGCGCTGGAGCGCTATGGCTGGCCCGGCAACGTCCGCGAGCTGCAGCACGCGGTACAGCGCGCGGTGATCCTCTCCCAGGGCGACGTGCTGCAGCCCGCCGACCTGCCCGAGGAGATCCGCGGCGACCACGCGCCGAGCGCCTCCCCCGGCGGGAGCCTCGAGGAGATGGAGCGGCAGCACATCGTCAGCACGCTGCGCCACGTGGGCGGCCACCGGGCGAAGGCGGCCGCGGTCCTGGGCATCGATCCGAAGACGCTCTACCGCAAGATCCAGCAGTACGGGCTCTCGCCCGATCTCCACAAGTAAGCCGGGCCGCTGACCGTTTCGGACACCGCCATCGGGCAGAACGCCCGATGGCCCGGCGGGGCCCCCTCCGGCGGCCGTCCCGCAAGTGGTCGTCACACATGAGCTTCTGAGTTCTCGAATCCTCTGGCACGGGGGTTGAACCTATAGCCGTGGTTCGTTCGTACTCACTACATGAGAGGGGAAGACATGATTCGGCTACTGATGATCGACGGGGACCGGAAGCGGGCGCAGCGCCTGGCCATCGAGTGCCTGGAGCAGGGCGTGGCCGTCCGGATGGCGGAGACGCTCTGCGAGGGGGTGCGATACCTGCTCGAGGCGCCGGTGTCCCTGGTGCTGGCGGAAGCGGGCATGCTGCGGATGGCCAAGGGGGACCACGCGCGTCTCTTCGAGGCGGTGGCGCCCGGCGTGCCGGTGATCCTCACCGCGGATGCGGGCGCCCGTGTCGAGGAGCTGGTGGACCTGGAGCTGCAGGGCTTTCACGTGGTGAGCCGGCCGTTCGCGCTGGGCGATCTGCTCGCGAAGGTCGAGGTGCCCGCCAAGGTGGCGCCGGCGCGACGGGATGCCCGGGCGCGGCTCGCCGCGGTCTGCGAGTAGGGAGCCCGAGTCCATGGGCAAGAGCTGGATCTTCGCGCTGCTGACGCTGACGATCGCGCTGGGGCTGATCGGGCTGCTCGCCTACACGAGCGAGTCCGTTCACCATACCGCGGAGCCCGCGCCCGCGATCACCGAGCGCGAGATGGGGCCGACCCTCCATCGAAACGGCCTGATGCTGACCCACTGAGTCTCCCGCCGTGGCGGAGGGTCGGGTCCTGGTGTACACTGAGGGCCGATGCGCCGCCGCCGGCGGCGCCCCCGCCTCCGATATTGGCTCTTCCGAGTATTGGGGCGCGTACGAAGCGGAAGAGTGACCGAAGGAGAACCAGATGGCTTCCAAACTGTACGTGGGGGGTCTGTCCTATTCCACGACCAGCGAGACGCTTCGAGAGTATTTCGCCCAGTGCGGCACCGTGGAGTCGGCTTCCGTGATCACGGACAAGTTCTCGGGCCAGTCCCGGGGCTTCGGCTTCGTGGAGATGGCGACCGCCGAGGAGGCGCAGCGCGCGATCTCCGAGCTGAACGGCAAGGACCTCGACGGCCGCAAGATCACCGTGAACGTCTCGAACCCTCGGACACCGGGCTCGGGCGGCGGGCGCGGGCCGGGCGGGCCCCGCGGCGGCGGCCGGCCGGGCGGCGGCGGCGGGCGAGGCGGCGGGGACCGCGGGGCCTACGGCGTCCCCCCCTCCAAGAAGCCCTTCCGCTGGTAGCCTTCTAGAACGCAGCCGGACGTTTCGAGGGCGCGGTGAGTAGTCGCCGCGCCCTCTTCGTTTTCCACTTCGAGCGCCGGCCTCCGACTAGAGAATTCGTTCGTAGCGGCCGTACTCGTGGGCGGCGTCCATGAACCACTTCACGATCTCGGGGTTCGAGCGGGGCGGGATCTCGCAGGACGTGGACAGGATGAACCCCGAATGCTTCGCCGCGGTGTCGATGCACCGCCGCACCTCGCCCTCCATCTGCTGGCGCGTGGCCTTCTCGAACATGGTCGCGTCCACGTTGCCGATGGCCACCGCCCGGCCTCTGGCCACCTGCATGAACCGCTCGAGCTGGTCCACGTGCAGCGCCGGATCGGACTGCTGGTCCAGATCGAACGACACGGTGGTGAAGCCACAGCCGATCAGGTCCTCGAAGATCGGATAGGTCGTGCCGCAGATGTGGGTGGTGACGCCCACCTTCTTGGCCTTGAAGTGGTCCACCAGCTCCTTGTGGTAGGGTGCGATGAACTCGCGGTAGTTGTCCGGCGAGACCAGGCTGATCGACGCGGTGGGCTCGGAGAACGAGAGCCCGATCCGGGTCTTCACGATCGCGTCGCCCCAGATCTTGCAGAAGTCCGTCGAGATCCGCATGAGGTCGTGGATGAACTGCGGATCCTCGAAGGTGTCGAGCAGCATCATCTCGGGATTGCGTAGCAGCATCGCGATCGTCCACGGCCCCACCGCGACCGCGCCGGTGGCCGCGGGGGGCGCCGCCTTCACCAGCGCCTCGCACTGCTCGAGGAAGCCGGGCAGCCGTGCGGTCTTGTAGGGATCGGGCATGCGGAGCTTGGCCAGCCCGGCCTTGTCCTCCAGCACGTGGCTCTCGATCGACGGCACCACGTAGTCGGAGTACTTGACACCGCAGCCGAAGGCCTCGGCCTCCTTGGCGAGATCGTTGTAGGCGAGCACCACGTCGGGCTGGTAGCGCTCGTAGTAGTGCATCATGGCGGTGATGGCCCGGGTGGGGTTGGTGCAGTACTCCTCGATGCTGAGCCCGTCGAGCGTGCCCGCGAACGAGGCCACGATCGGGTAGACCGGGACCCGGTCCGAGAACGACCGCTTGTAGGCCGCCACCACCCGGTCCCGGTTGGTGAGGCTGGTCCGGCCGGCCTCGGCGTCCCAGAGCTTGTTCACCTCCATGTAGCGCGGCGGCAGCTTGGCCTCGTACTCCATGAACTGGGTGATGGGGTACCGGATGCCGCCGTTGTGGGTGCCGCGAAGGCCCTCGACCATCTCCTCCATGCGCGCCCACGGGATGGAGAAGGCCATCTCGTGATCCTGGGTCTGGCCGAAGATGCGATCCCCCGAGCAGGGAAGGATCACCTGCGGCTCGCCCGTCTTCATGGTGGTGACGATGATGTCGGCGCACACCGCGCGGCCCTCGAAGGACGAGGTGAGGCGGCCGCCCCGCTTCCAGAGGGCGGCCTGGGTCAGCCGCATCACCTGGGCCGGGTTGGCGTAGACGCAGACCACGTGCGGCTCGAAGGTGGCGCGGTCGAGCGGGGCCACCAGCACGCAGTGGTACTCGCCGGGCGCGAACTTGTCGATGGCGGCTTCCGAGCGCTGGCCGGCCTCCTTCGTCTCCGTGTACATGCCCTCGCAGAGCGTGCCCACGTTGTAGATGGGCAGCGGCTTGTCGAATCCGATCGCGGTGATGCCGAGCGAGCAGATGTGGTCCTCGCGGGTGAGCGCGATGGTCCAGCCATAGCGCCGGGCCATGTCGATGACCTGGCAGCTCATGCTGAGCTTCTTGAAGTCGCGGGCGGGCCGGCGCGCGCGGTCCGGGATCTCCTCGCCCTGCTTGAGCATGCGGATCGCCACCGGGAACGTCTGCGGGCGCAGGTACGTCTGCAGCTCGCGGTCCGCCGTCTTCGCGTCGATCATGGGCGTCTCCTTGCTCACGGAGGCTACGGGGGGCCTTCTGGCTTGTCAAGGGAAGGCGGCCTTCCGCTACAATGGCGGCGCGATGGCGCGATACCGGATCATCCAGTGGCGCGACCTGCCCTCGATGGTGGAGGCGACCGACGGAGATCAGACCGTCCGCGTCCCCCTCTCCCAGCGCTTCCAGGACCTGATCGACGCGGTGGCCATGCGAGAGGGCGCCACCGAGAGTGAAGCGTACCTCGAAGGCTGGGCCCCCGGCCCGGACACCGAACGCCCGGGGGACGCGGGCTCGGTGGCCCGCCAGGTCGCCGCCGAGCTGGAAGACGGCTTCCAGGACCTCGTTACACGCCGCATGCTGGGTCGACCCCGCTAGTCTCGGGGCCCCCTCCGACTGAGCTATAATCCGCCCAGCCAATGAAGGCCGCAGAGCTGGTGATCGCCTGCTTCCTGCTGTTCGGGGCATGCCTCGTCTGGCCGCTGCTCGCCATCGCGAACCGGCCTGCCCTGATCCTGGGCGTGCCCGCCCTGGTGCTCTACCTCTTCGCGGTCTGGGCCGCCATGGTCGCGGTCCTGATCGCGCTGGCCCGCCGCCTCCGCCAGGCCGAGGAGGAGCCGTGAGCGGCCTGTCGCCCACCGTGCTCCTCTCCATCGTCCTCGGCTACCTGGCCTTTCTGTTCCTGGTCGCCTCGGTGGGGGAGGCGTTCGCCTCGCGCCTCGGGCGGGGGCGGCCGCGGACGCTGATCTACGTGCTCGCCGCGTCGGTCTACTGCACCGCCTGGACCTTCTACGGCAGCGTGGGCCTCGCGGCCAACCGCGGGCTCGAGTTCCTGACCATCTACCTGGGCCCGGCCTGCGTGGCGCTCCTCTGGCCGGTCCTCCTGCGCAAGCTCGTGCGCGTCTCCAAGGAGCAGCGGATCACCTCGGTCTCCGACTTCATCTCGAGCCGCTACGGCAAGGCGGCGCCGCTCGGCACCCTGGTGGCCGCGCTGGTGGTCTGCGGCATGATCCCGTACATCGCGCTGCAGCTGAAGGCGGTGTCGGCCTCCTTCAAGATGATCCTGCGCGAGGAGGCGGTGCTCGAGGTCTTCGACCCGACGCTGGTGGTGGCGGTGACCCTCGCCCTCTTCGGCATCCTCTTCGGGGCCCGCAATCTCGACTTCACCAAGCGGCAGACCGGCCTCATGACCGCGGTGGCGGTGGAGTCGGTGGTGAAGCTGCTCGCGTTCCTGCTGGTCGGCGTCTACGTGACGTGGGGGCTCTTCGGCGGGTTCGCCGACCTCTTCGGGCAGGTGGCCCAGAACCCCGAGCTGTCGCGCCTGCTCACCCTCGGCCACGCGGGCACCGCGTCGTACGCGCGCTGGGCCGCCATGCTCGTGATCTCGATGCTCGCGGTGATGTTCCTGCCCCGCCAGTTCCACGTGCTGGTGGTCCAGAACCAGCGCGAGCGCGACGTCAACGCGGTCTCCTGGTCCTTTCCGCTCTACCTGTTCCTGATCAACGTCTTCGTGCTGCCGATCGCCTTCGCGGGCCTCCTCGTCTTCCCGGAGGCGGGGGCGCAGGCCGACGGCTTCATCCTCCGCCTGCCGCTGTCCTTCGACAGCCAGCTCATCTCGGTCCTCGTCTTCCTCGGCGGCTTCTCGGCGGCCACCGCCATGATCGTGGTGGACTCCCTCGCCCTGTCGAAGATGATCACCAACGACATCATCCTGCCCTGGTTGCTGCGGCGCCGGCGCGTCGGGGACATCTACTGGATCACCCTCTTCTATACCCGGCTGGCCATGCTCGCGGTGGTGGCCCTCGGGTTCGCGTGGGCGCGCATGGAGCACGGCCAGCTCCTGCTGGTGGAGATGGGGCTCCTGTCCTTCATCGCGGTGGCCCAGTGCGCGCCCGCCATCCTGCTCGGCCTCTACTGGCGGCGCGGGAACCGCAAGGGGGCCTACGCGGGGATCTCCGCCGGCTTCTTCGTCTGGTTCTACACCCTGATCATCCCGGCCCTGGGCAAGGAGGAGGTCCTGGGCGTCGCGTTCCTGGAGAACGGGCCGTTCGGCCTGTCGCTGCTGCGTCCCACCGCGTTCCTCGGGCTGGAGGGGCTCGACACCATCAGCCACGGGGTCTTCTGGTCCTTCTTCTTCAACGTGGGACTCTTCGTGATGGTGTCGCTGCTCACCGAGCAGGACGCCGACGACCGGGCCCAGGCCGCCGCCTTCGTGGGGGTGGCGGCCGAGGACAAGCCGGCGCCGGGGGCGCCCGCGATCCTGTCCGCGCCCGAGATCGAGCGGCTCGTCCATCACTACGTCGGCGACGAGGACGCGGAGGCGATCGTCCGCGAGCTGTTCGGCACCAAGGCCCCCGCGGACCTGTCGGTGCCCGAGCTGCTCGAGATGCGCATCCGCTTCGAGCGGCTCCTCGCCGCCTCGCTCGGCGCGGCGGCCGCCCGGATCATCGTGGAGGACCACTTCACGATCTCCAAGGAGGAGGCCCAGCAGCTCGTCACCTCCTTCCAGCGCATGCAGCAATCCCTGCGCGTCACCGAGGAGGAGGTCAAGCGGGGCGAGCGGCTCCTCGCCTCGGTGGTCGAGAGCGTCGACGACTGCATCTTTACCGCGGACACCACCGGCCGGCTCGTGACCATGAACCCGGCGGGACGCCGCCTTCTCGGCTACGAGCTCTTCGAGGTCAGCCGCCTCCGGTATCCGGATCTGCTCGCCGGCGACGACCGGGGCGGCGCGGGCGGCATCGTGGCCGCGCTCGAGGTGGGGCGCGGCTGGAGCGGGCAGGTGACGGGCCGCCGGAGGCGGGGCGAGGTCTTTCCGGCCCACCTGGCCCTGACCGCCATCTTCGACGATCGCGGCCAGCGCATGGGCACGGTGGGCGTGCTGCACGACCTGACCGAGCAGGTGGAGACGCAGCGGCGGCTCATCCATCGCGAGAAACTGGCCTCCCTGGGCGAGATGGCGGCGGGGGTGGCCCACGAGATCCGCAATCCGTTGGGCGGGATCAAGATGGCCACCAACCTGCTGTCCTCCCCGGAGGTGGACGGCAGCCCGCTCTCGCAGGAGATGGCCCGGTCCATCCTGTCCGGCATCGGCGAGATCGAGGGCATCATCAACAACCTCCTCGACTGGACGCGCGACGCCCGGCTCGAGCGCAACGAGTACGAGCTGGCGCGCATCCTGGATCCGGTGGTGGAGGCGGCGGCGGCGGAAGCGCGGGCCAGGGGCGTGGAGGTGGGTTACGGCCGGCTCGAGCGGGACGTGGTGGCGGCGGTGGACGGCCAGAAGCTCCGCCAGGTCTTCACCAACGTCTTGAAGAACGCGGTGGAGGCCATCGAGCCGCGCCGCGGGTCCGGGCGCGTCGCCGTCGATCTCTTCGCCGAGGGGGGCCGGGCGGTGGTGGAGGTCCTGGACGACGGGATCGGGATCTCCCCGGGCGACCGGGAGAAGATCTTCCTGCCGTTCTTCACCACCAAGCCCGCGGGCACCGGGCTCGGCATGTCCATCGTCAAGAAGATCGTGGACCTCCACGCGGGGGACATCGCGGTCGAGAGCGCGCCGGGCCGCGGCACGCGGGTTCGCATCTCATTCCCGGCGGTGGTCGCGGCCCAGCCGGCGGCCGGAGGCACTCCATGAAGCGACGGCTCCTGCTCGTCGAGGACGACGAGGTCTTTCTCCGCCCCCTCCACCGGACGCTCGAGCTGAAGGGCTATGAGGTGGTGCCGGTGCACAGCGCCGAGGAGGCGCTCGAGTCGCTCAAGGCCGAGGACGTGGACCTCGTGCTCACCGACCGCCGCCTGCCCGGGATGGATGGGGTCGAGCTGGTGCGGCAGGTCAAGGCGGAGCATCCGGACCTGGCCGTCGTGGTCATGACCGCCTACGGCACCATCGAGTCGGCGGTGGAGGCGATGCGGCTCGGGGCCGAGGACTACCTGGTGAAGCCGTTCGAGGCCGCCGAGCTGCTGCTGGTGATCCGGCGGGCCATCGAGTTCCAGGAGCTGAAGGCGGCGAACCGGCGAACCATCCGGCGCAATCAGGAGCGCTTCACGTTCGGCAACATCGTGGCGGCCAGCGCCGGCATGCAGGCGGTCTTCGACCTGCTGCGCACGGTGGTGGATCTCGATACCACCGTGCTCATCCACGGGGAGACCGGGGTCGGCAAGGAGCTGCTCGCGCGCTCCATCCACTTCTCGGGGGCCCGGCGCGACCGGTCCTTCGTGGCGGTCAACTGCGCGGCGATTCCCGAGGAGCTGTTCGAGTCCGAGCTGTTCGGCTCCCGGCGGGGGGCCTTCACCGGCGCCACCGAGCACCGGCGCGGCCACTTCCAGATGGCCAACGGCGGGACCCTGCTCCTCGACGAGATCGGGGAGATGCCGCTGCATCTGCAGAGCAAGCTCCTGCGCGCGATCGAGGAGAAGAAGGTGACCTCGGTCGGCGCCGACCGCCCGGTGGACGTGGACGTCCGCTTCATCGCCACCACCAACAAGGATCTCCAGGTGGAGGTGGAGCGGGGGACCTTCCGGCGCGATCTCTTCTATCGCCTCTCGGTGATGCCGGTGCGCGTGCCCGCGCTGCGCGAGCGCCCGGAGGACATCCCCCTGCTCGCCCGGCACTTCGTGGAACAGGCGGGGCGCCGACTCAAGAAGGCGGTGCGCGCCATCTCGCCGGAGAGCCTGGGCGCGCTGATGCGCTATCCGTGGCCGGGCAACGTGCGCGAGCTGGAGAACGTCATCGAGCGGGCGGTCATCGTCGGATCCGGGGACACGCTGGTGGACGTGGAGCGCTTCCTCGGCCCGGCGGGCGCCCACGCGCCGGTGGATCTCTCGCTGCCCTTCCGGGACGCCAAGGCCCGGGTGGTCGAGGACTTCGAGCGCACCTACATCGAAGGGCTGCTCAAGAGCCACGGCGGCAAGCTCACCGCGGCCGCGAAGCACGCCGACATGGATCCCAAGAACTTCTCCGACAAGATGCAGCGCTACGGCCTGCGCCGCTCCGCGCCCCCGGACTAGAAGAACAGGATCGTCACGATCACGAAGAGCGGGAGGAGGACCGCCCCGCTGTAGGCCATGTAGCCGAAGAAGCTCGGCATGCGCACGCCCGACTCTTCCGCGATGGCCTTGACCATGAAGTTGGGGGCGTTGCCGATATACGTGTTGGCCCCCATCGCGACCGCTCCCACGCTGATCGCGGCCAGGATCACGCTGGGCACGCCGACCACCTCGGCGGGGAGCCCGAGCCCCTGGGCCAGCGCCAGGAACGTGAGGTAGGTGGGCGCGTTGTCGAGGAACGACGACAGGGCGCCGGCGGCCCAGAAGAACTGCCAGGGCTCGCGCACTCCGAGCTCTCCGCCGCGCACGTGCAGGAGCTCGAGCGCGGGGATCATGGTGAGGAAGATCCCCAGGAAGAGCACCGCCACCTCCACCATCGGGTGCGCGGTGAACTGGTTGGCCCGGCGGATCGCCGTCGGAGTCCGCCACAGGGAGATCCCGGCGAGGGCGAGGATGGCCAGCTCGCGAACCGGCGCGTGCAGGAAGGCCACCGCGCCCACCACGCCCGCGAGCCAGAGCCCGTTGAGCGCCCCCGCGATTCGGAGGGGCTCGATCTGGGTGTGATCGCGTAGCAGAGCCGTCCGCGTCTCGTGCGCGTGATGGCGCGCGTCCCAGACGTAGTACAGCATCAGCAGGGACGCGGTCATCAGGAGCCACTGCGGCCACAGCCGGAACGTCCAGGCGAACGGCACGCCCTGCAGGTAGCCCAGGAAGAGCGGGGGATCCCCGAGCGGGGTGAGCATGCCGCCGATATTGGAGACGAGGAAGGTGAAGAACACCACGGTGTGGGTGACCCGCGCCCGCTCCCGGTTGGTCTGCAGGAGCGGCCGGATCAGCAGCATCGAAGCGCCGGTGGTGCCGACGAAGGACGCGAGCAGGCCCCCGATGGCCAGGAAGGCGGTGTTCACGAGCGGGGTGGCCTCGAGATCGCCGCGCAGCAGCACCCCGCCCGCGATCACGTAGAGCCCGGCGAGCAGGACGATGAACGAGACGTAGTCGGCCGCCGTGTGGGTGAGCGCGGCCGGCTGCCTCACCAGGTACAGCACGAGCACCGGCGCCCCCAGCACCGCGGACACCACGAGCTTGTTCCGGTTGGACTCCCACCAGTGCGGCAGCCAGAGCGGGAAGAAGGCAATGGTCAGCAGCATGAGGACGAACGGCAGCACGGAGTAGAGCGGGAGGGGGGCCGGCATTGCCGCGATCTTACTCCCTTGAAGTTGCCGGGCGGATGGTTTAGAAGAGGGGCGGCGCGCTGAGGCGCCGATCTCCCCACGAGAACGAGGTCCCCCATGGCCAGCGAGACCAAAGGCAGCAGCGCCGTCGAAGCCCTCCTGAAGGAGAAGCGGAAGTTCGCTCCGCCGAAGGAGTTCGCCAAACGCGCCAACATCAACCGCGCCTCGATCTACAAGGAGGCGGCCCGCAACCCGACCCGCTTCTGGGAGCGCTTCGCCAAGGAGCTCGACTGGTTCAAGCCCTGGAAGACGACGCTCCAGTGGAAGGCCCCGTACGCCAAGTGGTTCGTGGGCGGCAAGCTGAACGTGTCCTACAACTGCCTCGACCGCCACGTGACGACTCCCCGGAAGACGAAGGCCGCCATCATCTGGGAGGGGGAGCCGGGCGACAGCCGGGTCCTCACCTACTGGGACCTCTACCGCGAGGTCAACCGGTTCGCGGCCGGCCTCAAGCGGGCCGGGGTGAAGAAGGGCGACCGGGTCACCATCTACATGCCGATGGTCCCCGAGCTGCCGATCGCCATGCTGGCCTGCGCCCGCATCGGGGCCCCGCACAGCGTGATCTTCGGCGGGTTCGCCCCCGAAGCCGTGCGCGACCGGATCCACGACGCGGAGTCCCGCGTGCTCATCACCGCCGACGGCGGCTTCCGCCGTGGCGGCATCGTGCCGCTCAAGAAGAACGTGGACGAGGCGCTCAAGGAGTGCCCGGACGTGGACACCGTGATCGTCCTCAAGCGCACCCGCCAGGAGATCGCCATGCAGGCGGGACGCGACGTCTGGTGGGACGACTTCGTCAAGGACGCGCCCGCCTACTGCGCGCCCGAGAAGATGGACTCCGAGGACATGCTGTACCTGCTCTACACTTCGGGCTCGACCGGCAAGCCCAAGGGCATCGTCCACACCACTGGGGGGTACCTCACCGGGGTCTACGCGACCACCAAGTGGATCTTCGACCTGCACGACACCGACGTCTTCTGGTGCACCGCCGACATCGGCTGGGTCACCGGCCACTCCTACATCGTCTACGGGCCCCTCGCCAACGGCACCACGAGCGTGATGTACGAAGGCACCCCCGACTACCCCGACAAGGACCGCTTCTGGCGGATCGTGGAGAAGTACGGCATCACCATCTGCTACACCGCCCCCACCGCCATCCGCACCTTCATGCGCTGGGGCGAGGACTATCCCAAGCGGTGCGACCTCTCCAGCCTGCGCCTGCTCGGGTCGGTCGGCGAGCCGATCAACCCGGAGGCCTGGGTCTGGTACTGGAAGGTCATCGGCGGGGGCCGCTGCCCGGTGGTGGACACCTGGTGGCAGACCGAGACCGGCCACATCCTGATCACCCCGCTGCCCGGGATCACCACCCTCAAGCCGGGCTCGGCGACCCGCCCGTTCCCGGGGATCGAAGCCGACGTGGTCAACGAAAAGGGGGAGTCGACCAAGGCCGGCTACCTCGTGCTCAAGAAGCCGTGGCCGGGCATGCTGCGTGGTATCTATCGGGACCCGCAACGCTACCAGGCGCAGTACTGGAGCAAGTACGCCGGCATCTACTTCACCGGTGACGGCGCCAAGATCGACGAAGAGGGCTACTTCTGGCTGCTCGGCCGCGTGGACGACGTCATGAACATCTCGGGCCACCGGGTGTCCACCATGGAGGTGGAGTCGGCTCTGGTGGACCACCCGCACGTGGCCGAGGCCGCGGTGATCGGGCGGCCCCATGAGATCAAGGGGCAGGCCATCGCGGCCTTCGTGACCATCAAGGACGGCACCCCGCAGAGCAAGGAGCTGATGGAGGAGATCAAGGGGCACGTGGTGAAGAAGATCGGCGCCCTGGCCCGGCCCGACGACCTGATCTTCGCCTCCGACCTGCCCAAGACCCGCTCCGGCAAGATCATGCGCCGCCTCCTGCGCGACATCGCCGAGGGCAAGGCGCTGGGTGACACCACCACCCTGGCCGACCCGAACGTGGTGGCCACCCTCAAGGAGAAGTACGGCGAGGAGGAGTAGCCGGGCGCGCGCTCCTTGGTATCGGTGCCAGGCCGGTTTGGCTCCGATACCAAGGCGCCGGCCGGCGCGCCGCGCCGGCCGTCAATGAAAACGGCCACCTGTGCGGGTCGCCGCGTGGCATTCTTCGTGCTCCTGTCCGCCGCGACATGCGCGCGCGCCGGCTGATTCTCGTGATCGCGATCTACGTCGGCCTCGACCTCACCAACCCGTTCATGCCGGGCGCGTTCATCTTCGACCCCGAGCAGTCCGTGGAGGGTGTGCACGGCGAGCGGGGCCGCCAGCAGCTCGTCGCGCCAGGCACCCCGGCGGCGCCCCGAGTCCAGACGGACGGGACCCTGGCCCCGCCCCGCCGCCCCGTCCCGGTGGCGCGCAAGTGGTTCGCGGAGTTGCGGCCGGCGCACGTGCCGGTGTCGGACCCGCCCCCGCGGTCCGAAGACCACTAGGCCCCGCTCGCTCGCCACGCCCGCCGGTCGGCGGGCGGTGCCCTACTCGGACAATGACCGTCCACGGTGCGCCGGGACCACGGAGTCCACGGCGGGGAGGGAAGGCATGGCGTCGTTCAGAGACATCGACAAGAGCAAGCGCGAGGCCTACTGGCAGGAGACCTCCAGGTTCACCTGGCTCATCCTCGTGCTGTGGTTCGTCTCGTGGGTGGGCCCGCTCGTGCTCCACTATCAGCTCAACCGGATCGTCATCTTCGGGTTCCCGCTGTCCTACTGGTTCGCCGGGCAGGGCTCGCTCGCCATCTTCATCGTGCTGATCGTGTGGTACGCGGTGAAGATGAACGCGCTCGACCGCAAGTACGGCGTCGCCGAGGAGGTCTAGGCCTATGTCCTGGGGAAAGATCTTCGGACTCTACACCGGCGCGTTCATCCTCTTCACGATCCTGCTGTCGCTGAGCGAGTACTGGGGCCTCGTCTCGAACCGGGGCATCGCCTATACCTACCTGGTCGTCACCATCGGGGTCTACGCGCTGATCGGCGTCCTCTCCCGTACCGCCAAGCCGGACCAGTACTACGTGGCGGGCCGCGGCGTGCCCGCCTTCTTCAACGGCATGGCCACCGGCGCGGACTGGATGAGCGCCGCCTCGTTCATCTCGATGGCCGGGGCGCTGTACGCGACCGGCTACGACGGGCTGGCCTACGTCTCGGGCTGGACCGGCGGCTACGTGCTGCTCGCCATCTACCTGGCGCCCTATCTCCGCAAGTTCGGCGCCTACACGATTCCCGACTTCCTGGCCCTGCGCTACGGCGGCAACGCGGCCCGGGTGGTCGGCCTCGTCATGGCCATCGGCGCCTCCTTCACCTACCTCATCGCGCAGATCACCGGTGTCGGTATCATCATGGGGCGCTTCCTGGGCATGGACTTCAACGTGGGCGCCTTCGTCGGGCTCGCCGGCATCCTGGTCTGCTCCATGCTGGGCGGCATGCGGGCGGTGACCTGGACCCAGGTGGCCCAGTACATCATCCTGATCATCGCCTACATCAC
>DATHSW010000238.1:0-10014 GCA_035463855.1 Candidatus Deferrimicrobiaceae bacterium | reverse complement strand
GGTGGCTGGATGCTACGAAGCGTCACCCGGGAGGTCAAGTGGCGACCGGCGCGCTAGTCATTCATCCGGGCGCGCTGGGCGACGTGCTCCAGGCGGTGCCCGCCCTGCGGGGCCTGCGCGCGGTGGGGCCGATCACGTTCGTGGGCCAGCCGCGGCTCGGCCGGCTGCTCGTGGAGCTCGGGGTGACGCAGCGGGCGCGGGCGTTCGACGGTTTCGGGCTCGAGGCCCTCTTCGTGGACGGACCCGTGCCGGCCACCCTGGCCGGCGCGCTGGGCGACTTCGATCGGATCGTCTCCTGGTTCGGCTCGCGCGATGAGCTCTACCGCCGGCGGCTCCGCGCCCTCGCCCCGCGCGCGATCGTGGCCCCGCCGGTGCCCGACGACGACACGCCGGTCTGGCGGCATCTGATCGCGACGCTGGCCGCGTGGGAGCTCCCGCTCACCCCGCACCGGGAGCCGATCCGCCTCCCCGCCGCGCCGGCCGAGCCCGGGCCCCGCCCGGGGCTCGTCGTGCATCCGGGCAGTGGCGGGAGCTGGAAGCGGTGGCCGGTCGAGCGCTTCGCCGCGGTGATCGAGACGCTGCGCCGGCGCCGCGCGCTGGACGTGCTGGTGCACCAGGGTCCCGCGGATGCGGAGGCGGCCCGCCGGCTCCTGGCCCTTCTCGCGGGACAGGCCGGCCTCCTGCTCGAGCCCGAGCTGCCGCGGCTGGCCGCCGTGCTCGGCACCGCGCGCGCCTACCTGGGCGGGGATTCGGGCGTGAGCCATCTGGCCGCCGCCGTCGGCGCGCCCAGCCTGGTGCTCTTCCCACCGTCCACGCGCCGGCGCTGGGAGCCCTGGAGCCCGACCGCGGTCTCGATCGAGATGACCGCCGCGGGCGAGGACACCGAGCGCGTGATCGGTGAGCTGGAGCGGGTCCTCGAGGCGACTACTTCTCGTTGAACGCGCGCAGCATCCAGGCCATCTTCTCGTGCTTCTCCATCAGGCCGGTCAGGAAGTCGCTCGTGCCCGCGTCGTTGTGCTTCTCCATCACGGTGGCCAGGTCCGCCCGCAGCGTGCGCACCATCGCCTCGTGATCGGCCTGCAGATTGCCGACCATGGTGAGCGCGGGCGGCTGCTTCCCGGGCTGCTCCTTGAGCCGCGTGTGCTGCGCGAACTCGGCGAGGGTGCCGAGGGCCTTGCCGCCCAGCGAGCGGGCCCGCTCGGCCACGTCGTCCACGACCTCGTTGAGCGCCTCGTACTGGCCCTCGAAGAACTTGTGGAGATCGTTGAACTGCGGCCCCACCACGTTCCAGTGGTAGTTCCGGGTCTTGGTATAGAGGACGTACTCGTCCGCGAGGACGGCATTGAGGATCTTGACGATGCTGTCGCGATTGGACTCCGAGATGCCGATGTTCAGTGCCATGTCGTTTCTCTCCTTGCTCTTTGGATGCCGCCGCGGGGTCAGCGGATGCCCAGCAGCTCCACCTCGAAGATCAGGGTGGCGCCCGGCGGGATCACCCCACCCGCCCCGCGGTCGCCGTAGCCGAGATGCGCGGGGATGATCAGCTTGCGCTTGCCGCCGACCTTCATGGAGATGACCCCCTCGTCCCAGCCCTTGATGACCCGGCCCTTGCCCACCGGGAACTCGAACGGGGTCCCGCGGTCCACCGAGCTGTCGAACTTGGCGCCGCTCTTGAGCCACCCGGTGTAGTGCACGCTCACGGTATCGCCGACCTTGGGCCGGGCCCCGCCGCCCTCGACGAGGTCCACGTACCCGAGCCCCGTCGCGGTCTCCACGACCTGCTCGTCCTTGTCGTCGGTCATGGTGATGGCACTCCTCTGCCGGTCAATAGTACCAGTGGTGGAGCCGCGCGGGGGCGACGCCGCAGAAGTGCAGGAAGCGCAGCGCCCACATGAGGCCGATGGTGCGGAGCGGGCCCTCGCGCTCCCACTTCCGCGCGGAGGTGGTCACGCGCAGGCGGAGCGCGCGGAGCCGCCCGCGGCGCTTCAGCCGGCGGCTCAGCTCGATGTCCTCCATCAGCGGGATGTCGGGGTAGCCGCCCGCCGCCTCGAAGTCCGCGCGGCGCACGAAGATGGCCTGATCGCCGGTGCAGATGCCGGAGAGGCGGGAGCGCACGTTCATGAACCAGGCGACCATCCGCAACACCCGCCGCGGACTGTCGAAGCGCACGTCGAAGCGCCCGCCCACCACCCCGGGCTCGGCCAGCGCGCGCTCGATCGCGGCCGCCGCCCCGCCGGGCAACCGGGTGTCGGCGTGCAGGAACAGCAGCGCGTCGCCGCCCGCCGCACCCGCGCCGTGGTTCATCTGGCGGGCGCGGCCCCGCGCGCTCGCGAGCAGCCGGACGTCCGGCTGCCGCGCGACCACCTCCGCCGTCCCGTCCCGGCTGCCGCCGTCCACCACCACGATCTCCGCGCCGGGGCAGGCGCCCGCGAGATCGGGCAGCAGCCGGGCCAGATTGTCCGCCTCGTCCAGCGCGGGGACGACGATCGTGAGCCTCATCGGGCCCGCCCGAGCGTGATCGCGTCGTAGTAGGCCACCGCGCGCTCGCCGGTATCGTCGGTGTCGGTCATCAGCGCGATGCCGACGATGCGGGGTGGCTCGGCGCCCATGATCCGCCGGTAGTCCTCATACAGGTCGTGCGTCTCGGTCACCCAGCGCCCGGCCTCGGCGGCCCCGCTGCGCGCCACGATGATCTTGGCCCGGTCGGTGTAGGCGTTGTCGAGCACGGTGCCGGCCGGCAGCCGGCTCTCCCACACGTAGTTGAGCGCGAGGCCCGGCGGGTCGCGGCGGTAGAGCAGCCGGTACGCGCCGAAGCGCGAGCGCTCCCAGAGGGAGACGGCGGCCGGATCGTACCGGAAGGCCACGTACACGCGCGCGGCGTAGTCGTCGCCCTCCTTGCGGCGCGGGTCCGACTTCGCGAGGACGCCCTCCACCTTCCAGCGCCACGAGAGCACGCGGTAGACCTTCGGGTCGAGGTCGAGCGGGCGGTAGAGCCCGGACGCCGCCGCGTCGCTCTCCGCGCGCAGCACCCAGCGCTCGCCCTCGAGCACCACCGCGTAGCGGGTGTGGCGGGACACCCGCGAGAACGTCAGCGGCTCCCAGCCCGCCGGCGGGGCGGTCGGATCGGCGGGCGGCGCGAAGCCGCCGAGCAGGAGCGGATCGGCCGCGCGGGCGCCGGCCGCGAGCAGCAGCAGCCCGAGCAGGGCGGCGGCGACGCGGGCGAGACGGGCGCGCCGCGGCGTCATCCCGTCCGCAGCAGGTCGTCGAGCGCGGCACTGCGCCCGCGCAGCCAGCGCGGCAGGAGCGAGAGCGCGACCAGCAGCACCCCCGCGAGCGCCAGCAGGAGCAGCGTGCGCCGCGCGTCCCAGGCCCCCGCCGCCACCGCCCCCGCCGCGGCGGTGAAGGCCAGCGTCCCCGGCAGCATGCAGAGGAACGAGGTCACCGCGTACGCCCCGAAGCCGATCGAGGTGAGCCCGTAGGCGTAGTTCTGCAGGTTGAAGGGGAAGATCGGCACCAGCCGGGTGATCATCACGATGCGGAAGCCGTGGCGCGCCACCGCGCGGTCCATGCGCGCGAGCGCGGGATAGGCGGCCATCCAGCGCTCGACCGCCGCGCGCGCCGCGTAGCGCGCGACCAGGAAGGAGAGGCACGCGCCGGTGGTCGCCGCGATCGCCACGTAGCCCGTCCCCCACGCCGCGCCGAAGACCAGCCCGCCCAGGATGGTCAGCGGCAGCGCGGGCACGAACGCCACCACCGCCACCACGTAGCCCAGGATGAAGACCACCGGCGCCCACGGCCCGAAGCCGTCGATCCGCTCGCGCAGGCGGGCCAGGTTCTCGAGCCGGACCACGTCGGTCAGCCCGAGGGCGCGGACGAGGATCAGGGCCAGCGCCAGGGACAGGAGCGTGACGATCAGCCGCCGCTTGCTCAGTACTTGCCCCGGGCGCGCTCGCGGGCCGGGAGATTCTCGAGACAGGTGGTCCACCACCCGGTGCGGATCGTCTCCGCGAACTCGGGCGGCAGCCCCTCCCGGTCCATCTCGCGCGCCAGTGTCTCGTGATCGTAGGCGAGCGGCACGAACTCCACCTGGAGATCGGGCGCCGCGGTGAGCACCGTGTACCAGACGTTGGCGCGGCCGTCGTTCTCGGGCCGCCCGATCACGCCCACGTTGACCGCGTGGCGGGCGTCGGGCAGCGCGCGATGCCACTTCATCCCGGTGTGGGTGCACAGCATCACGTCGGCCTCCGCGCGGGCCATCAGGTGGCGCAGCAGGCCGTTCGGGGTGGCCGATTCCCACAGGAACTCGTTGACCACCCGCGGCGAGCCGTGGCACATCAGCGCGCGGTGCGGCCCCAGCTTGAGCCGCCGGTGGCGCGGCAGCGCCCCGAGCCAGGCCCGATTCTCGGCCGACGTGTGCTCGAACGTGTAGCGGTAGCTGATCGCCGCGTAGTGGTTGTCGCGCGGGTCGGTGTAGCCGCAGCCGCAATCGGTGCGACCGGATCCGAGCGACTCATCGTAGTTGCCCTGGATGGCCAGCACCCCGTGCTCGCGCAGGAGCGGGAACACGCGGTCCGGGTGCGGGCCGAAGCCGCCCATGTCGCCCAGGCAGAACACCGCGTCCACGTCGCGGCCGCGCGCGTCGGCCAGCAGGGCCTCGAGCGCGTGCGCGTTGCTGTACACGCCGCCGAACACCGCGATGCGCCGGTACTCGCTCAGCTGTTCCGACACGTCATCCCCGTGTCGCGGCACGTCACGCAGGCCGGGTGATAGAGGGGGACCGGCCGGAACGACTCGGCGAGGCTCCCGGTGGACAGGCGCGCGCCCTCGAGCCCGGCCAGGATCGGGCAGGCGTAGACGCCGTCCGCCGCCACCACGCGCGCGTCCGCGCACTGCAGCACCGCGCGGTCGAAGCCCTCGAGGTCGTCCTCGGTGAGCGGCGCGGCCGCGCCGGCCGGCTGCCGCCCGATCCCGAACACCGGCATGATCTTCACGCGCGGACGCTCCACCCCCTGCCCACGGAGGAAGTCGCGGAAGCGCTCGTACATGCCGGAGCCCGCCGGGTGCTCGCCGCGGGTGATCTCGGTGGCGGTCACGATGGGCAGCAGACCCCGCTCGCGCAGCCGCCGGACCGCCGCCACCGCCTTCGCCCACGCCCCCTCGCCGCGGATCCGATCGTTCTTCTCGCGCTCGGTGTCGTCCAGGCTCACCCGCAGCTCCAGGGAATACGGCGCCCGCGCGGCCAGCGCGGCGAGGGCGTCGGCCGTCTCCGGCCCGATGAGGGTGCCGTTGGTGAGCACGGTGGTGGGCGCGGTGGCGAGCGCCAGCTCGAGCAACGGCAGGATCTCCCCGTGCAGGAACGGCTCGCCGCCGGTGAAGTAGATCTCCTTGACGCCCGCCGCCTCCGCCTCCCGGATGGCCCGCCGGATGGTGACGGCGTCGAGCGGCTTGAGCCAGGGCGACTTCGGGCCGCTCGCGTTGATGCAGTGGCGGCACTCGAGGTTGCACCACGTCCCGGTGATCTGCACCCAGAGCGTGGCGAGCCCGACGAACGGGGCGACCGGGGCGTGGCCCGCGGGCGTGACGGTCGCGACGGGCAGGCGGCTCATTCGGCGGGCTCGTGCTGGAGGGCCCAGTCGTACGGGCGGTAGGCGTCGCAGGGGCGCGGGCGCGCGCCCACCGCGTCGCGCACCGGCCCCGCGTCGAGATAGCGGGCCAGGAAGGGACCGAGCCCGCCCGCGGCCTCGAAGTCCTCCGCGTACCACTGGAGGATGCGCGAGCAGGTCACGCCGCCCCGCCCGTCCACCGTCACCTCCTGATTCAGGAAATTGCGCGCGGCGAGGTCGAGCTGCTGGTCCAGCGCCTCCGCGCGATAGGCGCCCACCGGCGGGCACGACTGGGCGCCGCAGGTGATGGCGAAGTGGATGCGCGGGTCCACCGGGTGCGCCGCGAGGGCCAGGCGCGAATCGCGCGCGCCGAAGCGCCGCCGGCGGAGCCAGCCGTGGCGGGCGTTGCCGCGCAGGATGCCGTGCTCGATGTCGTCGGCGCTCAGCACGAAGCCGCCGACGCGATAGCAGACGCGGCCGTAGAAGCCGCGCATCTCCCAGACGGTGCGCCGGATGCCGAGCGCCACGATGCCGTGGAAGACCAGCGCGTTGTACACGTTGATCCAGAAGGCGAGCCGGAGCCGCCGCCCGGTGAGATCGCCCAGGCTCACCGCCGGGAGCGCGCCGGCCCGCGCCGCCGCCTCCGCCCATTCGCGGGACCCGCGCAGGGCGCGGTAGTCGAGGCGGCCGTCCGGACGGGTGAAGCGGCCGACGGCCCCGAGCATGGCGCGCTGCAGGCCCTCGGCCGCGGCGGCCGCGGCGACGCCCGGCGCCGCGCCGGCATCGTTCAGCACCACCCGGCCGAAGAAGGGTCTCATCGCAGGTCTCAGCATGCTCCCGTCGCGCCGCGGATTGTTACAGCCGCGTCAAATCAGACGAAGACGCCTTCGGGCAGGAACGCGGAGACGATCCAGTTGGGCGCGTCCACGATCTCGCTGATCTTGAGGTCCACCGCGACGCTGCACAGGACGTAGGCCTGCTCGCGCGAGAGGCCCCGCTCCTGCACCAGGTGGTCGATCATGTACCGCACCGCCTGCTGCGAGGCCGCGAAGAGATCGGGCCCGTGCGCGGTGGTGGCGAACCACGAGCCGGCCGGCGCCGCCGCGCCGGGGGCCCGCGTGGTGCGGAGGCGCGGCTCGGCGAGCCCCCGGCCCGGCTGCAACCCGAAGCGCGCGGTGACCCGGCCGCTCATCTCCACCGCGGTGACGCAGACCTCCCCGTCGCCCTGGATCGCGTGGGTGTCGCCGACGCTGAACAGCGCGCCGTCCACCCACACCGGGAGGTACAGGGTGGAGCCGGCGGTGAGCTGCTTGATGTCCATGTTGCCGCCGTTCTTGCGGGGCGGCATCGTGCTGTGGCCACCGGGCAGGTCGAGCGCGGTGCCCATCACGCCCGGGAACGGGTCGATGGGCACCGCGATCCGGTCGCCCGCGCGCGCGAAGCGGCCGTCCGAGAGATCCCAGATCTGCAGGTAGGGCTTGGGAAAGTCCGCCTCGGGCAGGAGCCCGCGGCCCGGCCGGATCGAGGTCCAGCCGAAGTCGGCCGGCTTCACCTCGAGCAGCTCGACCACGAGCACGTCCCCGGGCCGGGCGCCCTTGACCCGGATCGGCCCGGTGAGCGCATGGCCCCGGAAGGGGCCGCGCGCGATCACGTCGTCGTGGGTGGAGGTCCGGCGGTAGTAGCGGTCGGCCGCGTCCCGGCAGTCGATCACGACCGTGTCGCCCGGCTCGATCTCGAGCCGCGGGGGCAGCGCGTTGTTCCACTCGTAGTGCACCTGCGCGTCGTCGAGGTGATGATCCATGGCGTCGTCGAGTATACACGGCCGGACACGGAGCGGCCGCCGCGTGTATGCTCTTGGCGTGCCGTTCGCGACGACGCTCTGGCGGGCCATCGAGCCGATCTACGCGGCGATCCTCGCGCATCCCTTCGTGCGCGGGCTCACCGACGGGTCGCTCCCGCGCGAGGCCTTCCGCTTCTACGCGGTGCAGGACGCGCTGTACCTGCGCGACTTCGCCCGCGCGCTGTCGCTGGCCGCGGCCCGGGCGCCCCGCGAGGACTGGATCATCATGTTCAACGAGCACGCGGCGGGCGCGCTCAAGGTCGAGAAGACCCTGCACGAGTCCTTCTTCAAGGACTTCGGGCTCTCGCCCGAGGCGGTGGCGGCCACCCCGCTCGCCCCCACCAACCTCGCCTACACCTCGTACCTGCTCGCCTCCGCGCACGGAGGTCCCTTCCACGAGGCGGTGGCCGCGCTCCTGCCCTGCTACTGGATCTACTGGGAGGTGGGCAAGACCCTGGAGCGCTCGGGCTCGCGCGACGCGCTCTACGCGCGCTGGATCGGCACCTACGCCTCCGAGGAGTTCGGCGCGGTGGTGCGCGACGTGCTCGCGTGCACCGACGCGCTCGCCGAGGGCCTGCGCGACCACGAGCGCGAGGCCATGCGGCGGCACTTCGTCACCACCAGCCGCTACGAGTGGATGTTCTGGGATATGGGGTACCGCCAGGAGGCCTGGCCTGTCTAGCGTCGCTCTGGCGATCGCGCTTCTCTTCCAGGAATGCCCCCCTTGTTCCTCGGAGGATCCCGTCGCCGTTTCGGAGGCGAAGAGTCATCTCGAAGAGGCCTTCGCGCTCGCCCTCGTGCTTTCCGACTGCTCCGGAGCATCGAACCTCGACTCCTGCCGCGCGATGGAGGGACTTCTTGCGGAAGCCTTCGACTTCCTGAGGGCCGTCGTCGAGAGCCACCGGACCGCGGCGACGGGCGAATGCCTCTCGTGCGATCCGCGGCCCCAGATTGCGCCACTGGCGGCGGCGATCGTGCACCTGGGAAGGCTTCTCGAGGAGAAGGGACACGCGGATTTCGCCCCCTCCCTTCGCCGGATGGAGGCGGAGGTCGATCTCTGGGAGTCGATGCGCTGCTGCGCCGCTACCGAAAGGACCCGAGGTCCGAAGCCTCCCGATCGCGAGGAGGACGCCCGCAGCGTCCTCACCGAGAAGTGCGGCGCCCACTTCGTCGACAACCGCCGGGGTCTCCGCCAGGTATTGAGGGCCCCGGGAGAACGGCAAGGCTGCTACCAGTCCCGGGCCTGCCGCAAGACGGACTCCTACCAGGGACTCGCGGTGCAGGCGGGGTTCTGGACGTACGACGGCGAGTACTGGTACGTCTGGGCGGAGAGACGCACTCCCTCGGGCGATTGGGTGAGCTGCGATCCCTGAGCCCGGCAACGCAAAGGCGTAAGGGCGATTTCTTCTTTAGCTCATCGCGCCTTCGCGCCGTTGCGTTTCTCCGGCGCCTCCCCGGTTCGATTCGCGGTCTCGGAATTTTTCCGCGCTTCCGGGACCGGGTCCACGTGCCAGATGTCCCTGCAGTACTCGGCGACGGCGCGATCGGATGAGAACTTCCCCATCCGGCTCACGTTCAATATCGACATCCGGGTCCACCGGTCCCGGTCCCGATAGGTCCGGTCCACGTCTTCCTGGCACGCGAGGTACGAGGAGAAATCCGCGCAGACCATGTAGTCGTCGCGATCGAGGATGGAATCGAGAAGCGGCCGGAAGAGAGAACGGTCGCCGTCCGAGAAGAAGCCGCTCGCGACGAGATCGATGGCCGCCCGGAGCCTCGGGTCACTCTCGTAGTGGTCTCTCGGCCGATAGCCCCAGGCTTTCCGTTTCGCCACCTCCTCGGCCCGGAGTCCGAAGAGGAAGAAATTGTCGGCGCCCACCTCTTCGCGAATCTCGATGTTGGCTCCGTCATAGGTGCCGATGGTCAGGGCGCCGTTCAAGGCGAACTTCATGTTGCCCGTTCCCGAAGCCTCCTTGCCCGCGGTCGAGATCTGCTCCGACAGGTCGGCTGCGGGAAAGATCCGCCGGCTGGTCTTCACGTTGTAGTCGGGAAGGAACAGGACCTTGAGGAGCGGGCCGGTCTTTCCGTCGCCGTTCAACACTTCGGCCACGGAGTGGATGAGCTTGATGACGAGCTTCGCCAGGAAGTAGCCCGGGGCCGCCTTTCCCGCGAAGATCACGGTGCGCGGAGTCCTCCCGCTCCCGCTGTTCTCCCGGAGATCGAGGTAGTGGGCGATGACCCGGAGGACGTTCAGGTGCTGGCGCTTGTACTCGTGAATCCGCTTCACGTGGACGTCGAACAGACTCTCCGGGTCGACCTCGATTCCGCATCGACGACGAATCTCGAGCGCGAGCACCCGCTTGTTCTCGAGCTTCACCCGGCGCCAGAGATCGCGAAATTCCGGATCGCCCGCCCGTGGCTCGAGCTCGCGCAGGCGATCGAGCGAGGCGAGCCAGCCGTTTCCGATTCGAGAGGAGATGAGATCCGTGAGCCGAGGGTTGTCGACCGCCACGAACCGCCTCGGGGTGACTCCGTTGGTCACGTTTCCGAACTTCTCCGGCCAGAGGTCGT
>DATHSW010000237.1:0-3473 GCA_035463855.1 Candidatus Deferrimicrobiaceae bacterium | reverse complement strand
GTGCTCGACTCGACGACGAACTTCATCGAGCACCCGGAGCTGGTGGCCGAGCGGATCGGCCGCTACGCCCGGCTGGTCGGTCGCGAGCAGGTCATCGCCGGCACCGACTGCGGCTTCGGCACCTGGGTCGGCCAGGCCGCGGTGGACCCCGACATCGTCTGGGCGAAGCTGGCCAGCCTGGCGGAGGGCGCCCGGCTCGCCACCCGCGAGTTCTGGCCCTGAGGGGCGGCTCAACGCCTGGGTCGCAGGGCTCCCGGTCAGCCGCCCGCGGCGTCCCCGAACTTCGCGTCCCGCGTCTGGATCCGATCCTTCACGCCCTGGGCCCGCGCCGCCGCGCCGTAGGTGCCGAGCGCCTGGCGGTGGGGGATGGTCAGCATGTAGTTCTTGAACGCCGCCTCGAGGGCGCGGCGCTGGCCCTGGATGTCCATCGTCTCGTTCACCGACGCCTTGGCGAGCTTGAGGGCGAAGGGATCCTGCAGCGCGATGCGCCCCGCCAACTCGAGCGTGGCGTCGGCCAGCTCGGCGCGTGGCACCACCCTGTTGACGAGGCCGAGATCGAGCGCGGTGGACGCGTCGATGTAGTCGCCGGTGAAGAGGTACTCCTTGGCCTTCCGCGGCCCGAGATCCCACGGCATGCTGAAGTACTGCACATGCGAGCCGCCCCAGCGCACCGCCCGGTCGGCGAACAGCGCGTCCTCGGCGGCGATGATGAGGTCGCAGCACGAGGCCAACATGAGCCCGCCCATGATGCAGTAGCCCTGCACCTGGGCGATGGTCGGCTTGGGCACCTCGCGCCAGCGCAGGCAGGTCTCGAGGTACAGCTCGGACAGCCGCTTGAGGTTCTCGGGCAGGCCCGGGCCGACCGGGTGGGCCTTCTGGTCCTCGAGCTCGTCAGGGCTGCCGAGGTCGTGGCCCGCCGAGAAGTGCGCCCCGGCGCCCGCCACGATGATGACGCGCGTCGCGTCGTCCTCCGACGCCGCGCAGAAGGCCTCGTCGAGCTCGAGTATCATCACGCGGCTCTGGGCGTTGAGCACCTCGGGCCGGTTCGCCGTGATACGCAGCACGGCTCCGAGCTTTTCGTAGCGGATGGTGCGGAAGTCCATCGAGCCCTCCTGGATCGGTCCCTGGAGCTGAACACGCGGCCGCCCCACAATAGCCCACGCGGGCGCGTCACGACCAGCCCCACCGCCGGCTCCCTCCCACCGCGGGCGCCACGGCCGGTGGTACCGTGTGGACATTGACCGGGGGTGCGGGCTTGGCTACGGTGAAGCACCCAAGAACGTCCAGGGAGGTCTCCAGATGGCGGGCCGGCTTCGGGACAAGGTGGCGCTGATAACGGGTGCGGGATCGGGCATCGGCGCGGCGACGGCCGTGATGTTCGCGCAAGAAGGCGCGAAGGTTGCGCTCGCCGACCTGCGGCCGGCAGACCTGGAGACAGTGGCGGCTCAGATCAGGAGCGCCGGCGGCGAGGCGCTGGTGATGGTGGGCGACGTGACGAGCAGGCCCGACTCGCAAAGGCTCGTCGATGAGACGGTGAAGCGATTTGGACGGGCGGACGTGCTCGTGAACAGCGCCGGGGTGGCCCCCAGGAACGCGCCGGCCGACTGGGACTGGGAGAAGGTCTGGGACTTCGTGATGGCCGTCAACATGAAGGGCACGTTTCTCATGTGCAGGGCCGCTGCGGACCAGATGGTGAAGCAGGGGGGCGGCTCGATCGTGAACCTGTCCTCGATCTACGGCCTCGTGGGCAGGCCGCGCGAGATCGGGACCGGGCTGGACCCGTACACGCATAGCAAGGGCGGGGTGGTCCAGCTCACCCGGGACATGGCCGTGCACTTCGCCCGGGAGGGCGTGCGGGTGAACGCCCTGTGCCCCGGGTTCGTCTACACGAACCTCACGAAGACCCTGACCGACCAGCCCGAGAGCCTGAAGCTTCTGGAAGAGAAGCATCCGATGGGCCGGCTCGGCCAGCCCGACGAGATCGCAAGGGCGGCACTGTTCCTGGCGTCAGACGACGCCTCGTTCATCACGGGCGCATGTCTGCCGGTGGACGGGGGCTACACCGCACAGTAACGTCGCGCTGGGTGGACCGCCCTGGAAGCGACTTGGGTGACGAGCAGCAGGAGGATCGGTTCTGGTCCTGAGGGAGACACCGATGCCGAGCGAATTGCACTGGGTCGGCACCTGGACCACCGCGCCCGCACCGGCCGAGGGCGCCGCGTTCAGCAACCACACCTTGCGGATGAACATCCGCGCCAGCATCGGCGGCGACACGCTGCGGGTGCGCCTTTCCAATGCCTATGGCAGCCGCAAGCTCGTCGTCGGCGCGGCGCGGATCGGGCTGCGCGACATCGGTCCCGGCATCGTCCCGGGCTCCGACCGCAAGCTGACCTTTGGCGGCGCCGAGACCGCGACGATCGCCGCGGGTGCGGTCCTGGTCAGCGATCCGGCCTCGCTTCCCCTGCCGCCGCTTGGCGATCTGGCGATCAGCGTTTATCTGCCGGGCGACCTGCCGGCGAGCTTCGGGATCACCGGCCGCTATTCACGTCAGACGAACTACATCTCACCGCCGGGCGACTTTGCCTCGGCGGTCGCCATGCCGGTCGGCAAGATCACCGACGACTGGTACTTCGTCTGCGGAGTCGATGTGCTGGCCCCGCGAGACACCGGCGGGATCGTCGCCCTCGGCGACTCGCTGACCGACGCCAACATCTCGACGATCGACGCCTTCTGCCGGTGGCCCGACCAGCTCTCGCGCCGCCTGCAGGCTCGTGCCGGCGGCCGGCCGATGGGGGTCATGAACCAGGGGCTCGGCGGCAACCGGATCCTGCACGACATCCGGGGCGACAGCGGGCTGCGCCGCTTCGACCGCGACGTGCTGGTCCAGCCCGGCGTCACCCACGCGATCGTGATGCTCGGCACCAACGACCTCCGCAACCGCTGGGCCAAACCCGAAGAGGAGGTCACCGCCGAGGAGATGATCGCCGGCCTGAAGCAGCTCGCGGTGCGCGCCCAAACGCGCGGTATCAAGATCTTTGGCGCCACCTTGACACCGTACGAGAACGAGACCTTTCTCCCCGGCGCCTGGACTCCGGAGCGCGAAGCCAAGCGCCAGGCGGTCAACGCCTGGATCCGCGACAGCGGCGCCTTCGATGCGGTCGTCGACTTCGACCGGGCGCTGCGCGACCCGGCCCACCCGACCCGCATGCTGCCCATCTACGACTGCGGCGACCACCTCCATCCGAGCGATCTCGGCTACAACGCGATGGGGGATGCGGTCGATCTGGCGCTGTTCGATTGACGCGCCGTCTCCACTTCGTGACATTGACGCGGCGGATCGCACCCTCTAGGCTCCGGCCACGCCATGACCCTGGCCACCCTGCACGCGCGCTTCCTCCAACACTGCGCGGTGGAGAAGCGCCTCCGCCCGATGACGATCAAGTCCTACCGGAGTGACTTCGGCCTGTTCCTGG
>DATHSW010000236.1:0-30705 GCA_035463855.1 Candidatus Deferrimicrobiaceae bacterium | reverse complement strand
AACTTCCCGCCGCCCCGGGAGCTGATCGAGGCGGCCCACCGCGCCATCGACGGCGACTTCCACCAGTACGCGATCACCTGGGGCACGCCGTCGCTCCGGCGCGCCATCGCGGAAAAGTACCGGACGCTCTACGGCATGGACGTCGAGGCCGACCGGAACGTCACGGTGTGCTGCGGCTCCACCGAGACCATGCTGGCGACCCTGCTCGCGGTGCTGAACCCGGGCGACGAGGTCATCATCTTCGAGCCCTTCTACGAGAACTACGGGCCCGGCTGCATCATCGCGGGAGCCGAGCCGGTATGGGTCCCGCTGGAGCCGCCGGACTTCTCCTTCGATCCCGACCGCCTCGCCCGGGCGGTCACCTCGCGCACCCGCGCCATCGTGTTCAACAGCCCGAACAACCCCTCCGGCAAGGTGTTCTCGCGCGCGGAGCTCGGAGCGATCGCCGACGTCTGCCTCGAGCACGACCTGCTCGCGATCACCGACGAGATCTACGAGCACATCGTCTACGACGGCCTCGGCCACACCCCGATCGCGACCCTGCCCGGGATGGCCGACCGCACCGTGACCATCTCGGGCATCTCGAAGTCCTACTCGGTGACCGGCTGGCGGGTGGGCTACGCGATCGCCAGCCCGGAGCTCTCGCTCGGCATCCGGCGGGCCCACGACTTCATCACGGTGGGCGCGCCGCATCCGCTCCAGGAGGCGGCGGTGACCGCGCTCGGGCTGCCCGACTCGTACTACACCCACCTCCGGGAGAGCTACCAGGCCCGGCGCGATCTCCTGCTGGGCAAGGTGGAGGAGGCGGGCTTCGTGGCCTACAAGCCCCGCGGCGCCTACTACATCCTCACCGAGGCCGAGCACTTCCTGAAGCGGTATCACTGCCGCGACGACCACGAGTTCGCCCTCCACCTGATCCGGGAGATCGGGGTGGCGACGGTGCCCGGCTCGTCCTTCTACGCCCACCGCGAGCTGGGGCGCACCAAGATCCGCTTCTGCTTCCCCAAGACGGACGACGTGCTGATCGAGGCGGGCCGCCGGCTACAGAAGCTCAGGCAGTGAGCCTCCGCCAGGCGGCGCGCGCCGTGTTCGACGCCGCGCTGCAGGCCGCGGACGTCCATCCCCTGGTGCAGCGCGCGCTCGCCGGCGTGCGCCCGGCTGCGCGCGGGCGGGTGCTCGTGGTCGGGGCCGGGAAGGCCTCCGGCGCCATGGCCGCGGCGGCCGAGAGCGTCCTCGGCGACCGGATCGCCGACGGCCTGGTCGTGGTCAAGGACGGCTACCGGGCCGAGACGCGGCGGATCCGGCTCCTCGAGGCGGGCCACCCGGTTCCAGACGCCCGCGGCGAGGCCGCGGCCCGTCAGATCCGGGCGCTCGCCGAGTCCGCCGCCGAGGACGACCTCCTCCTCGTGCTCGTCTCGGGCGGCGGCTCGGCCCTCACGCCCGCTCCGGCGCCGCCGATCACGCTCGCCGACAAGCAGGCGATGACGCGCCTGCTGCTCGCGGCCGGCGCCAACATCAACCAGCTCAACGCGGTGCGGAAGCACTGCTCGCTGCTCAAGGGCGGCCAGCTCGCGCGCGCGGCGGCCCCCGCGCGCGTGCACGCGCTGCTGCTCTCCGACGTGATCGGCGATCCCCTCGACGTGATCGCCTCCGGCCCCACCGCGCCGGACGCCTCCACCTTCGCGGAGGCGCGGGCCATCCTCGAGCGCTTCGACCTCACGCGCCGGGCGCCGGCGGCCGTCGTCGAGCGCCTCGAGCGCGGCGCGCGCGGCGAGATCCCGGAGACCCCGAAGCCCGAGGATCCCGTCTTCCGTCTCGTGACCAACACGGTCATCGGCAACAATCTCCTGGTCGTCGAGGCCGCGGCCGCGCGGGCCCGCGCGCTGGGCTACGCGCCCCACGTCCTCACCCGTGGGCTGGAAGGGGAAGCGCGCGAGGTGGCGCGGACCCTCGTCGGCCTGGCGCGCCAGGTCCAGGAAGGCCGGGGGCCCGTGGCCGCGCCCGCGTGCCTGATCGCAGGCGGGGAGACCACCGTGACCGTGCGCGGCGCGGGCGCCGGGGGTCGCTGTCAGGAGTGGACGCTGGCCGCGGCCATCGAGCTCGACGGGGTGGACGGCATCGTGGCGCTGGCGGCGGGCACCGATGGGACCGACGGGCCCACCCTGGCCGCGGGGGCGCTGGCCGACGGGGACAGCGCCAGGCGGGCGCGGGAGCTGGGGCAGGATCCGCGGGCCCGGCTGGCCGAGAACGACTCGAACCCGGTGCTCGCCGCGCTCGGCGATCTCGTGGTCACCGGCCCGACGAACACCAACCTGCTCGACCTCTACCTGGTCCTCGTCGAAGGGCGCTGAAGGCATTTCCGGCCAGGTCGCTCAGGAACAGGATGCGCTGCACGGCCCGGTGGGGAGGCCTCTGCGGCTCAGGGTCGGCCGAGCCGCAGGGCCTGTCCACCGAAGGCGGTCCCGGCTAGAAGCGGACGCGCATGCGGTAGCCCAGCGTGCTCGCCCCCTCCTTGGGCACCGCGAGGCTCCACCGGGCGGTGAAGGCCTGGAGCTTCTGGTGGGGGTGGGTGGCCCGGAGGACCTCCCAGTCGCCGGGCATGGGCTCGATCACCTCGACGGTGACGGCGTCCTTCTTGTGGTTGCGGAGCGTGATCTCCCACTCGATCTCGTAGAGATTCGCGGCGATGCGCCTCCAGTCCTTCTGCACGCGCTCACCCACCACGTCGAAGGCCTCGCCCATCTTGATCCGCACGCGCTCGTCCTTGGGGGTGTGGTCGATCCAGTCCTCGCCGATGAGCTGCTGGCTCCCCGAGGCGTCCGCCTTGTACACGCGCACCTTGCCCTTGGGCAGGGGCACGCCCAGACGGTTCTCCTTCGTGTTCCGGATGTCGAGATAGACGCCCACCTTCTGGTTCGAGATCGGCACCCCGGACTGGGTGCGGTGGTAGCTCGCGGCCCCGTAGTAGATGAAGCGCTTGTCCACCGGGATGTCGGCCGCCGACAGCAGCGCGAGCTGCTTGGTCTGGCTGTCCTTGATCGTGGTGCGCCCGTCCAGGGTGTAGAGGTGGTACTCGAAGAAGCCCTCCGCCTTGAAGTCGCGGTCGGCCATGGCCGGGGACGCCGCCCTCGCGACCATCTCGAGCGCCCGGCGCGAGTCGTCCCGGCTCCGGGCCCGGTTCACGTCGCCCGCCACCAGCTTCAGCGCCGCGTCGCGGTAGGTCGCTCCGCTCTGGTTGTTGATGGTGACCCACCCGGTGAGGTCGGTGCGGGAGTCGGCCGCGTCGATCAGCATCACGTAGTCGGACTTCCAGCTGATGCCGCCGGTGAGATAGGAGGCCTCCACGCGCTGGGCCGCCGGGCGCGTGTTGCGCAGCAGCCAGGCCAGCGTCGGCTTGGAGACGAGGTTCTCGGGCAGCGCGGGCAGCACCACGCTGCCGAAGTGCCCCATGTGGATCTGGCCGTTGATGTCGTAGACCGGGCCGCGGGTGGAGAGCAGGGTCGCCTCCTGGAAGGTGCCGCTGCTCTGGTAGAGCCGGACCTTCCGCCCCACGTACTTCTCCATGAGCTTCTCGCTCGAGAGCAGGTCGTATTCGTAGTTCTGCTCGAGGATCTTGAGGGCGGCCGGATCGGTCAACGAGCGCAGGTGCACCGAGGTGGGATCGATCCGGGCGGCCACGTCCATGAAGTGGGTCTCGACGAGGCCGGGGTCGAGCCGGATCTCGCGCACTTCCTTCACTAGGCCGAGATCGCCGTTGTAGACCGTGATCATGACGTCGCGCTGCTCGCGGGCGGTGATCTTGACCGGCGCGGCCGTGGCGGGGTGGGTGAAGCCCAGCGCGCCGGCGAGGGTGAAAGCGATCAAGCGCTTCGGAAGCGTTTTCATCGTCGTCCTCCGGGGTCCGGATGGCTGTTGCTGTCCGGTTAGACCCGGGAGCTACCGAGAAGTTCCAGGGCTACTGGAGGCGGAGGATGACGCGGATCTGGGCGGGGAGGTCTGGTCGCTCGGCCTCGACCCGCCAGGAGCCGATGCGGGTCAGGCTCTCGGAGAACTCGGCGTAGCGCGGCTGGGGAATCAGGGCCTCCACCACGGTGGCGTCCTCCTCGCTCCGGCGCTGGGCCACGAGGCCGCCCACGCGCGCGATCAGCGCGGCCAGCTCGCGCTCCGCGGCGTCGCGGTCCTTGACCGCCACGCGCGCCACCACGTCGGCCGAGGGCGGGGCCCGCTTGGCGGCGAGCCTCGGCGAGGCCGGCGCCGGCCGCGCCGGCTCCGCGCCGCGCTCGAGGGCTCGTGGGCGGCTCTCGGCCTCCGGGCGGGCGGTCGCGCCCATGCTCTCGCTCGGCGCTTCCGTCTTGGCCTCCGGCGCTGGCCCGGTCTCCGGCCGAGGCGCGACCACCGGCGCGGGCGCCGCGGCCGGTGGAGCGGGGGCCGGCGCCGCGGCGGGCGGCGTGGTGTCCCGTAGCCCGGGCGTGTCGCGCCGCTCCCGCTCGTCGCCGGTACGCGCCGGCGATGAGGCTTCGGGCGGCGCCTGTACGCCCGGCGCTGATCGCGGGACCTTGTCCGCGAGCGGCTCCGCGGGCGCTTCGGGGCGCGGCACCTCCTGGCGCGCGGCCCGCTGCAGCTCGGGCGTGCGCTCGAAGAGATACACCGCGAGCAGCCCGATCATCACCGCCGCGGTCAGCTGCAGCGGCAGCTTGACCGCCAGCGGCAGCAACACGGCATCCGCGACGCGTCGGTACCAGGGGCGGGGGCGCGCGGCAGCAACCACGCGATCCACGAAGCCCACGGGCGCCCGGACGGGCTGCACACGCCGGAGCAAGGCGACGGTCTGGCGGAGGCGCGCGAGCTCGCGCTGACATTCCGCGCAGGACGCCAGATGCGCCTCCACGCGGCCACGCTCCTCCGGGGCGAGCGCCTCGTCGACGTAGGCCGAGAGCCCTTCGCGGGCCTCGTGACAGGTCATGGGAGGAAGCGCTCCAGCTTGTCCTTCAGGTCCGCCCGCGCGCGGTGCAGGCGGGATCGGACCGTTCCGAGCTCGAGCTCCAGCACCTGGGCGATCTCCTCGTATGACAGCCCTTCGAGGTCGCGCAGCACCACCACGATGCGCCGATCCTCGGGCAGCTCGGCGATCGCCCGCTGGAGCGCGGCCTCGAGCTCGCTGCGCTCGAGCGCCGCGTCCGGACGGGGCGCCCCGTCCGCGAGCCGCAGCAACGCGTCCTCGCCCTGCCGCAGCAGCCGCCGCTCCCCCGACGCGAGCCGGTTCAGGCACAGGCGCGAGGTGATCGCGTAGAGCCAGGTCGAGAGCTTGGCGTCGCCGCGGAAGTCGCCGAGCGCGCGATGGGCGCGGACGAACGCCTCCTGCGCCACTTCCTGCGCCTCGGCGGCATTGCCCAGCATGCGAAGGGCCACCCCGAAGACACGATGCTGGTACGTCATCACCAGATCCTCGAAGGCAGCGGTATCGCCGGCGCGAAGCCGGTCCAGGAAGCGCGGCGCGTCGCCTGCCTCCGCCTCTCGCACGGTAAGACCATACCGCGGCGCGGAAGTTCCCGCGCACAAAAGCCGATACCCACCCGCAGGGAAGATGGCCGCGGGCGTCTGCTCACCGCGGAGGCAATTCGCTCCTAGTGCGCGAAATCTCGTGGCGCCCCCGGACCGACCCACCGGGTTATCCACCACCGACCCACGAAAGCTGGGGATGAGACAACCACCTCCCCGGTGCAAGGACTCGGCCACGAGTGAGCGTCGATACGGAATACCTTCGACGGCTGCCTGCAGAAGCAGCGCAAGGAACGGCCCTACAGCGTCTGGCTGAAGCAGCGGGCCAGGTAGCCCGCTGAGAGATGCGTCGAGCAGTTCCCCGCCGGATCGGGGGGTGACCCCTGTGTTAATATCCGACGGTGCGTATGTCTTCGACTAACCTACTCGATCTGTCTCCCGCCGAGATGGAAGCCCTGGCCGAGAGCCTCGGGGCCCCCCGCTACCGGGGCCGCCAGCTGGCGCAGTGGATCTACGTCAAGGGCGTCACCGACCTGGACGCGATGACCGACCTGCCGAGGGACTTTCGCGCGGCCCTCGCCGCGCAGGCCACGGTCGAGCTGCCCGAGATCGAGCGGCGCACCCCGGCGCAGGACGGCAGCCAGAAGCTCGTGCTCCGCTACGGGGACGGCGCGCGGGTGCAGGCGGTGCTGATGCCGGACGGCGATCGGCTCACGCTCTGCGTCTCCACCCAGGTGGGCTGCGGCTTCGGCTGCGCCTTCTGCTACACCGGGACCATGGGGCTCGAGCGCAATCTGAGCGCGGGGGAAATCGTCGCCCAGGTGATGGTGGCGCGCCGGGGACTCGGCCCGGGCGAGCGGATCACCCACGTGGTCTACATGGGCATGGGCGAGCCCCTCGCGAACTACTCGGCTACCGTGAAGTCGCTGCGCCTGCTGACCGACCCGCAGGCCTTCGGCTTCTCGCCCCGGCGCATCACGGTCTCCACGGTGGGGCTGGTGAGCGGCATCGAGCGGCTCGCCAAGGAGAACCTCCGGGTCAACCTGGCCATCTCGCTCCACGCCACCAGCAACGAGATCCGCGACCGGATCATGCCGGTCAACCGCGGCTTCGCGATCGAGGAGCTGCTCGCCGCCTGCCGCCGGTTCCCGCTGCCGTTCCGCCAGCGGATGACCTTCGAGTACGTCCTGCTCGACGGGGTCAACGACTCGGTGGAGGACGCCCGGCGCCTCGTCAAGCTGCTCAAGGGCATCCGCGGCAAGATCAACCTGATCCCGTTCAACGACTGGGAGGGCTCGGGCTTCGCGCGGCCACCGCTGGCGCGCATCCTCGCCTTCCAGGCCGTCCTGCTCGAGCACGGGATCACCGCGACGATCCGCTGGAGCAAGGGGGAGGACATCGGCGCGGCCTGCGGCCAGCTCCGCGAGGAGGTCACCGCGTGAGCGCCCCCGTGACGGTGGCGCTGTCCACCCTCGGCTGCCGCCTCAACCAGGTCGAGTCCCAGGAGATCGGGGTGCTGCTGGAAGGCCACGGCTTCCGGGTGGTGGCCGCCGGCGAGGCCGCCCAGGTGCACGTGATCAACACGTGCACGGTCACCGGGCGCGCCGACTTCTCGGACCGCCAGCTCGTCCGGCGCGTCGCCCGCGAGCAGCCGGGGGCCTTCCTGGTCGTCACCGGCTGCTACGCCCAGACCGATCCGGAAGCGGTGGCCGCCCTGCCGGGCGTGGATCTCGTCGTCGGCAACCAGGAAAAGTACCGGCTCCCCGAGCTGCTCGACTCGCTGGTCAAGCGCGCGCGTCCGACCGTGCGGGTGGGGGACATCGGCGCCGCGCGCGCGGTGCCCATCGCGCCCTTCGCCCGCGTGGCCGGGCGCTCGCGCGCGTTCGTGAAGATCCAGGACGGCTGCCAGCACCGCTGCGCCTTCTGCATCGTGCCGGCGGCGCGAGGGCGGAGCCGGAGCCAGGAGCCGAAGGTGGTCCTCGACCAGGTGCGCGGGCTCGCGGCCGCCGGCTATCTCGACATCACGCTCACCGGCGTGGACATCGGCCACTACGGCTGGGATCTCTACCCGCGCACCACGCTCGCCGCGCTCCTCCGGACGCTCGCGGAGGTGGAGGGGCTGCGGTGGCTGCGCCTCTCCTCGGTGCTGCCGTCCTACTTCACGCCGGAGCTGGTCGAGGCCGTCACCACGCTGCCGGTGATGGCTCCGCATCTCCACCTGCCGCTGCAGAGCGGCAGCGACCGCGTGCTGCGCCTGATGCGGCGGCCGTACCACACCGGCATGTACCGCGCCCTCGTGGACCGGCTGGCCGCGGCGATCCCGGGCCTGGGGCTGGGCGCCGACGTCATCGTCGGGCATCCGGGGGAGGGCCCGGAGGACTTCGAGGCGACCCTCCGCCTCGTCGAGGCGCTGCCGTTCTCGTCGCTGCACGTCTTCTCCTACTCCGACCGGAAGGGGACGGAGGCCGCGCGCCGGCCCGATCACGTGCCGGCGGTTGCGATCCGGGAGCGGAGCCGCCGGCTGCGCCAGCTGGGCGCGGAGAAGAGCCTGGCCTTCCGGCGCGGGCTGGTCGGCGGCCGGCGCGAGGCGGTGGTGCTGGAAGCGCGCGACCGGCGGACGGGGCTGCTCGCCGGTCTCACCGACAACTACGTCGAGGTGCTCTTCGAGGGCCCCGACACCCTCGGCCGGCGGGTCGTGCCGCTCAGGATCACGGAGGCCCGCGCGGACCGGACCCACGCCGAGCTCGAGGAGATCGGCGCATGAGCGCGGCCAGGGCCGGGGCGGGCGGCGAGCCCGCGCTGGGCGTGATCGGGGGCAGCGGTCTCTACGAGATGGAGGGCATCGAGCAGCTGCGCTGGGTGCGCGTGCGCACGCCCTTCGGCGATCCGTCGGACGCCTACTGCACGGGCCGGCTCGGCGACCGCCGGGTGATCTTCCTGCCGCGCCACGGCCGCGGCCACCGCTTCGCCCCCTCCGAGATCAACTACCGCGCCAACATCTACGGGCTCAAGGTTCTGGGCGCCCGCTGGGTCATCTCGGTGAGCGCGGTGGGCAGCATGAAGGAGGAGATCCACCCGCTGGACCTGGTCATCCCCGACCAGTTCTACGACCAGACCAAGCGCCGGGTCTCGAGCTTCTTCGGCGACGGGATCGTGGGCCACGTCGGCATGGCCGAGCCGGTCTGCCCCGTCCTCGGCGACCTGCTCGAGGCCGGGGGCCGGGAGGCGGGGACCCGGGTCCACCGCGGCGGCACCTACATCTGCATCGAGGGCCCGCAGTTCTCCACGAAGGGCGAGTCGCAGATCTACCGCCGCTGGGGTGTGTCGGTCATCGGGATGACGAACATGCCCGAGGCCAAGCTGGCGCGCGAGGCGGAGCTCTGCTACGCGACGCTGGCGCTGGCCACCGACTACGACGTGTGGCACGAGAGCCACGCGGCGGTGACGGTGGAGGCGGTCGTGGCCAACCTGATGAAGAACGTGGCCACCGCGAAGGCCGTTCTCGGACGGGTGATCCCGCGCGTGGGCAAGCCCTGCGGCGCCGGCTGCGGCGACGCGCTGGCGAGCGCGGTGATCACGAATCCGAAGGCGTTCCCCCCACGCACCCGCAAGCGGCTCGGCCTGCTGCTCGATCGCTACTTCCCGCCGAAGGGCCCGGGCCGCCGCCGTGGCTGAGACGGGCGAGCTCGACGTCGTCGGCATCGGCAACGCGCTGGTGGACGTGCTGACCCACGCCGAGGAGGGCTTCCTCGCGCGCCAGAGGCTGGTCAAGGGGACCATGCACCTGGTGGACGAGCCGCGCGCCCGCGAGCTCTACGCCGCGATGGGCCCCGGGGTCGAGATGTCCGGCGGCTCGGCCGCCAACACGGTGGTCGGCGTCGCCTCCTTCGGCGGGCGGGCCCACTACGTCGGCAAGGTGCGCGACGACCAGCTCGGCGAGGTCTTCGGCCACGACCTGCGCGCCACCGGCGTGGGCTACGACACGCCTCGCGCCACCGATGGGCCGCCCACCGGGCGCTGCCTCATCCTGGTCACGCCGGACGCGCAGCGCACCATGAGCACCTTCCTGGGCGCCTCGGTGCGGCTCGGCTCCCGCGACATCGACCGAGGCGTCATCACCCGCGGCAGGATCCTCTACCTCGAGGGGTATCTCTTCGATCCGCCCGAGGCCCAGGAGGCCTTCCGGGCGGCCGCGGCCATAGCTCACGCCGCCGGCCGCAAGGTCTCGCTGACCTTGTCGGACCCGTTCTGCGTGGGCCGGCATCGCAAGGCCTTCCTCGACCTGGTGGAGCATCACGTGGACATCCTCTTCGCCAACGAAGCGGAGATCTGCGCGCTGTACGAGGTCGGGAGCTTCGACGCCGCCCTGGCCCACGTGCGCGGGCACTGTGAGATCGCCGCGCTCACCCGGAGCGCCAAGGGCTCGGTGATCGTGAACGGCGGGCGGGCGCACACCGTGGCCGCGCATCCGGTGGAGGCGGTGGTGGACACGACGGGGGCGGGTGATCTCTACGCGGCCGGCGTGCTCTACGGGCTCAGCCAGGGCCTCGACCTGCCGACCTGCGGGCGGCTCGGCTCGCTGGCCGCCGCCGAGGTCATCGCCCACGTGGGCGCCCGGCCGATGGTCCCGCTGGCCCAGCTGGCGAACGCGATCCTGGGGTAGGGGGCGGACGATGTCGGATGACGGCGCGCTCGACGCCAAGTACGACCGGCTGCTGGATCTCCTGCGCCGGATGACCCGCGTGATCGTGGCGTTCTCGGGCGGGGTGGACTCCACGTTCCTCGCGCGGGCCGCGAAGGATGCGCTCGGGGACGGCGCGACGCTGGTCACCGCCGATTCGGAGACCTACCCGGCCTCCGAGCTCGAGGAGACGCGCCGGCTCGCCGCTCTGCTCGGCATGCGCCAGGAGATCATCCGCACCCGCGAGCTCGACCGGCCGGAGTACGCGCGGAACTCCCCCGACCGGTGCTTCCACTGCAAGGAGGAGCTCTTCACGCGCCTCGAGCCGATCGCCCGGGCCGCGGGCACCGCGCAGGTCGTCTACGGCGCCAACATGGACGACCTGGGCGATCACCGGCCGGGCATGAAGGCGGCGGAGGCGCGCGGTGTGCGCGCCCCACTGATCGAAGCCGCGCTCTGGAAAGACGAGATCCGGGCGCTCTCGAAGGAGCTCGGGCTGCCCACGTGGGACAAACCGTCCTTCGCGTGCCTGTCGTCCCGCTTCCAGTACGGCGACCCGATCACCGCGGAGAAGCTCCGGCGCGTGGACGACGCCGAGGCCTTCGTGCGGAGCCTGGGCTTCCGCCAGTTCCGGGTGCGGCATCACGACCGCCTGGCGCGCCTCGAGCTGGCCCCGGAGGAGATGACGCGTCTCTGGCACGAGGACCGGCACGGGGCGATCGTCCGGCGCTTCCGCGAGCTGGGCTACCTCTACGTGACGCTCGACCTGCAGGGCTTCCGCAGCGGCAGCGCCAACGAGGCGCTCAAGTGGATCGGGAAAAGGTAAGGGAGCTGCTGGAGGCCGTCGCGGCCGGGGCGCTGGCTCCCGAGCAGGCGCTCGCCCGCCTCCGCGCGCTGCCGGTCGAGGACCTGCGCTTCGCGCGTGTGGATCTGCACCGGTCGCTCCGCCACGGTGTGCCCGAGGCCGTCTTCTGCCAGGGCAAGACGCCGGAGCAGGTGGTGGCGATCGTGCGGCGGCTGGCGGAGGCGCACGACAACGTGCTGGCCACGCGCGCCGAGCCCGCGGTGGCCGCCGCGCTCCAGGCGAGCGGCCTGCCGTGCCGGGTGCACGAGGCCGCCCGGCTGGTCGTGGTGAAGCCGGTGGCGAGGGAAGGCGTCGGGCTCATCGTGGTGGTCAGCGCGGGCACCTCCGATCTGCCGGTCGCCGAGGAGGCCGCCATCACCGCGGAGGCGATGGGCAACCACGTCGAGCGCGTGTTCGACTGCGGCGTGGCCGGCCTGCACCGGCTGGTGCCGCATCTGGACCGCCTCAACGAGGCGAATGCGATCATCGCGGTGGCCGGCATGGAGGGCGCGCTTCCCAGCGTCCTGGGCGGGCTGGTGGACCGCCCGGTCATCGCGGTGCCGACCAGCGTGGGCTACGGCGCCTCGTTCGGGGGCGTGGCCGCGCTCCTGGCCATGCTGAACTCCTGCGCCCCCGGCGTCTCGGTGGTCAACATCGACAACGGCTACGGCGCGGCCGCCCAGGCCAACCAGATCAACAAGCTCGCCGCCAAGCTCCGCTAGCCTCATGCGCCTGGCCTACTTCGACTGCCCGAGCGGGGCCTCGGGGGACATGATCCTGGGCGCGCTGGTCGACGCGGGCGCGCCGTTCGAGGCCCTCACGCGCGAGCTGGCCGGGCTCGGCGTGGACGGCTACCGGCTCGAGCGCCGCGAGGTCATCAAGGCGGGCTTCCGGGCCACCAAGGTGGATGTGGCGCTCTCCCGCCACGAAGCGGGGCACCGCGGGCTCCGCGAGATCCTCGACATCCTCGAGGGCAGCCGCCTGGCTCCCGCGGTCCGGGACATGGCCGCGCGTGTCTTTCGACGGCTGGCCGAGGCGGAGGCGCGGGTGCACGGCACCACCCCCGAGCGCGTGCACTTCCACGACGTGGGCGCGGTGGACGCCATCGTGGACGTCACCGGGGCGTGCATCGGCCTCCACCTGCTCGGGGTGGACGCCGTGCACGTGGGGCCGCTGCCGGTGGGCGGCGGCTTCGTGGAGGGCCCGCACGGCCGCATGCCGGTGCCCGGCCCGGCCACCGCCGAGCTGCTCAAGGGCTTCCCGACGCTGGACCCCGGCATCCGCCGGGAGCTGGTGACCCCCACCGGTGCGGCCATCCTCACGACCCTGGCGGCGGGGGCGGGGACGATGCCGGCCATGCGGGTCACCGCGGTCGGCTACGGGGCCGGCACCATGGAGCTGGACACCCCCAACGTGCTGCGGCTCTTCGTGGGCGAGGCCCCATCGGATCGAGTCGTCGCCCCGGCGGAGACCATCGTCCAGGTCGAGACCACCGTGGACGACATGTCGCCCCAGCTCTACGAGCCCCTGCTCGAGCGGCTGCTCGAGGCCGGCGCGCTCGACGTCTGGCTCACGCCGGTGATCATGAAGCGCAGCCGGCCGGGAGTGGTCCTGACCGCCCTCTGCGAGCCGGGGCGGGTCGCCGATCTCTCCCGGCTGCTCTTCGAGGAGTCCTCCACCATCGGTGTGCGCTGGACCGCGTACCAGCGCAGCCGCCTCGAGCGCGAGATGGTCCGGCTGGACACCGCCTACGGTCCGGTGACGTTCAAGGTCTCCCGGCTCGAGGGGCGGGTGGTCACGGTCACACCGGAATTCGAGGAAGTTCGCCGCATCGCGCGAGACAAAGGCCTCCCGGTCCGGGAGGTGCTCGAGCAGGCGCGCGTCGAGGGGCGCCGGCTGCTCACCACCCCTTGACACCGTCCCCGGCCCGGCATACGGTTGGGGGCGCTTTCCCGGCCTCGGACCCTTCACTCAGGAGGTAGCGCGGTGAAAAAGACCGTGTCGATGACGATCAACGGTGCCCCCCAGTCCCACGAAGTGGAGCCGCGGCTGCTGCTCGTGCACTACATCCGGGAGCAGGCGGGCCTGACCGGCACGCACGTCGGCTGTGACACGAGCCAGTGCGGGGCCTGCACGGTGCACGTCAACGGCATGGCGGTGAAGTCGTGCACGCTGCTCGCGGTGCAGTGCGAGGGCGCGCAGGTCCTCACCATCGAGGGCCTCGCCAAGGACGGCAAGCTCCACCCGATCCAGGACGCGTTCTGGGAGAAGCACGGGCTGCAGTGCGGCTTCTGCACGCCGGGCATGATCATGTCCGCGCACCAGATGCTGCAGCGCAACCCGCGGCCCACCGAGACGCAGATCCGCCACGATCTGGAAGGCAACCTGTGCCGCTGCACCGGCTACCACAACATCGTCAAGGCCATCCAGTACGCCGCCGAGAAGATGGCGGGGAAGTGAGGCGCGACCATGGCCACCGCCCGGCTGCTCGGCGCGAGCATCAAGCGGCGTGAAGATCCCCGGTTCATCACCGGCAAGGGCAACTACACCGACGACCTGAAGCTGGCCGGCATGACCCACGCGGTGTTCGTGCGCAGCCCGCACGCCAACGCGAAGATCCGCAAGATCGACACCGCCAGGGCCGCGAAGGCCCCCGGGGTCGTGGCGATCTTCACCGGCAAGGACATGACCGGGGTGAACTCGCTGCCCTGCGGGTGGCTCCTGCCGGAGCTGAAGATCCCGCCCCACATGCCGCTGGCCAGCGACGCGGTGCACTACGTGGGCGACCCGGTCGCCATCGTGATCGCGGAGAGCCAGTCGGCGGCCAGCGACGCGGCCGAGATGGTGGCGGTGGACTGGGAGGTCCTGCCCTCGGTGACCAGCACCGAGAAGGCGACCGCCAAGGGCTCGCCCCAGATCCACGCGGTGGCGCCCGGCAACGAGGCCTTCAAGTGGCAGATCGGCGACGCGGCGGCCACCGAGGCCGCCTTCAAGGCGGCGCCGGTCGTCGTGAAGAAGCGGATCGTCAACCAGCGCCTGGTCGCCAACGCGATGGAGCCGCGGGCCTGCGTGGCGCGCTACGACGAGGCCACCGGCGACTGGACCCTGTGGGTGACCTCCCAGAACCCGCACGTGCACCGGCTGCTCATGACCGCGTTCGTGCTGGGCATCCCCGAGCACAAGGTGCGGGTCATCGCGCCGGACGTGGGGGGCGGATTCGGCTCCAAGATCTTCCTCTACAACGAGGAGACGGTCTGCACCTGGGCCACCAAGCAGATCAAGCGGCCGATCCGCTGGACCTCGTCGCGGCGCGAGGCCTTCCAGACCGACGCCCACGGGCGGGACCACGTGACCGACGCCGAGGTGGCGGTGTCCCGGGACGGCAAGTTCCTGGGCCTGCGGGTGAAGACCACCGCCAACCTGGGCGCGTATCTCTCGACCTTCGCGCCGGCGGTGCCGACCTATCTCTACGCCACCCTGCTCAACGGGGTGTACGAGTGGCCCGCCATCCACGCGGAGGTGACCGGCGTCTTCACCAACACCACGCCGGTGGACGCCTACCGCGGGGCCGGCCGGCCGGAGGCCTGTTACCTCCTCGAGCGCATGGTGGACGCGGCCGCGGCCGCGCTCAAGATGGACGCGGCCGACATTCGGAAGAAGAACTTCATCCCGAAGTTCGACAACGGCTACCAGACCAAGGTGGCGCTGTCCTACGACAGCGGCAACTACGCGGCCGCCTTCGACAAGCTGCTCGGCATGCTCGACTACAAGAAGTTCCGGGCCGACCAGGCGGCCGCCCGGGCCAAGGGCCGGCTGATGGGCATCGGCTTCTCGACCTACATCGAGGCCTGCAGCATCGCGCCGTCCAAGGTCGTGGGCTCCCTCGGGGCCCAGGCCGGCCTCTGGGAGTCCGGCAAGGTGCAGGTGCATCCCACCGGCAAGGTCAGCGTGTTCACCGGCTCCCACTCCCACGGCCAGGTCCACGAAACCACCATGGCCCAGATCGTGGCCGATTCCCTCGGCATCCCGATGGACGACGTGGAGATCGTCCACGGCGACACCGGGCGGGTGCCGTTCGGCATGGGCACCTACGGCAGCCGCTCGGCCTCGGTGGGCGGCACCGCCATCGTGATGTCGCTCGACAAGATCAAGGAGAAGGGCAAGAAGATCGCGGCCCACCTCCTCGAGGCGAACCCGAAGGACATGGAGTACGTGGGCGGGCAGTTCGTGGTCAAGGGCTCACCGCAGAAGGCGATCCCGTTCGGCCAGGTGGCGCTGACCGCGTACGTGCCGCACAACTATCCGGAGGGCGTGGAGCCGGGCCTCGAGGAGACGAGCTTCTACGACCCGTCCAACTTCTGCTTCCCGTTCGGCGCCCACGCCTGCGTGGTGGAGGTGGATCCGGATACCGGCCACGTGAAGATCCTGCGATACCTCGCGGTGGACGACGTCGGCAACGTGATCAACCCCATGATCGTGGACGGCATGGTCCACGGGGGCATCGCCCAGGGGGTGGCGCAGGCGCTCTGGGAGGAGGCCGTGTACGACAGCGCCTCCGGGCAGCTCGTCAGCGGGAGCATGATGGACTACACGCTCCCCAAGGCGGACATGCTGCCGTTCTACGAGACCGACCGCACCGAGACGCCCACGCCGGTGAACCCGCTCGGCGTCAAGGGAGCGGGGGAGACCGGCACGATCGCCTCGACGCCCGCGGTGGTCAATGCGGTGGTGGACGCCCTGTCCGGGCTCGGCGTGGACCACATCGACACCATGCCGCTGACGCCGGAGCGGGTCTGGAAGACCGCCCAGGCCGCCAAATCCAGGAAGTAAGGGGAGACGCCGACATGTACCCAGCCCAGTTCGAGTACCACACGCCGGGGACGGTGAAGGAGGCGCTGGATCTGCTCGGGCGCCACAAGGACGACGCCAAGCTGCTCGCGGGCGGTCACAGCCTGCTCCCGGCCATGAAGCTGCGCCTGGCCCAGCCGAAACACCTGGTGGACCTCCGCAAGGTCGCCGGCCTCTCCGGTATCAAGGAAGAGGGCGGCACGCTCGTGATCGGGGCGATGACCACCCACTACCAGGTCGAGTCCTCCGCGGCCGTGAAGTCGAAGTGCCCGATGCTCGCCGCGGTGGCCGCGCAGATCGGGGACCCGATGGTGCGCAACATGGGCACGATCGGCGGGAGCCTGGCGCACGCCGATCCCGCCGCGGACTACCCGGCCGCGATCATCGCGCTCGGCGCCGAGATGGTGGCCGAAGGGCCCAAGGGCAAGCGCACGATCAAGGCCGACGACTTCTTCAAGGGCCTGCTGACCACCGCGCTCGCGGAGAACGAGATCCTGACCGAGGTGCGCGTGCCCGCGATGGCCGGCAAGACCGGCGCCGCCTACATGAAGTTCCCGCACCCGGCCTCCCGGTTCGCGGTGGTCGGCGTCGCGGCGATGCTGAGCGTGGACGGGGGCAAGGTCGGCAAGGCGAGCGTCGCCGTCACCGGCGCCGGCACCAAGGCGGTGCGCGCCAAGGGCGTGGAAGCCGCGATCACCGGCAAGCCGGCCGACGCGGCGTCCATCCAGGCGGCGGCCGAGAAGGCGGCCGAGGGGGTGGACGTGCAGGCCGACCTGCAGGGCTCGGTGGAGTACAAGAGTCACCTGGTCCGGGTCTTCGCCAAGCGCGCGATGGAGGCGGCCGCCGCGGCCGTGAAGTAAGCCGTCGTAGTGGACCGACGTCTGGCCGACGAGCCCCGCGGGATGGTCTCCGCGGGGCGTCGTTTTTGGAGCGCGGGGTGATCGCGGGGCTCGTCCTCGCCGCCGGCCTCTCGCGCCGGATGGGCCGGGCCAAGCTGCTGATGCCGGTGGACGGGCGGGCCATCGTCCGGCACGCCGTCGAGACCGTCCTGGCCGGCGGCGTGGATTCGGTGTGGGTGGTGACCGGGCCCGACGTCGAGCCGGTCGAGGCGGCGCTGGCCGGCCTCGAGGCGCAGATCGTGGTGAATCCGGCGCCCGAGGAGGGCCAGGCCAGCTCGCTGCGGGCGGGCATCGCCGCGCTGCCCGCGTCGGTGGACGCGGTGCTGATCGCGCTCGGCGACCAGCCGTCCCTGGCGCCGGCCATCATCCCGGCGCTGCTGGCGGCCCGGCGCACGAGCCCCAAGCTCATCGTGGCGCCGCGCTACCGGGACGGGCAGGGCAACCCGGTGCTGTTCAAGCGCGAGATCTTTCCCGAGCTGCTGCGCCTGACGGGCGACCAGGGCGCGCGGCCCATCATCCAGAAGGAGCCGGCCCGCGTGGAGTGGGTCGAGCTCGACCTGCCCATGCCGCCGGACGTGGACACGCCCGACGACTATGAAAAGATCCGGGCGAAGCTCCGGGCAGGCAATCACGCGGTGTAGACTGAGAGGGCCATGAGAGCCGAGATCGAGAAGATCCAGCAGATGATGGAAGCGGCCGACTACGTCACGGATGCCGCCATCGCGACGTCGGTGCACCTGGCCATGACGCTCAAGAAGCCGCTCCTCATCGAGGGCCACGCGGGCGTCGGCAAGACCGAGGTCGCCAAGGTGATGGCGCGGATGCTCCAGACCAACCTGATCCGCCTCCAGTGCTACGAGGGGCTCGACGCGGCCCAGGCCCTCTACGAGTGGAACTACCCGAAGCAGCTCCTGCACATCAAGCTCGAGGAGGCGACCACCCACACGCTCCGGGAAAAGGAAGCGACGATCTTCTCCGAGCCCTTCCTGATCCGCCGCCCGCTGCTCCAGGCGATCAGCCAGGACGGCAAGCCGCCGGTGCTGCTGGTGGACGAGTGCGATCGCGCCGACGAAGAATTCGAGGCGTTCCTGCTCGAAGTGCTCGCCGAATTCCAAGTGACGATTCCCGAGATCGGCACGATCAAGGCCACGCATCCGCCGTACGTCATTCTCACGTCGAACCGGATACGCGAGCTCTCCGATGCGCTTCGGCGGCGCTGTCTCTACCTGTGGATCGACTTCCCGGGCTTCGAGAAGGAAGTGCGGATCGTGAGACGCAAGGTCCCGGGCGTGAACGAGGCGCTCGCCCGTCAGATCTCTCGCTTCATGGAAGGCCTCCGCACCATGCGCCTCGCCAAGGTCCCGGGGGTGGCGGAGACGCTCGACTGGGCGCAGGCCCTGGCCTCGCTCCACGCCGATCATCTCGACGAGGAGCTGGTGCTGGAGACGCTCGGCTGCGTGCTCAAGGACGCCGACGACATCAAGCGCTTCAAGCGCGAGCTGACCTCGAGCGGCCTCAAGCGCTTCGTGGCCGCCGAGGGGTAGCATGGTCGGGCCCCGCGACCTCTCCACCGCCGTTCTCCGCTTCGGCCAGATGCTGCGGGCCGCCGGGCTACCGCTCACCATCACCGAGCTGATGGACGGGGTGCGGGCGCTGGAGCACGTGGACCTGCTGGACCGCCAGGACGTCTACCTGGCCCTGCGCACGACCCTGGTCGCCCGGCGCGAGGAGTTCCCCGCCTTCGACCGCTGCTTCGACGTCTTCTGGCGCTTCCAGGCGGAGGAAGGGCAGGGGCTCGACGGCCTCACGAGCCCGACCGAGGCCGCCATCCCTGAGGAGCACGCCGGCAACACCGGGGCGGAGGCGGCCCAGAAGAAGGTCTCGGTGGCCCTGGAAGGCTGGGAGGAGGAGGGCGACGACGACGGCGAGCCCCTCGAGGTCCCGGGGGTCAGCGACAAAGAAATCCTCATGGATCAGGACTTTTCGGCCTTCCCGGTTGAGGATCTCGACGAGGTGGCCCGGCTCACGATCCTGATCGCCAAGCGGCTGGCCCGGCGCATCAGCCGGCGCAAGCGGCCGACGCGGCGGGGCGGAATCATCGACATGCGGCGGAGCATGCGGGCCAATCTGATGAAGGGCGAGATCATCGAGCTGCGGAGACGGGAGCGCCGGAGGCGCAAGGTCCGGCTGGTGCTGCTCTGCGACGTGTCCGGCTCGATGGACCTCTACAGCCGCTTCCTGCTCCAGTTCCTCTACGCGCTCCAGAACGTCTTCGGCCGGGTGGAGACCTTCACGTTCTCCACGCGCCTCACGCGGGTGACCGATCATCTCAAAGGGGCGTCGTATCGCCAGGCTTTAGCCAAGCTCACGGAGGTGAAGGACTTCTCCGGCGGGACCCGGATCGGGGAATCCTTGCAGGAGTTCAACGCCCGGTGGGGGAACCTGGTGAACCGGCACACCATCGTGCTGGTGCTCTCGGACGGCTGGGACACCGGCGAGCCCGAGATCCTGGCCAACGAGATGCTCACGCTCAAGCGCAAGGCGGGCCGGCTCATCTGGCTCAACCCGCTGCTGGGCAACCCGTCCTACGAGCCGCTGACGCGGGGCATGGCGGCGGCCCTGCCGCTCGTCGACCACTTCGCGGCGGCGCACAACCTGGCGAGCCTGCGCGACCTGGCCGGCCATCTCAACCTGAGGTAGCGGACATGACCGAGCTCTCGGAGCAGCTGAACCAGCTCAAGCGGAACGAGTCCAAGGTGGCGGTGGCCACCCTCGTCAACACCCGCGGCACCACGCCCCGGAAGGAAGGGGCGAAGATGCTGGTGGGCGAGGGCGGGCGCGTGCTCGGCTCGGTGACCATCGGCGGCTGCGTGGACGCGCAGGTCATCGAGGAGTCGGCCGACGTGCTGGGCAAGAACGCCCCGCGGCTCCTCGAGCTGAACCTGGGCGACGAGGAGGCCTGGGAGATCGGGCTCACCTGCGGCGGCACCATCGAGGTCTTCCTCGAGCCGGTGACGCTCGACGACAAGCACGACACGACGCTGGTCTACTACGAGCGGGCCCGCGTCCACGCCGAGCGGGGCGGGCGGGCCGTGATCGTGACCCGCCTCGACCCCCCGCACAACGGCGCCAAGCTCCTGCTCTTCGAGCAGGGCGCGCCGGAGGGCACGCTCGGCGACGCGTTCCTCGACCAGCGCTTCACCGAGGAGGCCCGCCAGGCCCTGGCCGCGGGCAAGTCGCGGACGCTGTTCCTCGAGAACGTGCGCGCCTTCGCGGAGGTCTTCGCGCCGCCCTCCACCCTGGTCGTGGTGGGGGCGAGCCACGTGGCGATGCCCCTCACCAGCCTGGCCCGGACGCTCGGCTTCCGCACCATCGTGATCGACGGCCGCCCGCGCTTCGCCACCAAGGAGCGCTTCCCGGACGCGGACGATCTGCGGATCGGGGTGCCCTCGGAGCTGGTGCAGCAGGTCCCGCTGATCCCGACCACCGCGCTGGTGCTGGTGGCCCACGACTACAAGTACGACCTTCCGGTGCTCAAGCACGCCCTCGGCACCCCGGTCGGCTACATCGGACTCCTCGGCAGCACGCGGCGGGGCGCGGCGATCCTGAACCTGCTGCGCGAGGACGGGGTGGCCGAGGACGCGCTGCTGCGGGTGCGGGTGCCCATCGGCCTCGACCTGGGCGCCCAGTCGGCGCCCGAGATCGCGCTGAGCATCCTGGCCGAGGCCCTGGCCACCCATCGCAACGCCACCGGCATGCCCATCTCCGAGAAAGTCCGCCGCGGCCTCAAGTGACGCCATGAAAGCCCTCGCGGTACAGCACGGCACCGCCACGACCGACGCGCTCGAGGGGCGCATCGCGTGCCATGACGTGCGCGACCAGGGCGGGAAGGTCGCGATCGCCAAGGGCCAGACCCTCGACGCCGCCGCGGCCGCGCGGCTGCTCACGCTGCCGTGGCAGGAGGTGCACCTGCTCGAGCTGGAGCCCGGCGACGTGCACGAGGAGCCGGCCGGCTCGCGCCTGGCCGCCGCGGCCTGCGGCGCCAACGTGGAGGTCAAGGGCTACACCGGCGGGCAGTGGAGCCTGGCCGCCCAGCGCCGCGGCCTCGTGAGCGTCAACGCGGCCGCGCTCGATGCGGTCAACGGGCTCGAGGGCATGTCGGTCTTCACGCTCTACGATCTCCAGCCGGTGGAGGCGGGCGAGGCGGTGGCCCGCGCCAAGATCACCCCGCTGGCCATCCCGGACCGCCTGGTGAAGGACGCGGAGACGCGCGCCGGGAGCGCGGGCGGCCTCGTCGCGGTGAAGCCCTTCCGGCCGCACGTGCTGGCCGCGCTGAGCCGGGAGAGCCTGGCCCCGCCCCAGCGCCAGCGCTTCGAGTCCTCGCTGGCCGAGAAGGTGGACTGGTTCGGCTCGCGGCTCCTGCCGGTGCGCTACGCGGCCGGCGACGCCGCCGCGGTGGCCGCGGAGATGGAAAGCCTGCTCGCGGCCGGCGCGGACATCCTGATCGCGGCGGGCGCGGGCTCGCTCGACCCCCTGGATCCGGTGTTCGCCGGGCTCGAGCGTCTGGGCGGCCGCATGATCCGGCACGGCGCGCCGGCGCATCCGGGAAGCCTGCTGTGGATCGCGGACCTGCGCGGGCACCCGGTGCTCGGCATGCCCGCCTGCGGCATGTTCTCGCAGGCCACCACCTTCGACCTGGTGCTGCCGCGCATCCTGGCCGGCGAGCCGACGGGCGCGGCGGAGCTCGCCGCGCTCGGCCACGGCGGCCTCCTCTCCCGCGACAGTGCCTATCGCTTCCCGCCCTATCGCAAGAGCGGGGCACGCGGCGAGCTGTCTTCGTAGCATGGCACTCTACAGCGACGTGATCCGGGAGCGCTTCCGCCGGCCGCGCTTCCGCGGGGTGGTCGACCGCCCGGACGTGGCCCACGAGGACGTGAACCCGCTCTGCGGCGACCGCGTGCGCATCCAGGGCCGGCTCGCCGACGGGCGGCTGGCCGAGGCCCGCTGGACCGGCGACTGCTGCGCGATCTGCGCGGCCTCCGCCGATCTGCTGCTCGAGGCCGCGCTCGGCCAGCCGGTGGGCTTCGCGCGCGCCCTGACGCCCTCGAGCCTGCTGGAGCGGCTCGATGCCGATATCCGGCCCTCCCGGATGAAGTGCGTGACGCTGCCGCTGACCGTCCTGCAGGAGGCCCTCAGCGGCCAGGAGGTGACGCGATGAACCTGGGCGAGAAGACCCGGCGCGACTTCCCCATCCTCTCGCGCATCGTCAACGGGCATCCGCTCGTGTACCTCGATTCCGCTGCCTCCAGCCAGAAGCCGCTCGCGGTGATCGAGGCCATGTCGCGCTACTACGAGACGAGCCACGCCAACGTGCACCGCTCCATCCACACGCTGGGCGAGGAGGCCACCGAGCGCTACGAGGGGGCGCGGGACGCGGTGCGCGCCTTCGTGGGTGCCCGGAGCCGCGAGGAGATCATCTTCACGCGCGGCACCACCGAGGCGATCAACCTGGTGGCCCAGGCGGTGGGGCGGACGCTCAAGGCCGGCGACGAGATCATCGTCACCGAGCTCGAGCACCACTCCAACCTGATCCCGTGGCAGATGGCCTGCCGCGACCGGGGGGCGGTGCTGCGCGCGATCCCGGTGGTCGGGGAAGGCTATCTCGATCTCGACGCCTTCGACCGCCTCCTCTCGCCGCGCACCCGCGTGGTGGCGGCCGCCCACGTCTCCAACGTGCTCGGCACCATCAACCCGGTGGCCCAGATCGTGGAGCGAGCCCATCGGGCCGGCGCCCTCGTGCTGCTCGACGGCGCGCAGGCGGTGCCGCACCTGCCGCTGGACCTGAACGCGCTCGGCGCCGACTTCTACGCCTTCTCCGGCCACAAGATGCTCGGACCCACCGGCATCGGCGTGCTCCACGGGCGGCGCGAGGTGCTGGAGAAGCTCGAGCCCGCCTGGGGCGGGGGCGAGATGATCAAGGAGGTCTGGATCGACCACGCCCAGTGGAACGACCTGCCGTGGCGCTTCGAGCCGGGCACGCCGCCGATCGCGGAAGCGGTGGGGCTCCACGCCGCCTGCGAGTACCTCGGCAAGCTCGGCATGAGCGAGGTGCTGGCCCACGAGCAGGCGCTGGTCGCCCGGTGCCTGGACGGGCTCGGGCGCATTCCGGGAGTGACGATCTACGGGCCCCGGAACCCCGAGATGAAGGGGGCGGTCGTGGCCTTCAACGTGGAGGGGTTCCACCCCCACGACGGCGCCGCCCTGCTCGACCAGGAGGGGATCGCGGTGCGCGCGGGCTTTCACTGCGCGATGCCGCTGATGCGCCGCCTCGGCATCGCGGGCACCCTGCGCGCGAGCTTCTCGGTGCACACGACGCCGGTCGAGATCGAGCGTCTGGCCGCGGCGGTGGCCGCGCTGCGCAGCGAGCTCTAGCCGGCCCGGCGGCCCCCGCCCATGGACGGCTCGCGAGAGCACCCCCGGCCGCGGGACGGCTTCGCGTCTCCCCGCTTCGCCCAGCCGGCCACCTTCATGCGGCTACCGCACGTGCCCTCGCCGTCCGGGCTCGACGTGGCCCTCTGTGGCATCCCCTTCGACGGCGGCTGCTCCTATCGCTCGGGCGCGCGCATGGGCCCACGCCACGTGCGCGAGCAGTCCTCCCTGATCCGGCCGTGGAACTCCGCCCTCCGCGTGCATCCCTTCGAGCGCCTGCGGGTCGCCGACTGCGGCGACGTGGACGCGGTGCCGGTCTCGATCGAGGCGACCTTCGCGGCCATCGAGCGGACCCTGGCGCCGGTGGTGGAGGCCCGCGCGGTGCCGCTCTGCGTAGGCGGCGATCACACCGTGACCCTCGCCGTGCTCCGGGCGCTCGCCAAGCGCCACGGCCGCCTGGGCCTCGTGCACTTCGACGCCCACCCCGACACCTGGGACCGCTACTTCGGCCTGCCTTACTACCACGGCAGCACCTTTCGCCGGGCGATGGAGGAGGGGCTGATCGACGGCGCGCGCTCCATCCAGGTGGGCATCCGCGGGCCACTGTACGGCCCCGAGGACTTCGACTTCCACCGCGAGCACGCCTTCGAGGTGATCCGCATCGAGGACGTCAAGGAGCGCGGGGTCGCCTCGGTGGTCGAGCGGCTCCGGCGGCTGGCCGGCGGGCCGGTCTATTGCTCTTTCGACGTCGACGCGTGCGATCCGGCCTACGCGCCGGGGACGGGGACGCCCGAGGCGGGCGGGCTCACCTCCTACGAGGCCCTCGGCCTCGTGCGCGGGCTGCGCGGGCTCGAGCTGGCCGGGGCCGACATCGTCGAGGTGTCGCCGCCCTACGACGGGCCCGGCGCCATCACCGGCGTGCTCGCGGCGAACCTGCTCTTCGAGCTGCTCTCGGTGGTCGCGCTCGCCCGCTAGGGCGCTTCGCCGCGTGCTAAGATGACGCCGTGAGATCGGCCAAGCATCGGCCTCTCCTCGTCGTCGCACTCCTGCTGGCCTCCGCCGCGCTGCTCCCCACCGCCGGCCCGGCCTCCGCGGCGGCGCCGGTTTCCCTGATCGAGCTGGACTCCGCCATCACCCCGGTCACGGTGCGGCTGCTCGCGGGCGCGCTCGAGCGGGCGCACGCGGAAGGCGCCCAGGCCCTCATCGTGCAGCTCAATACGCCGGGCGGGCTCGAGCGGTCGATGCGCTCGATGGTGCAGTCCATCCTGGGCTCGCCGATCCCGGTGATCGTGTACGTGGCGCCCGCCGGGGCGCGGGCCGCCTCCGCCGGGGTCTTCATCACGATGGCCGCGCACGTGGCCGCGATGGCGCCCGCCACCAATATCGGGGCCGCGCACCCGGTGGCGATCGGCGGCGGCGGCGCGGACAAGGAGATGATCAAGAAGGTCGAGAACGACGCGGCCGCCTTCGCGCGCACCATCGCGACCGAGCGGGGGCGCAACGCGGAGTGGGCCGAGAAGGCGGTGCGCTCCTCCGTGTCGGCCACCGAGCGGGAGGCGGTCAAGCTCAAGATCGTGGACCTGGTGGCCGAGAGCGTGCCGGATCTCCTCGCCAAGATCGACGGCCGCACCGTGAAGACCGCGAAGGGCCAGGTCACGCTCGCCACGAAGGACGCGCCGGTCCGGGTCATCGAGGTGCGCTTCCGCGACCGGTTCCTGGCCCTGATCTCGGACCCGACCATCGCCTACCTCCTCATGATGGCCGGGATGCTCGGCATCTTCTTCGAGCTGTCCAACCCGGGCTCGATCCTGCCGGGTGTCATCGGCGGCATCAGCCTGATCCTGGCCTTCTTCGCCTTCCAGAGCCTGCCGGTGAACTGGGCCGGCCTGCTCCTGATCCTCTTCGGCGTCGTGCTGCTGATCGCCGAGATCAAGGTGGTGAGCCACGGCATCCTCGCGATCGGCGGGGTGGTCGCCATGCTGCTCGGCTCGCTGATGCTCTACGACTCGCCCGAGACGACCGGCATCCGGCTCTCGTGGTACGTGGTCATCCCCACCGTGGGCACCACCGCGGGGCTGGTCTTCTTCGCGGTGACCATGGGCATCCGCGCGCTCTACCGCCCCTCGGTGACCGGCGAATCCGCCATGGTCGGACGCCTCGGGGTGGCCCGGACGGGGCTGGCGCCCGAGGGGCAGGTGATGATCGACGGCGAGCTGTGGCGGGCGGTGAGCCAGGACGGCGCGGTGGCGGCGGGCGAGGCCGTCCGGGTCGCGGCCATCGACGGCCTCACCCTCAAGGTCACCAGGTCGGCGCAGCGCCCCTAGCACCCTCAGGAGGCCCTATGGAAGGCATCCAGCTCATCTTCGGCATCATCCCGGTCGTGGTGATCCTGCTCTACATCTTCTTCTCCTCGTTCCGCATCCTGCGGGAGTACGAGCGGGGCGTGATCTTCCGATTCGGCCGCCGGACCAGCGCGATCTTCAACCCCGGCGGCGACGGCACCGGCCCGGGCCTGGTGCTGCTGATCCCGTTCATCGACAAGATGGTCAAGGTGAGCCTGCGCACGATCACCATGGACGTCCCGCCCCAGGACGTGATCACGCGCGACAACGTCTCGGTGAAGGTGAACGCGGTGATCTTCTTCCGTGTCCTGGACGCGGCCAAGGCGGTGATCAGCGTGGAGGACTACCTCTACGCCACCTCCCAGATGGCGCAGACCACGCTCCGCAGCGTGCTCGGCCAGCAGGAGATGGACGACCTCCTGGCCTCGCGCGAGAAGATCAACGAGGAGCTGACCCGCATCATCGACCAGCACACCAGCCCGTGGGGCGTGAAGGTGGCGGCGGTGGAGGTGAAGAACGTGGACCTGCCGCAGGACATGCAGCGCGCCATGTCCAAGCAGGCCGAGGCCGAGCGCGAGCGGCGCGCCAAGGTGATCAACGCGGAGGGCGAATTCCAGGCCGCCGCCAAGCTCGGCGAGGCGGCCGAGGTGCTCATGCGCTTCCCGATCGCGGTGCAGCTCCGCTATCTCCAGACGATGCGGGAGGTCGCCTCCGAGCGGAACACCACGACCTTCTTCCCGCTGCCGCTCGACCTCTTCACCCCGCTCCTGCGCGCCTTCGGGGCCGAGCCGCAACCCCCCAAGAGCTGAGGTGGCGGTGGGGCTGTCGTCCGGCTTGTCGGCCGGGGGCCGGCCGAGTACAATGGGCCGGTCTGACGGGGGGTTAGCTCAGTTGGGAGAGCGCGGCGTTCGCAACGCCGAGGTCGAGGGTTCGAATCCCTTACCCTCCACCAATCAAATCCAAGTTGCGGGAGTCGTTGAGGTTCCTGGCCTCCCTCTTCGTAGCTTCTCCTGAAGCCCGCTACGGAGAGGGAGGTTCACGAGCCCGGGTTACCGGCCCCGCCCCTTCGCCTTCCTGGCTTCCGCCTCCGCGTTCTTGCTCGGGGTCAGGCGCGCGTTCGATTCGCCGATGCGGCGGTACTCGTCCTCCCGCTGCTTCGACCGCCGCTGTTCGTCACTCAAGCCCGGCTTGCCGATGCCGGTCGGTCCGATCCAGATCGCCGCGTCCCGGTAGGACGCGGGCACGTCCAGCTTGTATTGCGTGACCTTGGTCACGCCCTTGGCGTCCGTGTACTGGTACTGCGCGTGCGCTTCTCCGGCGGCGAGCAAGAGGCCGCTTCCGAGCCCTACCGCAATCACGAATCGCTTCATCGTGTTCCCCCTTGGCGCGCCGAGGCCGCAAGCACCGTGCGATTAGGGCTCCATTGTCATGCGGAAGGGATTTTGTGGGGTAACGCGATCTCGGGGAGCCCGAAGGGGCGGCCCGGGGACCTCCTTCGAGTCGACGCGAGCTGACCGCCCGGTCAGGGCGCCTTGCCGACCAGGTTCAGGACGCGGCCGGCCCGCAGCACCGTCACCGTGATGGGCACGCCCGGGCGCAGGCGCTGCAGGTGGTTCCGCAGGCGCTCATAGTCGGCGAGGTTGCCGGTGGAGATGCCGTCCACCGAAAGCAGGACGTCACCGCCGACCACCAGCGTCTGGCCGTCGATCGTGGCGGTCTTCGTCCCGCCGCGGATCCCCGCCTCCTCGGCGGGCGAGCCCTTGGCCACGGTCTTGACCAGGAAGCCCTCGGGCTGGGGCAGGTTGAAGATCGCGGCCAGGTCGCCGGAGAGCGTGTGGCCCTCGAGCCCGGTCCAGATGGAGCGCCGGGCGAGCAGGAGATCCTTGGCGGTGTTGACCGTCACCACGAAGCCGAGCCCCTCGCTCCCGCCGCCCTTCGAGATGTTGTGGCTCACGATCCCGATGACCTCGCCCGCCATGCTGAGCAGGGGGCCGCCGGAGTTCCCGGTGTTGATGGTGGCGTCGGTCTGGAAGAACTCGGCCAGCGGGAAGGCCGGGTACACGCTGTTCGGCGGCCAGCGGGCGCTGATGTAGCCGACGCTCAGCGAGTACGCGAGCCCGTAGGGCGCGCCCACGACCAGCACCTGATCGCCCACCCGGACCGAGCTCGAGTTGGCGAGGCGGGCGACCTTGACGCCCGCGGGCACGCGATCGAGCTGGAGCAGCGAGAGGTCGGCGGCGGGCTCGGAGGCGACGACGCGCGCCTTCACGGCCTCGCCCCCGATGAACTCCACGGTGATCTCGTCCATCGCATGGACGACGTGGGCCGCCGTCATCACCTTGCCGTCGGCCGAGATCAGCACGCCGGAGCCGATCTCGCCGAAGCGGACCTGGCCGGACGCGGACACGTCCCGCCCACGGGAGCGAATCACGACGACGGAGGGGCTCACCCGGCGGAAGACGTCACCCACCGCCTGGGCCTCGGCCGATGCCGGCTGCTGGCCTAGCGTGACGAAGGTGGCGAGCAGGAGAAGCACGATCACACGGATGGTCATGCCGGGCCTCCTCGTCGCGACAGCCGTGATGCGGTGGATGGATCTTCCCACCCCCGCCCGGTTTCGGCTACCCTGGCCAGCGGCGGCGAGACTCGTGCTGATGGAGCGGCGGCGGGAGGGCGGGAACGCGGCGGTTATGCGCGCTTGGCGGAGCGGGCGGGCTTCGGCGGGCACATCTTGTGGAGCCAGACCGAGCCCAGCTTGATGTGGTTGCCGTTCTTCCGGATGCGCAGCTTGCACTTGGGGCACGTGCCCATTTCGATCTCCTCTGGCGAATTCACTGACGGGATAGCGTTGCGTCGAGCATTATACACGAGCCGGGAGGACCCGTGACCGAGAGCTGCGTCTTCTGCCGCATCGCCGCGAAGGAGAGCCCCGCCGAGATCGAGTACGAGGACGACCAGGTCCTCGCGTTCCGCGATCTGTACCCGAAGGCGCCCATCCACCTGCTGATCATCCCGAAGCGCCACATCGAATCGATCGCCCGGCTCGAGCCCGGCGACACCGAGGTGATCGGCCGCTGCGTGCAGGTGGCCCGGCTTTTGGGCGAGCGCGCCGGCTACGCCGAGCGCGGCTACCGGGTGTCGTCCAATACCGGGCCCGAGGGAGGGCAGGTGGTCTACCATCTCCACTTCCACTTCACCGCCGGCCGCCGGTGATCCGCGTCCGCGGCCTCCGCAAGGACTACCCGGGCGGCCCGCGCGCGCTGGACGGCGTCGATCTCGACATCGGCCGCGGCGAGTTCGTGGCCCTGATCGGCCCCAGCGGGGCGGGGAAGTCCACCCTGCTGCGCTGCCTGAACGGGCTCGTGACCCCGACGGCGGGCGACGTGCGGATCGGCGACGAGGCGGTGACCGGCGCCTCGCCCGAGGCCTTGCGCCGCGTGCGGGCGCGCGTCGGCTTCGTCTTCCAGCAGTTCAACCTGCTGCGCCGGCTGACCGTGCTGGAGAACGCGCTGCTGGGCCGGCTCGCCCACGCCTCCCGCTGGCGGTCGCTGCTCGGCTGGTTCGAGCCGGCCGACCTCGCGCGGGCCGAGGCCATTCTCATGCGGGTGGGCCTCGAGGGACTGGCTTCACGCCGGGTGGACACGCTCTCCGGGGGCCAGCAGCAGCGCGTGGCCATCGCGCGCGCACTGCTCCAGGAGCCGGCGGTGGTCCTGGCCGACGAGCCGATGTCGAGCCTCGACCCCGCGCTGGCGCACACCGTGATGGACCTGCTCCGCCGCATCAATCGTGAAGACGGCATCACGGTCGTGGCGTCGCTCCACGTGCTGGAGCTGGCGCAGTCCTACGGCCGGCGCATCATCGGGCTCAGCCAGGGGCGCGTGGTCCACGACGGGCCGCCGAGCTCGCTGGACGCGGCGGCGACGGCGCGCATCTTCGGCGGCACCGCCGCATGAGCCGCGGCAGCCGCTGGGCGGCGTGGGCGGTCATCCTGGGGGCGATCGCCTGGTCGGCGGTCGCGACGGAAGTGTCGGCCGGTCGTGTGATCGAGGGGCTGCCGTTCATGTGGGACTTCCTGCGCCGCATGGTGCCGCCCGACGTCTCGGTGCTGGGCAATGCGCTGCGGGGCGCGGTCGAGACCATCCAGATCGCGGTGGTCGGCACTGCGGCCGCCGCGGTCCTGGCGCTGCCGATGGGCTTCGCGGCCGCCCGCAACGCGGCGCCGCCCTGGCTCTTCTACGGAGCGCGGGGCCTGCTCAATGCCTTCCGCGCGGTGGACACGCTGGTCTACGCCCTGATCTTCGTGGCTGCGGTCGGGCTCGGTCCGTTTCCCGGGGTGCTGGCGGTCGTGGTCTACACGGCCACCGTGCTGGCCAAGCTGTACTCCGAGGCCATCGAGGCCATCGAGCCGGGCCCGGTGGAAGCGGTGCGGGCGACCGGCGCGACCGCGCTGCAGGTCCTGCGGTGGGGGGTGCTGCCCCAGCTCGTGCCGCAGTTCCTCTCGTTCACGCTCTACCGATTCGAGACGAATATCCGGGCGGCCGCGGTCCTGGGCTTCGTGGGGGCGGGGGGCATCGGCTTCTACATCCAGACCTACCTCCGGCTCCTGAACTATCCGGCGGCGGCCACCGTGCTGCTCGTGCTGATCGGCCTCGTGATGATCGTGGACTTCGCCTCCTCACGTCTCCGGGCACGTCTCGTCTGAGCGGCCCAGAAAAAAACGGCCCCGGGGGATCGCCCCGGGGCCGGTCGTTGCCTCGTGGAGCCGCTACTTCTTCTTCAGGATCTCCATCGCCGCCTTGGCCTTGTCAGCCGCCAGCGTCGAATTCCCGGCCTTGCAAGCCGCCTCGGCCTCGCTCACGAGGCCAGAAGCCTTCTTGAAGGCGTCAGAGCGAGGAGCCTGCACGTCCTGGCTGCGCGGGGCCTGGACATCCTGGGTCCGAGGAGCCTGGATGTTCTGACCGCGAGGAGCCTGGATATCCTGGCTGCGCGGCGCCTGCACGTCCTGGCTGCGCGGGGCCTGGATGTTCTGACCGCGAGGAGCCTGCACATCCTGACTGCGAGGAGCCTGCACATCCTGACCGCGCGGAGCCTGGATATCCTGGCTGCGCGGCGCCTGCACGTCCTGGCTACGCGGGGCCTGGATGTTCTGACCGCGAGGAGCGT
>DATHSW010000235.1:0-12421 GCA_035463855.1 Candidatus Deferrimicrobiaceae bacterium | reverse complement strand
TAGGCGCCCCAGTGGACCGGCGGCGGGACCGGGGCGGTGCGGGCCAGCTCCGTCATCAGCCCGGCGAACCGGTCGCGCGAGGCCCGGCAGTCGCCGCACGCGGCCAGGTGGGCGTCGACCCGGGCCCGCTCGGCCGGGTCGAGATCGCCGCGGACGTGATCGATCAGCCACTCGTCCACGTGTACGTCCTTCATGCCTCGTCTCCGATCCGTCGCCTGAGCGTGGAGAGCGCACGGTGCAGGTGCACCCGCACCGTGGCCTCCGACAGGTTCAGGACGGCGGCGATGTCCTTGGTCGCGAGCCCCTCGCGGCACGACAGCGTCACCGCGGCGCGCTGCTGGGGCGAGAGCTCGGCCACCAGCGCCCACACCCGGCTCATGCGCCGCTCCGTGTCCATCCCGTCGGCCGGGTCCGTGAACGGCGCGGGCGCCTGCTCCACCGGGTCCGGCGCGTCGGGCGCGTCGTCGCGCCGGTCCCGCCAGCCGACCAGTCGCCGCCAGCCCCGCCGCCGGCGCTGCTGGTCGAGACAGCAGTTGACCAGGATGCGGTAGAACCACGTCGAGAACTTGGACTGCCCGGCGAACGATCCGGCCGACTCGTGGAGGCGGAGGAACGCCTCCTGGGAGCAGTCGCGGGCTTCCTCGCGGTCGCGCAGCACGGACCAGGCGATCCGGTACGCCCGCTCCTGGTAGCGCTCCACCAGGAGATCGAAGGCTCCCGGTTCTCGCTCCGCCACCGCGCGGCACAACTGTTCATCGCTCGACTCCACGGGCGCCTCTCGCCCCGATCTTCCCACACGCGCGCGCGCGGCACCAAACCCCGGCCCTGGCGCGGCGGTTACCACCCCCGCCGGCGCGCGACGTCGCGGCGCAGCTCGCCGCGGTCCTGGCGCAGGTCGCGCACGTCCTGCCGCGGGTCCCGCCGGTCCTCACGGAGCTCCCGGCGCGTCCGTACGAGCCAGCCAGAGTGCCCGTCCATCGTTGCATCCTCCTGGTTTCTCGGGGACTTGTGGATCGGATCCCGGGGAGGCCGCCTTCACCAGATGAGACGTGGGGGTCGGACGGAGCGTTTACAGGACGGGACCTCCAATTTTCTTGGGGTTTCAGCGGGTTCTTCTCTAGGGTCGAGGCATGCGATTCGGTATCGGGGTGCTCGCGCTGCTACTGGCCGCCACGGTCCCCGCCCTCCTGCTCGCCGGCGCCACCGCCCTGCGCGGTCTCGGGTGGCTCGTCCTGGTGGCGGCGGGCGGGGTGCTCCTGATCGACCTCACCGACCGGCTCACCGAATGGGTCGAGCGCCGGCGGTGGGGCCGGCTGGCCCGCCTCCGGCGGAACCCTTACCGCTCGGACGACGCGACCTGAGAGGACGCGCGCGCGGCGTCGGTCAGGCTGATCTGCTCCGACAGCAGGAAGAGGAGCCCGAGCGCGGTGACCGGGACGAACTGCGAGGCGTGGAGCAGCAGGGAGAAGGATAGCGCCTCCGGGCGGGGGACCGCGAACAGCGCCAGCGCCAGCACGGTCGCCGCCTGAACGATCCCGACGAACCCGGGGCTCGACGGCAGGCTCACGCCCAGCCCGAGGAACGCGAGCACGGTGAAGGCCGCGACCAGGGGCAGGTCCAGATGGGCGGCGTGCAGGGCGGCCCAGACCGACAGCGCGAAGAAGAGCCACACCCCCACCGAGCTCAGGATGATCGGGACCACGTGCCGGGGCGCCCGCAGGCCCCGCAGACCCTCGGTCATCGTCCCGAGCAGATCCAGCAGCCGCCGCTCGAGCCACCGCACGCGGTGAAAGAACGTCTCGATGAGCACCCGGCAGACGCCGGGCGCCGTCGCGATGGCCACGAGGAGGACGATCCCGACGGCCTCCACGCCAAGGAACAGCGCGATGGGCCAGCGCAGCTCTCCCGGCAACGGGATCACGAGCAGCAGCCCCGCCACCACCAGGCCGACCGCGAGCCCGTCCAGGACCCGCTCCACCACCACCGTCGCGAACGTCGTCCAGAAGCGCGGGCCGTGCCGGGAGGCCACGTAGATCCGCACCAGCTCACCGGCCCGGAGCGGCAGGAGGTTGTTGCCCATGTAGCCGACGAGCAGCGCCCGGAAGAGATGCGTGGGGCGGCTGCCCGGAGGGAAGAGGAAGGACCAGCGCCAGGCCCGCGTCCACAGGGAGAACGCGTGCAGGATCACGCTGAGGACGAGGAAGGTCCAGAGCGTGCCCCGGAGGTGCGACGCGATCTCCCGCAGATCGACGTCCCAGAAGAAGTAGGCCAGGAGGCCGGCGCTCACCGCCAGGCCGAGGAGAACCTTCGCCAGCCAGCCCGCCGACGGCATCGACGAGCGGCTCAGACTCCGAGCGGGGGCTCGAGGCGGCCCGCGCTCACGCTTCCACCCGGATCATGGTGGTGCGCCCCGCCACCACCGGCAGCTTGTCGATCGCGGCGAGCGCCGCCCGCATGTCCCGCTCGCGCGCCTCGTGCGTCATCATGACCACCGGCACCGCCTCGGTCCGCGCGCGCTCCTTCTGGAGCACCGAGACCAGCGAGATGTCGTGCCGCCCCAGGATGCCCGCCACCTGCGCGAGCACGCCCGGCCGGTCCATGGCCATCACCCGCAGGTAGTACGCGGTGCGGATGTCCTCCACCGGCCGGAGCGGCAGGGGATTCGCCCCGACCGACGGGAAATCGGTGTCCAGCGCCGGAATGCCGTGGGCCACCCGGCGCGCGATCTCGAGCACGTCGGACCACACCGCGGACGCGGTGGGAAGCTGCCCGGCGCCGCGGCCGTAGAACATCAGGTTGCCGACGTTGTCACCGGTCAGGAACACGGCGTTGAAGACGCCGGAGACGGCGGCGAGCGGCGAGGCGGCCGGGATCATGGTGGGATGTACCCGGACTTCGAGCGCTCCCTCGAAAGCCTTGGCGATCGCGAGCAGCTTGATGCGGTAGCCGAGCTCGGCGGCGTTGACCACGTCCTGCTGGGTGACGCCGGTGATGCCCTCGGTGTAGATGTCCTTGAGGTTCACCGCGGTGCGGAAGGCGAGAGTGGCCAGGATCTGCAGCTTGTGGGCGGAGTCGAGGCCCTCGATGTCGAGCGTGGGATCGGCCTCCGCGTAGCCGTGGGCCTGGGCCTCCTTCAGCACCTCGCCGAAGTCCCGCCCCTCGTCGGTCATCTTGGACAGGATGTAGTTGCAGGTGCCGTTGACGATGCCGAAGGCGGACAGGATGCGATTGGCGGGCAGCCCGTCCTTGACCGCGCGGATCAGCGGGATGCCGCCCGCCACCGCCGCCTCGAAGCCCAGCATGACGCGATTGCGCCGCGCCTCCTCGAACAGCTCGGGCCCGTGGTGGGCCAGCAGGGCCTTGTTGGCGGTGACCACGTGCTTGCCGGCGGCGAGCGCGCGGAGGATGAAGGTGCGCGCCGGCTCGAGCCCCCCGATCAGCTCGATGACGATCTGCACCGCGGGGTCGTCGATGGCCTGGTTGGCGTCGCCGCCCAGGGGCAGCCGGGCCAGGTCGATGCCCTCGCGGGGGCGGGTGAGGTCCGCGTCGACGACGCGCCCGAGCGCGAGCCGGCAGCCGGCCCGCTCGGCCATCTCGGCGCCGTGGGTTTGCAGCACCTTGACCACGCCGCAGCCGACCGTGCCCAGGCCCAGGAGGGCGATCTTGATCTCGTTCATGGGGCCCGGGAGGCGCGGCGTCGCGGCGCGGGGCTACCGGCCGCTCAGGGTCTTGAGACCGCGGAGGGCCTGACGGATCCGCTGCTCGTTCTCGACGAGGGCGAACCGGACGTGGCCGTCACCGTACTCGCCGAAGCCGATGCCCGGCGAGACCGCCACCTTGCACTCCTGGATCAGCAGCTTGGAGAACTCGAGCGAGCCCATGCTGCGGAACTCCTCGGGGATGGGCGCCCAGACGAACATGGTTCCCTTGGGCTTCTCCACGTTCCAGCCGATCTTGTTGAGGCCGTTGACCAGGACGTCGCGGCGCTTGCGATGCAGCTCCACGATGTCGGCGACGCAGCCTTGCTCGCCCTCCAGGGCGATGATCGCGGCGATCTGGATGGGCTGGAAGGCGCCGTAGTCGAGGTAGGACTTGATGCGGGCGAGGGCGTGGATCATCTTCGAGTTGCCGCAGACGAAGCCCACCCGCCAGCCCGGCATGTTGTACGACTTCGACAGCGAGAAGATCTCGACGCCGACCTCCTTGGCGCCCGGGATCTCCAGGAAGGACGGGGCCTTGTAGCCGTCGAAGGTGAAGTCGGCGTAGGCGAAGTCGTGCACGACCATCAGGTGGTGCTCCCGCGCGAAGTCCACCACCTTGACGAAGAAGTCGCGGTCCACGCAGGCAGTGGTCGGGTTGTGCGGGAAGGACAGGATCAGGAGCTTGGCCTTGGGCCAGGCCAGCCGGGCCGTCTCCTGGAGCCGGGCGAAGAAGTCGTCGCCCGGGACGAGCGGAACCGAGCGCAGGTCGCCGTCCGCGATGACCACCGAGTAGGAGTGGATCGGGTAGGTCGGGTTCGGGACCAGGGCCCCGTCGCCCGGCTGGAGCACGGCCAGGGCCAGGTGGGCCATGCCCTCCTTGGCCCCGATGGTGGCGATGGCCTCGGTCTCGGGGTCGAGGTCCACCCCGTAGCGGGTCCGATACCAGGTGGTGACCGCCTTCCGGAGGCGGGTGATCCCCTTCGAGGCGGAGTAGCGATGGTTGCGGGGATTGCGGGCCGCCTCCACCAGCTTGTCGACGATGTGCTTGGGCGTCTCCTGGTCGGGGTTGCCCATGCCGAGGTCGATGACGTCCTCGCCCCGGGCTCGCGCCTTGGACTTCAGATCGTTGACGATCGCGAAGACGTACGGCGGGAGCCGCTTGATCCGGTAGAACTCATCCATGGCCTTCTCCCGGGACTTCGATCGGACCGATCATACTGTGGAGCGGTCGGGACTGTCAACAAACGCGCGGAGATAGAGCGCACCATCGCGGGTGGGGTAGGGGGTTGACACCCTTCGAATTGGCATGCTAGAAGAACCATACCGGGCAGCACCGTAGTCCAAGACCCACCCTTCCAGCGTGTTCCGGCAGTCGGGCCGCTCAGGACCCGGTAGAACGGCAGTCCAGCGAAGCAAGGCAAGGGGACGACCCTTATGTTCAGGCGAGGGAGCAAGGGCCCGCGGCGAAGCGAGCTGACGGCCTACATCGATGAGGGCTCCGAGATGGAGGGGCGCTACACCTTCCGGGGCACCGTGATGCTCAACGGCCGATTCAAGGGCGAGATCAGCTCCGAGGACACCCTGATCATCGGGGAGCGCGGGGTGATCGCGGCCGACATCCGGGCGGGCCGCGTGCTGGTGAGCGGGGAGGTGACCGGCAACCTGCGCGCCATGGAGCGGATCGAGCTGAAGCGGACGGCCCGGGTCTACGGTGACGTGGAGGCCCCGGTGGTGGTGCTGGAGGAAGGGGTCCTCTTCGAGGGCCATTGCCGCATGGCGAAGCCGAGCCCGGTGGTGGAGGTGCCGCCCGCGCGGGATCTGGCGGTCGTCCCGCTCAAGCGCTGACGAGAGACGAATGCCCAAGGCCAAACAGTTCAATCTATTGATGGTCCGGGACGACGGCAACCGCGTGCTGCGGCTGTCGGTGCCGGGCTGGGCGGTGGCCGCCACCGTCGGCGGGCTGGCCGTCACCATCCTCGGCCTGGCGTTCATCTACCCCGACTACGTCTCGCTCCGGCACCAGCGCGGCGCCTTCGCCGCCCTCAGCGAGCGCCTGCACCTGCAGCAGCGGCTGCTCGACGCCTCGCAGGCCCGCATGCGGGAGATCCGGGCGGAGATCGACAGCTGGCGGGGCCTGCACGCCAAGATCTGGGAGCCATTCGGTCCCGAAGCGGGTCCGGCCAAGCGTGGGACCGGCATCGGCGGGAGCGGCGTGGCGGCGGCCGAGGCCGAGCGGGCCCCGGTCAAGGAGGAGATGGACCGCCTCCTCGGCATCGTCAGGGACGAGGGCGAATCCATCCGGACCCTCGAGCGCTTCTTGGGCCGCGCCAGCCGGGTCCTCGCCTCATTGCCGTCGCGGTGGCCGGTTCGCGGGCCGGTCAACTCCGACTTCGGCCAGCGCCGCTCGCCCTGGGCGCCCAACTCCGAGTTCCACAGCGGCATCGACATCGGAGCGCCCATCGGCACCCCGGTGAGGGCGCCCGCCCCCGGCGTGGTGGCCTTCGCGGGGCCGCACGCCGAATTCGGGATCACGCTCATCATCGACCACGGCAACGACACCCGGTCGCTGTACGGCCACCTGTCCAAGCTTCACGTCGCGCTGGATCAGCAGGTGAAGCGGGGCGAGACGGTGGCCCTGACCGGCAATACGGGCCGCTCCTCCGGCCCGCACCTGCACTACGAGATCCAGGTCAAGAGCCAGCCGGTGAATCCCCACAGCTACATCTGGGAGGATCCGGGCCCGGCCGTCGCCAAGTCCGCCCGCTGAGGCGGTCCGCGGGCCGTCAGGCCCCGCGGTGTTTCTGGAAGAACTCCAGGCAGATCCCGTTGAAGGTCTCCGCCTGCTCGATGAAGTGCAGGTGGCCCGCGTCCGGGAGCGTGGCCAGCTCCGAGCCGGGGATGCGCGCGTGCAGGTCGCGCGAGGAGACCGGTGGAACCAGGATGTCCTCGGTCCCCGTGGTGACCAGCGTCGGGACCCGGATCTCGCCGAGGCGCGCGGCGGTGTCGTGCGCGCCGATCGCCTCGGCCTGCCGCGACAGGCCCTCGAGGCCGATCGGGTAGGGGTATGCGAGCGCGCGCTCGATCCAGAAGCGGATGAACTCCGGCCGCTCGACCAGGGTCTTCCGGCAGAGGACCCACGGCATCATCGCCCGCACGTACTCCTCGCGGTCGCCGCGCGCCTTCACCGCGACCAGCGTGTCGATCAGGAAGCGGCCGTAGGCGTCGATGCCGGCGGTGGTGCAGTGCAGCCCGAGCGTCCGCACCCGATCCGGATGCCGCAGGGCGAGCTCCTGGGCGATCATCCCGCCCATCGAGGCGCCGCAGACGTGCGCGCGCCCGATCCCGAGGGCGTCCATCAGCCCCACCACGTCCTCGGCCATCGCGGAGATCGTGTAGGGCCCCTCCGGCACGTCACTCTGGCCGGCTCCCCGGTTGTCCAGCGCGATCACGCGATGCTCGGCCGCGAAGGCCGGCGCCTGCAGCGCCCACGCGGTGTGGTCGCCTCCCCAGCCCATGATGAGCACCAGCGGCGCGGCGTCGGGCGGGCCGGTCTCCTGGTAGAAGAGCCGGACGCCGTTGACCCGGACGTGCGGCACCGCGGTCAGGACGCGACGGCCGCCAGGATCTCGCCCAGCTCGGCGTGCGTGGCCGCGTCGAGGACCGGCGCGGGCGGCCGCACCAGCGCGGAGGCGATCCAGCCCCGACGGCGCAGGATCTCCTTGCGGATGCCGACCGCGGTGCCCGGGGTGGCGCCCGGCTGGCTCTCGTAGCGGATGAGGGGGAGCCAGCGGTAGAAGAGCGCGCGGGCCTCGTCGCGCCGGCCCGCCACGAAGTGGTCGCGGATGGCCCGCAGCGCCTCGGGGTAGGGGAAGCCGGTCATGGCTCCATCGGCCCCGCGGGAGAGCTCCTCGAAGAAGTAGACGCCGCCGAGGCCGCCGAAGATCGCCACCCGCGTGCCGAAGAGCGCCCGCAGGCGCGTGATCTTGGGCAGGGTCGGCGGCTCCTCCAGCTTGACCGCCTCGATCCGGGCGATCTCGGCGCAGAGCTGGGCGATGAAGGGCGCCGGCATGTTGACCTGGGTGGTGACCGGCTCGTCCTGCAGCACGATCGGCAGCCCGGTCGCCGCGGCGACCGCGCGGTAGTACTCGGCGACCGCGTCCAGATTCTTGAGCCCGGCCGGCGGCGCCACCATGAGCGCGTCGGCCCCGTGCTCGCGCGCCATGCGCGCGAAGGCGGTGGCGAGGTGAGTGCCGGAGGCCGAGACCCCCACCGCGACCGGCACGCGGCCGCGCGTCTCCTTGACCGCGATCTCCACCACGCGGCGCCGCTCCTCGTCGGTGAGACGGTGCGCCTCGCCCGCGATGCCGAGGATGGTGAGACCGGTCACGCCCGTGCCGAGCGCGGCCTCGACCAGGCGCGGGAGGCCCTCGGTATCGAGGACCCCGTCCTCGCGGAACGGCGTCGCGAGGATGTGGAAGATGCCGGACCACGCGATCATGACCCGAGAAGCCACGGTGGGCGCGGTCGGGTGGCTCAGGCCCTCACCTGGCACGCGACCCAGTGGCCCGGGGAGATCTCCTTCAGCGCCTGCTCGTTCTCGGAGCAGGAGGGCACCCGGATCGGGCAGCGGGTGTGGAAGCGGCAGCCCGAGGGCGGCTTGATCGGGCTCGGCACGTCGCCCTCCAGCAGGATGCGCTTGCGCTTGACGGCGGGGTCCGGGATCGGCACCGCGGAGAGCAGCGCTTCCGTGTAGGGGTGCTTGGGATTCGTGTAGAGCTCCTTGGCGGGAGCGATCTCCACGATCTTGCCGAGGTACATCACCGCGACCCTCGTCGAGATGTGCTCGACCACCGAGAGGTCGTGGGCGATGAAGAGATAGGTCAGGTTGAACTGCTTCTGGAGATCCTCCAGGAGGTTGATGACCTGGGCCTGGATGGACACGTCGAGCGCGGAGACCGGCTCGTCGGCGACGATCAGCTTGGGACTCACCGCGAGCGCGCGGGCGATGCCGATGCGCTGGCGCTGGCCGCCCGAGAACTCGTGCGGGTAGCGGCGCAGGTGGTCGGCGTTGAGGCCGACCGTCTCGAGCAGGTGTACCACGCGCTCCTCGCGCTCGCGCCGGCTCTTGGCCAGCTTGTGGATCACGAGCGCCTCGCCGATGATCGAGCCCACCGTCATGCGCGGGTTCAGCGAGGCGTAGGGATCCTGGAAGATGATCTGCATGTCCCGCCGCAGCTGACGGAGCGACCGCTTGTCGAGCGTGGTGACGTTCTTGTCCTCGAACCACACCTCGCCCGCGGTGGGCTCGATGAGGCGCAGGATGCAGCGGCCGGTGGTGGACTTGCCGCAGCCCGACTCGCCCACGAGCCCGAGCGTCTCGCCCTTCAGCAGACTGAAGCTCACGTCGTCGACCGCGTGCACGCGCGCGACTTCGCGGGAAAACAGGCCGCCGCGGATCGGGAAGTACTTCTTGAGGTTGTTGATCCGGAGGAGTGGGGTCTCAACCATGGCCGCCTCTAGTAGAGCCAGCAGGACACTTTGTGTCCCGGCTTGACTTCCTTGAGCACCGGATCCTTCTCGGTGCAGACCGATTTCACGAACGGGCAGCGCGGGGCGAACCGGCAGCCGGGGGCGATGTCGCCCCGGAGCGTCGGCACCGTGCCCGGGATGGTCTCGAGCCGGCGCCGCGCGGTGGCGGCGAGGTCGATGCGCGGGATGGACCGGAGCAGGCCCTGGGTGTAAGGGTGCAGGGGCTCCTTGAAGAGATCGGCGACCGGCGCCTCCTCCGCCACCTTGGCCGCGTACATCACGACCACGCGCTGGGCGGTCTCCGCGATGACGCCCATGTCGTGGGTGATCAGCATGACCGCCATGCGCAGCTTGGACTTGAGCTCGTTGAGGAGGTCGAGGATCTGGGCCTGGATCGTGACGTCGAGCGCGGTGGTGGGCTCGTCCGCGATGAGCAGATTGGGGTTGCAGGAGAGCGCCATCGCGATCATGATGCGCTGCCGCATGCCGCCCGAGAGCTGGTGCGGATACTCCTTCACGCGACGGTCCGCGTTGGGGATGTGCACGAGCTTGAGCATGTCCACCGTCTTGGCCATGGCCTCGCGCCGGCCCAGCCCCTCGTGGAGGCGGATGGCCTCCGCGATCTGCTCGCCCACCGTGAACACCGGGTTGAGCGAGGTCATCGGCTCCTGGAAGATCATGGAGATCTCCTTGCCGCGGATCTTGCGCATCCGATTCGCGGGCAAGGTCACCAGGTTGGTCCCGTTGTAGTTGATCTCGCCCTCGACGATCCGGCCGGGCGGCTGCGGGATGAGCTTCATGATGCTGAGCGCGGTCACCGACTTGCCGCAGCCCGACTCCCCGACGACCCCCAGCGTCTCCCCCTTCTCGATGTAGAGGTCGACGCCGTCGACCGCCCGCACCACGCCTTCATCGGTGAAGAAGTAGGTCTTGAGGTTCTTGACGTCCAGCAGGCGCTCGGCCATAGGGTGCGGCCTCCTCTGGCAGGGGTGCAGGCGGCTACCAGGCCGCCGTGATCTCGCGGAAGGCCTCGAGGGCCCGGTCGATGTCGTCGGCGTCGACGTCCTTGTGGGTCACGCAGCGGATGGTGCCGGGACCGGTCTGGTGGATCTTGACCTTGCGGGCCAGGCAGCCGGTCACCAGCTCGGCGACCCCGCCGTCCTTCTCGACCCGGAAGATGACGATGTTGGTCTGCACTGTGGCCAGATCGAGACGCACCCGGGGCAGCCGGCTCACGCCGAGGGCGAGCCGGCGGCAGTTGACGTGGTCCTCGGCCAGCCGCTCCACCATGGTCTCGAGCGCCACGATCCCGGCGGCGGCGAGCACGCCCACCTGCCGCATGCCGCCGCCCAGCATCTTCCTCACCCGCCGGGCGCGCGTCACGAATTCCCGCGAGCCGCACACCAGGGAGCCCACCGGGGCGCCGAGCCCCTTGGACAGGCAGAAGGTGATGGAGTCGACGTGGCGCGCGAACTCGGCGGCGGGTCGCCCGAGCGCCACCGCCGCGTTGAAGATGCGCGCGCCGTCGAGGTGCACCGGCACGCCCGCGGCGTGCGCGGCCGCCGCCACCGCCTCGATCTCCTCGGGCGTGCAGCAGGTGCCGCCGTGCCGGTTGTGGGTGTTCTCGAGGCAGACGAGGCCCGTCGTCGGGATATGGATGTTGCTGGGCCGGATGTGCTCGCGCACCTGCTCCGGGGTCAGGAAGCCGCGCGCGGTCTTGACCGGCAGGGTCTGCACCCCGCCGAAGACCGCCGCGCCCGCGCCCTCGTAGTTGAAGATGTGCGAGTCGGCGTCCAGCACGACCTCCTGGCCCGCGCGGGTCTGGGCGAGCACCGAGACCAGGTTGCCCTGTGTGCCCGAGGAGACGAACAGCGCCGCCTCCTTGCCGGTCCGCCGGGCCGCCATCTCCTCCAGCCGGCGCACGGTCGGATCCTCCTCCCAGACGTCATCGCCCACCTCGGCGCTCGCCATCGCGTCCCGCATCGCCTGGTTGGGAAGGGTGAGGGTGTCCGATCGGAGATCAACCACGTCGTGCATGACTCACCTCGTGGCGGTCTGGAGGCGTTGCGCCGCGCGCTTGCCCCACTCGGTGTAAGGGTACTCGTCGGCCAGCCGCCGGTACATCCGCTGGGAGTCCTCGACCCGCCCGTCGCCGGAATATACCTCACCCAGCCGGAAGAGCGCTTCCGGGATCACCAGGGTGCGCGGGTACTCCTTGACGACCTTCTCCAGTCGCTGGCGCGCGGCGCCGGGATTGCCCTGGTTGATGTAGTAGGCGGCGACCCACAGCTCCTTCTGGGCCAGGCGGCCGCGGCAGATGTCCACCTTGGCGAGGGCGTCGGCCGCGTAGCGGCTCTCCGGATACTCACGGACCAGGACCCGGAACGCCCCCATCGCCTTGCGCGTGATCTCCTGATCCTGCTCGACCGGCTTCATCTGATCGTAGTAGCTCATCGAGAGCCGGAACTGGACGAGGTCGGCGATCTGGTGGCGCGGGTAGAAGGCCATGAAGGCCTCGAACTCCTGGATGGCCCGGTCGAACTGTCCCTCGCGGTAGAACGCCTCGCCGATCAGGAATCGGGCCCGCGGCGCGTAGGTCGATTGCGGATGGCGCTCGGCGACCTTGCGGAACGCGGTGCGCGCCTCCTCGTAGCGGCTCCGGTTGAGCTGGCTCTCGCCCTCCGCGTAGAGCTCGGACGCGGGCGGCAGCGCCTGCGGCCGCTGGCGAAAGAAATCCGCAAGGGTCGTGCACCCGCTCGCGAGCAGGAGCAGACCCACCAGCGTCGCGTAAACCGAGAGGAGTTTGAAACGCATCGGCCAGGGGTCGGCCATCAGATTGGCCCCCAGTTGTAAGGGCGGAAGTCTGGAAAGTCAAGGACATTGACAGGCCCCGGGTGAGTACATATGATCCCGCCATGCCGCCCCTGGGACCGGTGACGTTCCCGACGATGTACCGCGTGCGGCAGAGCTTCCCGCGGACCCGTCTCGAGGACATCCCCGCCGGGGTCCGGAAGACGCTGGTCGCCGCCGGCCTGCCCATCAAGCGGGGGGACACGGTGGCGGTGGGGGCGGGCAGCCGGGGCATCGCGAACATCGCGGTCATCGTCCGGGCCACCGTGGACTGGCTCAAGGCGCAGGGGGCCCGGCCCTTCGTGTTCCCGGCCATGGGCAGCCACGGCGGGGCCACCGCC
>DATHSW010000234.1:0-1978 GCA_035463855.1 Candidatus Deferrimicrobiaceae bacterium | reverse complement strand
CTTACGTCGCGGGGCGGGTGCCCCCGTAGGCCTCGCTCGGCCCGACCTTGCTGTCCTCGAAGATGAGCTGGGCGCGCCGGTTCACGACCGCCGACCAGTTGGCGAGCGCGGTCTCGGACCACTCGGCGTCGGGCCGCGGCTCGTCGTCGAAGTGGCCGGTGGTGTCGATGCCGCGCATCAGCATCCCGGCCTGGCGCACGCGGGGCGGCTTCGCCCAGGTCGGGAACATCTCCACCAGCAGGAGGAAGCGCCGGTCGGGGCCCGCGTTCGTGCCCGAGCCGTGGACGAGGCTGTTGTCGAAGAGCACCATCTCCCCGGGCGCGAGGGCGAAGTCCACCGCCTTCGTCTCGTCGAAGGCGTCGGTGATGAACTGCCCCTTGGACAGGATGCTGCGGGGATCGTCGCTCTCGTCGTGCTTGAGGATCCCCCACTTGTGCGAGCCCGGGACCCCGCGGAGGCAGCCCTGGGCCACGCCGCACTCCGAGAGGGCGAGCCCGCCCAGCACCACCGGGATGGCGGCTCCGTAGGCCGAATCCTGGTGCCAGCCCGCGAAGGTCTGGCCGTCGGCCTTCTTCACCCGCCACGCCATGCTCCAGCAGCGGATGTTCGGCCCGATCAGGTCCTCGAAGATGTCGAGGATGTGCGGGTCCTCGGCGATCTCCAGCACCCACGGGCAGAGCAGGTGCGACTTGGTCTTCATCTTCTTGATGTCGGGGACGCGCGCCTCGAGGGCCTCGAACCGCTCCCGGTAGTGGCGGGCGCGCTCGGCGCTCATCGCCCGGACCGGGGAGAGGCAACCGTCCCGCTCGAAGGTCTGGACCTGGGCTTCCGTCAGCACCTTGGGCATGAGTGTCATCCTCCGCGTCAGCGTGACCCCATCCGGAATCTTGACTCTCCGGGCGATGGCCCATAGAGTAGCGCAACTCGGCACGAACCTCTCCCGGAAGGAGCCGCACACATGAGCCACTGGCGCACGGCGGTTGTCCTCCTCTCCTTGATCCTGGTCCCGCTTACCGCAGGGGCGGCCCCCGCGGGCAAGGTCGTGATCGCGCAGGGCGTGGACCCGACCACGCTCGACATGATGAACCAGCAGGAGCAGCCGGCGTCCAACGTCGGCGCCCAGATGTTCGAGTCCCTGCTCGAGCGCAATCAGAGCCTCAAGCTGGTGCCGGCGCTCGCGGCCGAGATGCCGAAGCTGGTGGCGCCCACCACCTGGGAGTTCAAGCTGCGCCGCGGCGTCAAGTTCCACAACGGCGAGGACTTCAACGCCGACTCGGTCAAGTACAGCATCGAGCGCCTCGCCAACCCGGCCAACAAGCTGCGGGGCTCCTCCTCGTTCGCGCCGATCGACCGGGTGGAGATCGTGGATCCCTACACGGTGCGGATCCACACCAAGAAGCCGTGGCCGGTGTTCCTGAGCCACATCGCCCTGCGCCAGGCCGCGATGTATCCGCCCAAGGAGTACGCGGGCAAGGACGCGGCCGCCATCTCGCGCAGCCCGATCGGCACCGGGCCGTTCAAGTTCGTGCGCTGGGTCAAGGACGACCGCATCGAGCTCACGGCCAACGAGCAGTACTGGCGGGGCGCCCCGCGGGTGAAGTCGCTGGTGTTCCGGCCGATCCCCGACGACGCCGTGCGCGTGGCCGCGCTCCAGAACGGCGAGATCGACGTGGCGGTGAACATCCCGCCGCACATGGCCACCATCATCGCCAATCACCCGAAGCTGTTCCTGTCGCAGGCCCCGAGCGTGCGGACGATCCAGCTCATGTACTACACGCATCAGTTCGACGCCCAGCACAAGCTGGTTGGGCCGTACGCGGGGCCGGTGGCCGACAAGCGGGTGCGCCACGCGCTGGGCCTTGCCGTCCAGCACGGTCCGGATGATCTCGTCGGCGTCGACGGCGTAGGTGATGGCCTGGCGGACGCACTTGTCGGCGGTGGGGCCCTGGTAGGGGCCGACGAGCTTGTTCTGGTTGTC
>DATHSW010000233.1:0-5821 GCA_035463855.1 Candidatus Deferrimicrobiaceae bacterium | reverse complement strand
CAGGAGAACCTCGACCGCGGGCTGGGCATCGTGCGCAAGAACTACGAGGCGACGGCCAGCCGCGGGCGCATGACGGCCGCCGACGTCGAGAAGCGCATGGGGCTCATCCAGGGCACCACCGACTGGGGCAAGATCGCCGACGCCGACATCGTGGTCGAAGCGGTCTTCGAGGAGATGCCGATCAAGAAGGAGGTCTTCGCCAAGATCGACAAGATCTGCAAGCCGGGCGCGGTGCTGGCCACCAACACCTCGACGCTCGACGTGGACGAGATCGCCTCCGCCACCCGGCGGCCGGAGAGCGTGATCGGCATGCACTTCTTCAGCCCCGCCAACGTGATGCGGCTGCTGGAGGTCGTGCGGGGCCAGAAGTCGGCCAAGGACGTGGTGGCCACCGCCATGAGCGTGGGCCGGCGCATCGCCAAGGTCCCGGTGTGCGTGGGCGTCTGCTACGGCTTTGTGGGCAACCGCATGCTGCACCAGCGCGGCCGCGAAGCCGAGAAGCTCATTCTCGAGGGCGCGCTGCCCCACGAGGTGGACAAGGTCCTCACCGACTTCGGCTTCCCGATGGGCCCGTTCGCGATGGGCGACCTGGCCGGCCTGGACGTGGGCTGGCGCATCCGCAAGGGCAAGGGCGTGAAGTCGGCGGTGGCCGACCGCATCTGCGAGCTGGGGCGCTTCGGCCAGAAAACGGGCGCGGGCTACTTCCGCTACGAGAAGGGCGACCGCACCCCGATCCCCGACCCCGACGTGGAGAAGATCATCGTCGAGGTGGCGAGCGAGATGGGCATCACCCGGCGGAAGATCTCCGAGGAGGAGATCCTGGCCCGCCTCCTCTACCCAATGGTGAACGAAGGCGCCAAGATCCTCGAGGAGAAGATCGCGATCCGCGCGAGCGACATCGACGTGATCTGGGTCTACGGCTACGGCTGGCCGGTCTACCGGGGCGGCCCGATGTTCTGGGCCGACCAGGTCGGGCTCAAGACCGTCCGCGACCGGATGCAGGAATGGCAGAAGACGCAGGGCGACGTCTGGAAGCCGGCCGATCTGCTGAACCGGCTCGTCGCCGAAGGCAAGACGTTCACGGGGGCCTGAGCCCGTGCGCGCGCTGGTCACGGGCGCGGCGAGCGGGATCGGGCGGGCCACCTGCCTGCGCCTGGCGCGCGACGCGCAGGCGGCGGGGCGCAAGGCGCAGATCGCGGCGGTGGATCTGGGCCCCTCGCCCGCGCTCGACTCGCTGGTGAAGGAGCTGGGGAACCTGGGGGCCGCCGCCCTGCCGCTTCACGGCGACATGGCGACGGCGGACGCCCCGGCGCGGGTCGTGGCCGAGGCCGTCGCGCGCTTCGGCGGGCTCGACGGGGTGGTCAGCAACGCCGGCGTCAACCGTCCGGGCCCACTCGTGAGCTACGCGGTCGAGGACTGGGATCGCATGTTCGCGGTGAACACGCGCGCGACGTGGCTGCTCGCCAAGGCCGCCCACGGCGCGCTCGCCGCCTCGCGCGGGGCGATCGTGGCGGTGGCGTCCATGTCGGGGAGCAACGCGCACGCCAATCTCGGCCCCTATGGGCCGAGCAAGGCGGCGCTGATCATGCTCGTCGCGGTTCTCGCACAGGAGTTCGGGCGCGACGGCATCCGCGTCAACAGCCTCTCGCCGGGCATGGTCCGCACCGGCATGACCGCCAAGGTGTACGAGAACGAGACCGTCGCCGCCGAGCGCGACGCGCTGGTGCCGATCGGGCGCGTGGCGACGCCGGAGGACATGGCCGACGTGATCGCGTTCCTCCTCGGGCGCGACGCGCGCTACGTCAACGGCCACGATCTCGTCGTCGATGGCGGCGTGACCGGCAATTTCCTGGGCCGCCTGCCGGGGATCTCGCAGATCACGAAAAGTTAGCACTGTCAGCGGGGTGACTTCGGGGCGTGACACGCGGCCCCGAAGTGGCGCGACACCCGGCCGACACGACTCAAGTGCCCGGAAACAAAGGCCAAGGCCCCCTCCCCCCTTGGCACCCGCCTCGCATACCTCCCGACCATTCGGAGGTGTACGAATGCTCACCATATTGATCAAAAGCTGGACCCGATATCGCGAGGTCGATCCTCGCCAGCTCCCGCTCTTCCCCGAGTGGGAGCGCGCGCGCTGGCTGTCGCCGCTGCCGTCCCTGGGCGCCGCCGTGATGCTGCTGGCGCTCGTCGTGGTCGGAACCCCCTGGACGGCGGCGGACGTGGCCGAGCACGCCGCCGCGCTGACGGAGCCGGCCGCCGAGCCGGACGAGCCGGACGAGCCCGAGTACGACCTCGCGGCCATTCCCGACCACATCAAGGCGGCCGCCACGCGTCACCGCCTGCCCGAGGAGCTCATCCGGGCGGTGATCGCGGTGGAGTCCAACTTCGATCACGCGGCGGTCTCCCGCAAGGGCGCGCAGGGCCTGATGCAGCTCATGCCGCAGACCGCCGCGCTCATCGGCGTGAAGGATCCGCACGCTCCCGACGAGAATATCGACGCGGGCGCCAGTCACCTGCGCGCCATGCTCGACACCTTCAACGGCAATCTGCCGCTCGCCCTGGCCGCCTACAACGCCGGTCAGCAGCACGTGGTGCGCCATCGAGGGATCCCGCCCTTTCCCGAGACGCGGCGCTTCGTGGCGCGCGTGCTGCGGCGGATGGGCGACAAGAAAGGCGCCGAGCTGGTGCTGGCCAAGCCCGTTCCCGCGCCGCGGTGGATCTCCCGGACCCCGCGGCCGAGCCCGAAGGTCCAGATGGTGAGCGCGCCGGCCCCCCGCCCGACCACCCCGCGCCCGACCATGGTTCCCGCGGTCGCTCCCCGCGTCCCCGAGCGGGCCTCCCAGCTCGTGCTGCACGAGCTGGAGCAGCAGCCGGGCGCGCGCACCTGGTCGGCGGTGCCCACCCCGACCGAGACGCCGACGCACCCGCCCACGCGTCTGGACGGGTCCCCGATGCCGGCGCCCATCGTGCCGTTCGGCCAGGCCCCGTAGCCGCTCTCCGCGTTCCTCCCCGTCCGCCCGCCTCCTGCGCTACGATGGCGGCGCCCCGGCGCCGCCGCGTCGGCGCGAAAGGAGCGAGCATGCGTTTCGGCGTCTTCTACGAGCACCAGCTTCCCCGCCCCTGGGAGGAGGGCAGCGAGCAGCGTCTCTTCCAGGACGCGCTGGTCCAGGTCGAGCTGGCCGACCGGCTCGGCATCGACTACGCCTGGGAGGTCGAGCACCACTTCCTCGAGGAGTACTCGCACTCCTCGGCCCCCGAGGTGTTCCTGGCCGCCGCCTCCCAGCGCACGCGGCAGATCCGCCTCGGGCACGGCATCGTGCTGATGCCGCCCGGCTACAACCATCCGGCGCGCGTGGCCGAGCGGCTGGCCACGCTCGATCTCGTCTCCAACGGCCGCGTGGAGTGGGGGACCGGGGAATCGGCCTCGCGGGCGGAGCTGGAGGGCTTCGGGGTCACCCCCGCCGAGCGCCGCGCCATGTGGCGCGAGAGCACCGAGCAGGTGGCGAACATGCTGGCGCTCGACCCCTATCCCGGCTACGCGGGCAAGTACTTCTCGATGCCGGTCCGCAACGTGGTCCCCAAGCCGGTGCAGAAGCCGCACCCGCCGCTGTGGGTGGCGTGCTCGAACCGGGAGACCATCCACCTGGCCGCCCAGCTCGGCATGGGGGCGCTCACCTTCGCGTTCATCGACCCGGCCGAGGCGAAGCACTGGGTGGACGACTACTACGAGACGTTCAAGCGCGAGTGCGTGCCGATCGGCCACGCGGTGAATCCCAACATCGCAATGGTGACCGGTTTTTCATGCCACCGGGACGGGGAGGAGGCGCGCCGGCGCGGCACCGACGGCTTCCGCTTCTTCCAGTTCGCCCTCGGCCACCACTACGTCTTCGGCAAGCACCGGCCCGGCCGCACCGACATCTGGGCCAGGTACGAGGCGGTCCGCGCGGAGCTGGACCTGGGCGTTCTCGGCGGCGGCACCGGCTGCATCGGCACGCCCGAGGAGCTTGGCTCGGCCCTGCGCGCCTTCGAGGACTACGGGGTGGACCAGACCATCTTCATCCAGCAGGGCGGCAAGAACCGCCACGAGCACATCTGCGAGTCGCTCGAGCTCTTCGCGGCCGCCGTCATGCCGGAGTTCAAGGAGCGCGAGGCCGCGCGCGCCGGCCGCAAGGCGGAGGAGCTGGCTCCCTACGTGGCCGCCGCCTTCGAGCGGAAGCGCGCCGCGACGGGGCTGGCCGAGGCCGACATCCCCACCTACGAGGCCTACGGTCTCACCGTGACCCAGCCGGTGGACCTCGAGAGCATGCCGGAGGCGAACCGCCGTCGCATCCAGACCTTCAGGCGGATGCGGGAGATCATGGAGGGTTCCTCGGAGGGGGGCTGACGCCCCCCTTCACCGCCGTCAGCCCTCGGCCCGGACCTCCGCGAACACCTCGCGCGCGGCGATCATGGCCTCCCGGATGATCGGCACGCCCACGTAGCCCGACAGGTGGATCAGGGTCTCGATCAGCTCGGTCTCGGTCCAGCCCTGGCGGAGCGCCATGCGCAGGTGGATACGCAGCTCGGGCTCGCGGCCGGTGGCCGCGTCGGAGACCACGCACACCAGCGTGCGCGTCTTGAGGTCGAGGCCGGGCCGCGTCCACAGCGCGCCGAACACGTTCTCGGTGGCCACGTCGATGAACGTGCGCATGACCGGATCCTTGTACGTGGTCGCGTTCACGCGCTCCACGTACTTGTCGCCCAGCAGCTTACGACGGATCTCGCTGCCCTTCCGGTGGAGCTCGCTGTCGGCCATGATCGTCTCCTGGTCTGGATGGTGAGAGAGCCCGGGCGCGCTAGCGTCCGGCCCCGGGACCGAAGAACCCGCCCTTGGGCCGGCCGTGGGCGTGGTAGTGGTCGGGGATGTTCCGCATGTGGTCGTCGATGTAGCAGTCGCCGAGCTGCCGGGTCGTCACCTCGCGCAGGCGCGCGTGCATGTGGGCGACGTGCTCGGGGGGCGGCTCGGTGCCGTGGTAGCGCCAGACCACCATCGGCACCGCGCAGATCTCACACTCGGCGATCCAGCAGATGTCGTCTTCGTGGAACCACGGGGTGATGCGCGCGGCGCGGCAAAGATCGCAGCCGGCGACCCGGGTGAAGGCGGGATCCATGGGGACGGACGCGACCGGCCGGCTACCCCCAGAGGGCGCGCATCACGTGCATCGCCACGCGCCGGTTGTACTCGCGCACGAGGCGGCGGATGCGGAAGACGTCCAGCACCCACCAGGCCGCGAGTCCGCCGAGGGTGAGCCAGAACAGCACCTGGAGCCCGCGCTTGCGCAGGTAGAGGTAGTGCCACCCGAGGGGCAGGAACAGGAGCGCGACGAGCGGCGACTTCGCCTGGGCCCGGTAGCGCCAGAGGAAGGCGCGCTGCTGATCGGGCGTGAGGTACGCGAGCTGCTCACGCACGGTGCGCGACAGCGACGAGGCCACCGACGGAGGGATGGCGAGCGACCGATCGCCGCGCGCCTCGGGACCGCGCCGCACCGCGACACGGTCGGGCGGCGGGGCCGCCGGCTTGCGGAACACCGACGATTCTCGCTCCGGCTGTACCCGACTCATCCCGCTTGTTCCCCCGGGACGGGAAGCAGCAAGAACAGCGCCAGCGGGACGGGTGAGGCGGGACTTGGACTTAGCGGGTGTTCGCTGACCGACGATTCTCACGTGTCACTCCGGTCGTCCGCAGGAGGACGCCTGCTGAGGTGTCAATTTTTGACGTCCGGCCACACCACCATGCCGGTCCCGGACCGCCAGGCGACCGCGGGCATGTAGGCGAGCACGT
>DATHSW010000232.1:0-32060 GCA_035463855.1 Candidatus Deferrimicrobiaceae bacterium | reverse complement strand
CGCTCTCCCAGCGCGTCCCAGATCGCCTTGCCGAAGGCCCGCGCGCCCTTGGCCCAGTTGCCGTACGCCTTGGCGTCCTTGGTGTCGGGCATCGGGCCCCAGTGATCGAACTGCGAGCGGTTGATGACCCCGACCGCGCCGTGGTCCATGCAGAACTTCCTCTTGGCGTCGTCGGAGACCACCGCGATGGGGCGGCCGCCCTGGGCGCGGACGATCTCGAGCGCGAGGCTGCCGAGGCCGCCGGTGGCGCCCCAGACCAGCACCACGTCGCCCTTCTCGACGGTGTGCGGTGCCCAGCCCATCAGCATGCGATAGGCGGTGGAGGCGCAGAGGAGGAAGCAGCCCGACGCCTCCCAGCTGAGCCGCTTCGGCTTGGCGATGCACTGGTGCGCCTGGGCGCGGGCGAACTGGCAGTAGCTGCCGTAGTTGGTCTGGTAGCCCCAGATGCGGGTGGACTCGGCCAGCATCGGGTCCTTGCCGGAGAGCACCCACGGGTCGTCGGGTCGCCACCAGCCGCTGTGCACGATGACCTCGTCGCCGACCTTGACGTGCTTCACGTCCTTGCCGGCGGCCCACACGATGCCCGAGCAGTCGCTGCCGCCCGCGTGGAAGTCCTCCGGCTCGCCGAGCTTCTGGCGCTCCGCGATGACGTCGAGGGGCTGGCCCAGCGCGGCCCACACGTTGTTGTAGTTGATGCCGGAGGCCATCACGTAGATCAGCACCTCGTCGGGGCCGATGGTGGGCGTGGGGAGCACCTCGCGCTTCCACGCCTCGCGCGGCTGGCCGAAGCGGCTCTGCCGCACCGCGAACGCGTGCATCCGCTTCGGCACGTCGCCGAGCGGTGGCTTGTCACCCAGGTCGTAGAGATCCGCCATGAGATCCTCCGGAGACTATCTGCCCTTGAAGTTGGCGCGCTTGCGCTCGGCGGCGGCCTCGAGGCCGGCCTTGCGGTCCTCGGAGAGCAGCGGGCCCGAGGCCTGCGCGGTCTCCCAGTCGAGCCACGCGCCCATCTCGCCGTAGTAGGTGCCGTTGATCGCGCGCTTGGCGGCCTGCACCGCGAGCGGCGCGTTGGCCGCGATCTCCGCGGCCAGCTCGGCCACCCGCGCCTGGAGCTCGCCCGCGGGATACACCGCCTGCACGAGCCCGATCCGCAGCGCCTCGGCGGCGTCGAAGCGCCGCGCGGAGTAGATCAGCTCCTTGGCCTTCCCGATGCCGACCGTGCGCGGCAGCCGCTGGGTGCCGCCCATGTCGGGCACGAGGCCGAGCTGCACCTCCGGGATCGAGAAGAGCGTGCCCTCGGCGGCCAGGCGCACGTCGCAGCAGAGGGCCAGCTCGAGCCCCGCGCCCATGCAGGCGCGCTGGATGGCGCCGACGACCGGGACGCGGAGCGACTCCACCGCGGAGAAGGACGCCTGGTGCCCCGCCAGGTGCCGGCGGATGCGGGCCAGCGCCTGGCCGGGCGACATGTCCTCCAGCGTCGTGCTCAGCGTCGAGCCCGCCTTGACGTCGAGGCCCGCGCAGAAGCAGCCGCCCGCGCCCATCAGGACGGCCACGCGCACGTCGGGCGCCGCGTCCACGGCCCGGCAGGCCTCACCGATGCCGTGCCACATCTCGTTGTCGAGCGCGTTGAGCCGCTCGGGCTTGTTCAGCATGATGGTGGCGACGTCGCCCTTGATCTCCACCTGCACCTTGTCGGTCATCGCGTCAGCTCCTCATCCCTGATTCTAGCCATTGAATGCCCGCACCATCGCGGGCAGGCGCGGATCGTTCAGGTTCGGCTGGTACGGCTGATAGAGCCCGGTGCGATCGAGCAGGCCCTGGTAGCGCTCCAGGATCTTCGCGTGCAGGTTGTCGTAGGTCGCGGTCACCGCGTAGGTGTCGAGCATCTCGTCGGTGATCAGGTCGGCCATGCCCTTCCAGTCGCCCTCGACGGACTTGCGGTGGAGCTTGCCGGTGACGTCCTCCCAGCCGTGCGCGGCCAGCACCGGCTGGTAGGTGCGGGTGGAGCCGTAGAAGGCGATCTGCTGCTTCACGGTCTGGGCCTGCGCGAGCCGCTCCTTCTCGGTGTCGCCCACCACCACGAAGGTGGCGGTCGCGTAGGTGAAGTCCTTGCGCGCGCGCCCCGAGCGCTTCAGCCCTTCCTCCACCGCCGGGTGGACGATCTCGCGGAGGTACTTCGGCGAGTTGAACGGGTGCACGTGCATGCCGTCGCACAGCTCGCCCGCGATCCGGCACATCAGCGGGTTCACCGCCGCGATGTAGATCGGGATCCTCGGGTGCTCGATCGGGCCCGGGTTGAAGAAGGGCGTCATCACGTCGAAGGTGTAGAACTGCCCCTTGAAGTTGAGCTTGGTGCCGTTCTGCCAGCAGTCCCAGATGGCGCGGATGGCCCGGATGGCCTCCCCCATCTTGGGCCCCGGCGACTCGAACTTGACCGAGAAGCGCCGCTCGTTGTGCGCCTTCACCTGGGTGCCAAGCCCGAGGGTGAAGCGCCCGGCGGAGGCCTTCTGCAGGTCCCAGGCGATGTGCGCGGTGATCATGGGGCTGCGCGAGAACACCGTCGCGATGTTGGTGCCGAGCTTGATGCGCGACGTGCAGGTCGCGGCGACCGCCACCGGCAGATACGGATCGTGCTGGGTCTCCGACGACCACAGGCAGTCGTAGCCCATGGCCTCGACCTTCCGGGCGTAGTCGGGGATGGTCTTGAGATCGTGGGTCAGCATGGACACGTCGAGCTTCACCGTGGTTCTCCTTTGTCTCTCGGTGGCGGCCGGAAGCGTCCTGAGTCTACCGCACCCTCTCCCCCCTGGGGAGAGGGCAGGATGAGGGGGGCCGGCCGGGCTCGGCGCGGGCCGACGCGGCCACGGTGTGATATACCCTTGCCGCAAGGGAGGGCGCCATGGCCAAGAAGGGTACCGGGCTCCTGATGGTGTGGGCGGACGTGCCGGCGGACAAGGAAGACGACTTCAACCGCTGGTACAACGAGGAGCATCTCCCGGAGCGCATGGCCATCCCGGGCTTCCTCAGCGGGGCCCGCTACGAGGCCGTGAAAGGCGGGCCGAAGCACCTCGCCTACTACGAGCTGGAAAGCGCGGCGGTCCTGGAGACCCCGGCCTACAAGAAGGTCCAGGCCAATCCCACCGAGTGGACGAAGCGGTCCGGGCCGGGGACGATCGCGACCACCTTCATCCGGAACGTGTACACCATGATTCATCCGAAGGCTCTGACGCCCGCGGTGGCGGCGGCCCCGATGGCGCCGGTGCTCCAGATCGGGCGCATGGACGTGCCGCCCGCCGTCGATCGCGAGTTCAACGACTGGTACAACACGGTCTACGTGCCCAACTACGAGAAGGTCCCCGGGGTCATCCGTGGCCGCCGCTACCGCGCGGTGGAGGGGCAGCCGACCTATCTCACGCTCTACGAGTTCGAGCACCCCAAGGTCTCGGAGAGCGCCGCCTGGATGGCCCAGCGCGACGCCTCGCCGGTGAACCGCACGATGCGCGAGCACATGAAGCACGCGCCCGGCTCGCCGGGGGTCTACGTCAAGACCGTCGAGCTGAAATAGTCACTCCCGCGTGGGCCATGTACGACTACGTGATCGTGGGCGCCGGCTCCGCCGGGTGCGTCCTCGCGAACCGCCTCTCCGCCGACCCGGCCACGACGGTCCTGCTCCTCGAGGCCGGCGGCCCGGACGCTTCCCCTTTCATCCACACGCCCGCCATGATGGGGTTCCTGCCGGACGGGCCGCACGACTGGCGGTACCGCACGGTGCCGCAGCCGCACTGCAACCTGCGACGCTTCGCGTGGCCGCGCGGCCGCACGCTCGGCGGCTCCAGCTCGATCAACTACATGATCTACATCCGCGGCCACGCCGCGGACTACGACCACTGGGCCCAGCTCGGCAACAAGGGCTGGAGCTATGAAGACGTGCTGCCGGTGTTCCGGAAGTCCGAGCACAACGAGCGCCTGGAGGACCGGTTCCACGGGCGGGGCGGCCTGCTGAACGTGGCCGACCACCGGTTCCGTCACCCGCTCTCGGAGATGTTCGTGGCCGCGGCGCGGGAGACCGGCGTGCCCGAGAACGCCGACTTCAACGGGGCCAGCCAGGACGGCTGCGGCTTCTACCAGCTCACCCAGAAGGACGGGCGGCGCTGGAGCACCGCGAGCGCCTTCCTGCGGCCGGCGCTCGACCGCCCCAATCTGACCGTGGTCACCCATGCGTTGGCCTGCCGGGTCCGCGTCGAGGAGCGCCGCGCGGTCGGCGTCGAGTACGTCTGTCGCGGGCGGTCGGCGCTGGCCGACGCGTCGCGGGAAGTGGTCCTCTGCGGCGGGAGCATCAACTCCCCGCAGCTCCTCATGCTGTCCGGGATCGGCCCCGCCGAGCATCTCCAGGCCCTCGGGATCCGGGTCATCGCGGATCTCCCCGGGGTCGGCCGGAACCTGCAGGACCATCTCGGGACCTTTCTCCGGTACGAGATCACGGTGCCGTTCTCGCTCTACGGCGCGACGCCCGAGCAGCTCGCGGCGGTGCAGACCGAGTACGAGGCGACGCACCAGGGCCTCTTCACCTCGAACATCGCGGAGGCGGGCGCCTTCCTCCGGACCCGCGGCCCCGACGGGCCGCCGAACCTGCAAGGGTTCTTCCTGCCGTACTGCCTGACCGAGGCGCCGCTGGACGCCTTCCAGCCCTACTGCCACGGCATCACGTTCGCCTTCTACGTGAACCGTCCGGCCAGCCGCGGCCAGATCACGCTGGCGTCGACCGACCCGCTCGACCAGCCCTTGATCGATCCGGCCTACCTGAGCGCGCCGGACGATCTGCCGCAGTTCGTCGCCGGCATCCAGAGGCTGCGGGAGATCTTCCACGCCAGGCCGCTCGGCGACATCCTGGGGCGGGAGCTGGGCCCCGGCCGCGAGGCGCGGAGCGACGCGGAGATCGCCGCCTACGTGCGCGACCGGGCCTCGGGCACCATCTTCCATCCGGTGGGGACGTGCAAGATGGGCACCGACGAGATGGCGGTGGTGGGCCCCTCGCTGCGGGTGCATGGGCTCGACGGCCTGCGGGTGGTGGACGCCTCCGTCATGCCCACGCTCATCGGCGGCAACACCAACGCGCCGACCATCATGATCGCGGAGAAGGCGGCGACCATGATGCTGGGCGGGTAGGCGGGCGCGATGCAGCGGGTGACGACGGTGTCCGCGGGGCAGGCCCCGCGGCGGCTCGACGTCTTCGTGAGCACGCAGACCGCCCACCTGTCGCGGGCGTCCGCCCAGCGGTGGATCGACGGCGGGCTGATCACGGTCAATGGCCGGCGGACCAAGCCCGCCCGGCTCATCCGCCCGGGCGACGTGATCACCTGTCACGTGGCGGTTCGCAAGCCCCCGGCGGTCGAGCCCGAGCCCCTCGCGCTGCACGTGCTCCACGAGGACGCGGATGTCCTCGTGATCGACAAGCCCCCCGGGCTCGTGATGCACCCCGGGCCCGGCCACTGGACGGGCACCCTGCTCAACGCGCTGGTGCACCACGTCGATCACCGTGAAGGCGCCCGCCTCCGGCCCGGACTGGTGCATCGCCTCGACAAGGGCACGAGCGGGGTCCTCGTGATCGCGAAGACCGACGCGGCCCACCGCGACCTCTCGCGCCAGTTCCGGGCCCACTCGGTTCACCGCGTGTACCTGGCGCTGGTGGCCGGAGCGGTCCGGCGGGGCGGGCTGATCGACCGGGCGCTGGGCCGTGACCCGCGCGATCGGCGCCGGGTCTCGGCGCGCTCGGCGGCCCCCCGACGGGCGGTGACCGAGCTTCGCGTGGCCGAGCGCCTCGGGCCCGACGCGACGCTGGTCGAGGCACGCCCGCGCACCGGGCGCATGCATCAGATCCGCGTGCATCTGGCCTCGATCGGCCACCCGGTCCTCGGCGACGCGAGCTACGGGGCCGCCCCCGCCGACCCGACGCTGGGCCGTCCGATGCTCCACGCGGCCGTGCTCGGCTTCGTGCACCCGGCGACCGGCGAGTACGCCGAGTTCCGCGCGCCCCCGCCTGCCGACATGGCGAGCGCGGTGGCCCGCCGTCGCGCCGGCGTCCCGCGCCACCCGGTCATGGCGTGAGCGTCATCCGGAGGAGCTCTTTGTTTGGGCCGCTCCCGGAAGGCTCACCACGAAGCAGCTCGTCGCCTGGACGCGGCCCAGGTAGCGCGCCTCCCCGCCGTGGCGCCGCGCGATCTGCCGCACCAGGGCCAGCCCGAGCCCGGCCCCGCCGCTCGCCCCCGGCCCGCCGACCCGGCGGAACGGCCGGAACACGTCTTCCCCCTCGGCATCGGGAACGCCGGGGCCGTGGTCGCAAACGGTGAGCTCGACCCGGCCGCCGGTGTCGCGCACGCGGACGTCGATCGGCGGGGCGCCATGGCGCCGGGCGTTCTCCAGCAGGTTGCGGATCATCCGCCGCAGCAGGCGCGGGTCGCCGCGCACCGTCACCGGCCGGCCCTCGAGCGCCGCCTGGTCGTAGCGCGCGCACTCCTCGCTGGCGAGCGCGAGCAGGTCCACATCCTCGTCCACGTCCCGCTCGGCGACGGCGTCGAGGCGGCTGGCGAGCAGGATCTCCTCGATCAGCGCGTCGAGCTCCGCGATGTCCCGCTCCAGGTCGAGCTTCCGCCTGGGATCGGCGTCCGTCTTCAAGAGCTCCACCGCCATGCGGATGCGGGTGAGCGGGGTGCGCAGCTCGTGCGAGGCATGGGCGAGAAGGCTCTTGTGCGCGCCCAGCAGCTCCTCGATCCGGCCCGCGGCGCGGTTGAAGCTCTCGGCGAGGCGCGCCACTTCGTCCCGCCCTTCGACCGGCACCCGGGACGAGAGGTTGCCGGCTCCGAGCGACTCGACCCCGGCCTGCAGCCGCTCCAGCCGCGTGGTCAATCGGCGCACCACCGGATAAGCGCCGACGCCGACCGCGAGCGCGAGCAATCCGAGCGTGAGGAAGAGCGGCGCCCCGGTCGGCCGGTGCTCGGGACGCACGCGTCCCACCAGCCACCGGCCGTCGCGCAGATGGATCACCCCCGCCGGCGGGCCCCACGCCCGCAGCCAACCCCCGCGCGCGCGGCCCGGACCGGGCGCCGGCAGCGGCGCGCCGACGGCCGCCAGCGGGGTGCGGTCGGCGGAGAACAGCGCGACGTCGGCGCGGAGGTTCGCGGCGAGCCGCTCGAGGGCGGCCTGCTGTTCGAGCGGGGGCGCGCCGGCGGGCGGCAGCACGTTCTGGGCGAGCACGCCCGCCACCTCGAAGGCGTAGCCGCGGCCGTCGCCGACGTGGCGCCAGAGGGTACCCGCCACCAGCGCGAAGGCCACCAGGCTGGCCAGGACGGCGAGATAGATACGGAGGTACAGCCGGCGCATCAGTCCTGCTGCCGGGCGAACACGTAGCCGGCGCCGCGCACGGTGAGGAGGCGGCGCGGCCGCTTGGGGTCGTCCTCGATGGCGGCGCGGATCCGGGAGACGTGGACGTCGATCGAGCGGTCGAAGGCTTCGAGCGCTTCGCCCTTGACCAGGTCCATCAAGGTGTCGCGAGACAGCACGCGCCCCGCGCGCTCCGCCAGCGCGACCAGGAGCGCGAACTGATGGCCGGTGAGGGCCCGCTCGGCTCCATCCACGCGCACGCACCGCGCGTCCCGATCGATCTCGAGGCGCCCGAAGCGCAGGACACGGGACGAGCGGGTCCGATCACGCCGGCGCAGGATCGCGCGCAGGCGGGCCAGCAGCTCGCGCGGCTCGAAGGGCTTGGGGAGATAGTCGTCGGCGCCGATCTCGAGGCCGACCACGCGGTCCATCGCATCCCCGCGCGCGGTCAGCATGAGCACCGGCACGTCGGAGAACGCGCGAAGCCGGCGGCACACCTCGAGGCCGTCCATGTCGGGGAGCATGAGGTCGAGCACGAGCGCGTCGTAGGGCTCGGCGGCCAGACGCGCGAGCCCCGTCCGCCCATCCCCTGCGACCGACACCCTGAACCCCGCCTCGCCGAGATACTCGGACAGCATCTCGGCGAGGCGGCGGTCGTCCTCGATCAGCAGAATGGGTGGGGTCACACCCCCAGTCTACCCGCGGCGCCCGTGCCAGCGTCCCGCTCGCTCGGCGAGCTGCTTCCGCTGCTCGGGCGTGAGCACGTCAGCCACGTCGGCCAGCGCCTGGGTGAGCCGGCGGGACGCCTGCTCGGCCAGCTGGAGCTGGTTGGCCCGCAGGGCCTCGAGCGCGGCCCGATCGATGGTGGGCTGGGCCAGGAGTGTGACCGCCTGCAGCCGGGCATCGCGCATCCGGTCCCGCATCGGCAAGAGATCACGGGCCGCCGCCTTCACGATCGGGCCGAGCTGCTGCTTCTGGGCGTCGGTGGCATCCACCTCGACGTAGAGGTGCTTGAGCATCCGGTCGAGGTGCTCGTCCAGCCGGGCGGGGTCGAGATGGGCGCCCATGAAGCCGCCGCGGTGCCAGCCTCCCGGCCCGTGGCCGTAGGCGAGGGCGGTGAGGCCGATCCCGGTGGCCACGGTGGCGAGCAGGGTGGCGAGGGCCGCCCGCCGGAAGAAGCGGCGGCGCGGGGTGTCCGCGGAGGGTGCAGGAGGCTGGGGGGGAGTCTGGGTCGTGTCGGTCATGGCGCGTCTCCTTTCAAGGGAACGCGTGGAAGCGTCCCGGTTGGAGTCAGCTTGCGAGCGCGGGGTAAACGCAGCCTGTCTGGGAGGTAAAGTTTCGTAAAGGGGAGGCCGCGGGGCTCGCGGATCCGGAGCGACCCGGCCAATCCGTGCTGGAAGCGGGGAGCCGGGGCGGCGATCCGGCACGACGGGGAGGGGCGGGGGGTGACGCCAGGGGGGCCGACGACCTCATCCGGAAGCCATTGACGACGCGGCCGCCCCGGGAGGAGGATGGGGGCCGAACTGACAACCCCGGCGGGAGGCCAACGTCAATGTACAAGCACATCCTGTTGCCCACGGACGGCTCGGAGCTGTCCGACATGGCGGTACGCGACGGCGTCAAGTTCGCGAAGGAGATCGGCGCCCGCGTCACCGCGCTGCACGTGACGCCGCCGTTCCATCCCACCGAGATGACGCCGTCGATCTACACCGCGCACGTCCAGGAGCACGACGCGAAGGCGAAGGAAAGCGCGCAGCGGGCGCTCGGTGCCGTCACGGAGGCGGCGCGCGCCGCGGGCGTGGCGTGTACCACCGTGCACCGGGTGAGCCACGGCCCCTACGAGGCGATTATCGCCCTCGCGGCCGAAGCCGGGTGCGACCTCATCTTCATGGCTTCACACGGCCGTCGGGGAGTGGCGGCGCTGCTTCTCGGCAGCGAGACCAACAAGGTCCTGACCCACTCCAAGATCCCCGTCCTCGTCACCCGCTGAGCCCGATCGCCTTCGCGACCGTCTCGAGGTGCAGCGCCGCATCGCCCGCGTCCAGGCCGGCCGCGAGGATGCGCTTGTGGAAGAGGTGGAGCGGGTGCTCCTCGGTGTAGCCGATGGCCCCCATGATCTGGTGGCCACGGCGGGCCACCCGCAGGCAGGCCTCGGCGCCATAGGCCTTGGCCGCGGCCACCGAGGTATCGGCGTCCGGCTGGCCTGACTCCAGCGTCCAGGCGGCTTCCCACATGAGCCACCGCGCGCTCTCGACGTCGCGGAAGAGGTCGGCACAGGCGTGCTGGATGGCCTGGTAGCCGCCGATGGGCCGGCCGCCCTGCACGCGCACGCGGGCATGCTCCACGCAGAGCTCGAGGATGCGCTGGGCGGCGCCCACCATCTCGGCGCTCCGGGCGAGGGCGCCCACGCGGAAGGCGGGCCCCAGGAGCGTCCAGCCGCCTCCGGGCGCGCCGAGCAGATCGTCCGGGCCGGTCTCCACGTCGGCGAAGTCGAGCTCGAAGAGCTTGTCGCCCGTCATGCTGGCGAGCGGCCGCGCCGTGATGCCGGCACGGTCCATCGGCAGCAGGAGCGCGGTCGGTCCGGCGGCCCCGCGCCCGAGCACGATCACGTCGGTCGCCACGTGGGCGTCCGCGACGAAGAGCTTGCCGCCGGCGAGCCGGCCGGGCGCCGCGACGGGAAGGGCCAGGGCATCCGGGTCGAGTCGCCCCGACTCCTCCAGCACCGCGAGCGTGCAGATGCGCTCGCCCATGGCCAGGGCGGGGAGCAGCGCCCGGGCGTGCCGGCCGCCGGCCGCGGTCAGCGCGGTGGTGGCGACGACGGCGCTCCCGACGAACGGGCTCGGGAAGCAGGCGCGCCCCAGCTCCTCGATGAGCGCCAGCGCGTCGCCGACGGAGCCGCCGCTGCCACCCAGCTCCCCCGGGACCAGGAGCCCCGGCCAGCCGAGCGTCGCGATCTCCTTCCAGAGATCGGCCGCGAAGCCGCGCGGGTCGAGCGCCAGCTCCTGCACGCGCTCGGGCGGGCAGCGCTGCTGCAGGAACGCGCGGGCCGACTGCTGGAGGATCCGCTGGGACGGAGAGAAGGAGAGGTCCATCAGGCGCGCGCCTTCGGCTCGGCGGGCAGGCCGAGGGCGCGCACCGCGATCGTCGTGCGCTGGATCTCGGACGTGCCGCCGGCGAGGGTATGGCCCCAGCTCGTCTGGTACTGGTGCTCGATCTCGCCGCGGAGCCGGGCCCAGCGGGAGCCGGCGCGGAGCACGCCGTAGGGGCCGAGGAGCTCCATGCCCAGCGAGAGCACGCGCTGTCCCAGCTCGTCGGCCATGACCTTCGCGGCGGAGACCTCTCCGGTCGCCGGCAGGCCCCGCTCGATCAGCCAGGCCGCGCGATAGAAGAGCGCGCGGAGGGCGGCGATCTCGGCGGCGGCGTGGGCGAGCTGGCGCCGCGCGACCGGATCACCCGCCCGGGCCGTGCTCACGTGCTCGACGAGGAGCCCGAGGATGCGGCGGAGGAACGGCGCCTTGTAGAACCGGCCCCAGAAGCGATCGGTGTCGAGGCCTTTCAGGAGCTGGCCGAAGCCCTCGCCCGCCTTGCCCATCACCCAGTCGCGCGGTACGCGGACGCCGTCCATGAAGATCTCGTAGTGGTAGACGCGGCCCGTCAGGCTGCGGATCGGGCGCACGTCCATGCCGGGCAGCCGGTTGTCCACCACCAGCATCGTGAGGCCGCGGTGGCGGGCGGACTCGGGATCGGTGCGCGCCAGCACGGTGCCGTAGGTCGCGATGCCGGCGTGGCTCGACCAGATCTTGCGGCCGTCGAGCACCCAGTGGTCGCCCTCGAGGCGGGCCCGCGTCCTGAGCGCGAGCAGGTCGGAGCCGGCGTCGGGCTCGCTGTAGCCCTGCCAGAAGGTGGCGTCGCCGCGCGCCACGAGCGGCAGGATCTCCCGCTGCAGGGCCTCGGAGCCGTTGCGGATGATCGAGTCGGAAACCTGGAGGCATCCGGACAACGGGCCGAAGGGCGCTCCGGCGGCGGCGAGCTCTTCCAGAAGGATCAGGAGGTAGGTCATCGGCCGCGCCTGGCCGCCGTGCTCCCGCGGCCAGCCCATGCTGAGCCAGCCGCGCTCGCCCAGCGCGCGAGTGAAGGCGCGCGAGTGGGCGCCGGAGCCGTAGCCGGCGTCGGTGCCGTCCTCGGGGAAGGTTTCCGGCGGATGCGCCCGGAGAAACGCGCGCACCTCCCGGGCGAAGGCCTGCTCGGGGCCGGAGAGCCCGAAGTCCATGCGGGCGAGCTACCGCGGCCGCGCCAGCTCCGGGAAGGGCCCCGAGATCCGCACGATCTGGTTGAGCTGGAAGACGCCGGTACGGATGACCGAGACGAGCAGATCGCCCGCCAGGCCGGCGGCGCGCGTCTCCGGCGTGTTCGGCACGAAGGCGAGGCCGCGCGGCGCGTCGCCGTCGGTGAAGCGCGCGAAGGACACCCGGTTGCCGTCGGGGCTCACGCCGAAGATCTCGCCCGCCTGGCGGTCCGCCACGAAGACCGAGCCGCCGGGCCCCGGGCTCAGGCCCTGGGGCACCGGGCCCTCCACCATCAGTCGCCGCTCGCCCCCCGGGGCGACCCGCCACACCGCGCCCGGCCCGGCCTGCCACGGCGCGTCCGCGCTGCCGTCGCTGCCGACCCACAGGTGGTCGTTGTCGTCCACGGTGAGCGTGCGCGGGCGGACGGCTCGCGCGTAGCTCGAGTCGAGCACCCGTCCGGTGGAGTCGAAGCGCACGACCACGCCGCGGGCGCGGTCGGCGACGTAGACGTGGCCGGCCGCGTCGACGGCCGCGCCCTCCGGCTGGATCAGGAGCGGCGGCGTGCCGCGATCGGGCGTGCCCCCGGCGAAGAAGTGGATGCGGCCGTCCACCAGGCGGTACAGCACGCCGACCCCGCGGTCGCGGTCGAAGGTGGTCACCAGGATCTCGCGCCCGCCGCGGCCACCGCTCACCTGGGCATTGTTGAGCGGCGGGCCGTGGAGGTAGCGCGCTTCGGTCGCGGCGGTGAGCTGGGCCCCGCCGGCCTTGATGCGATAGAGCGCCGAGAGGTAGTCGAACTCCCCACCGCTGTAGCGCCGGCCCGCGCGCGCCAGGTAGAGCGCGCCGGTATGGTCCACGGCCAGGGTAGGGGTCGTGGGGATCCCGCGCCCGCGGAGCTCGCTCGACCCGCCGAACCCGTCACCGGTGACGTAGACCCGGGCGGTGAAGCCCGCGGGCAGGCTGATCTCGGCCCGCGCCGCCGCGGGAGCGAGCAAGGCCGCCGCGAGGACCAGCCCGACTCCGAGGTGCCGTAGCGCGCGATTCGTGGTCATCCGGGCCGCCTGGCGCGGCGCCAGCACTATCGAGCCAGGCGGGCGGACTGTCAAGGGACGAGCTACACCCGCCGCGGGTCAGGCGTCCAGGCGATAGACCCGCCGAGCGGTGCCGCTGAACATCTCCTGCTTCTCGGCGGCGGAGGCGCCGCTCGCGATCCGCTTGAGCGCGTTCCAGAGCCCCGCCCAGCCGATGCCCATCTTGTCCACCGGGAAATTGCTCTCGAACATGCAGCGGCTCGCGCCGAACAGCTCGATACAGGTCTCCAGGTACGGGCGCCAGAGCGCGGCCAGCTCGGTGGAGGTGGGCGGCTTCGGCTGGGTGCGGTAATCGAAGGCGGCCAGGCGCATCATCATGCCGCCGAGCTTCACCGCCACGTTGGGGCAGCGGGCCAGCTCGGCCATCCGGGGCTTCCAGGCGGCGAACACGTCCTTCTGCTTGCCGGCGTAGGGGCCGTAGCCCAGCACGCCGCCGACGTGACCGAGGACGATGGCCGTGTCGGGAAAGGCCCGGGCCAGGTCCACCACGTCCGCGAGCTGGGGGTGGAAGACCCACGCGTCCAGCGAGAGGCCGAGCCTCGTGAGCACCGCCAGGCCCGCGCGGAAGTCCGGCCGCCGGTAGACGTGCGGCCCGTCGGCCACCGCGCTGTTGCCGATGATGTCGCTCGCGTCCCAGGCCGCGGAGTGCCGCACCCCGCGGAAGCGGCCGCCGCCGGCCCGGAGGTGCGCCTCCAGCACCGGCTCCACGCGGTCCCCGAGGGTGAGATCGGCGAAGCCCACGATGCCCGCCGCGACGCGCGCGGGCCCGTACTGCCCGCTCGCGCTCATCGCGGCCTGACCGGCCACGAACTCGGTCTCGCCCACCGGTCGCATCTCCTCCGGCCCGGCCGCACGGTACATCGAATGGCATTCGAGGAAGACGGTGGCGACCAGGTTGTGGCCGGTCGTGGCGTCCGCGAGGAAGTCGGGCAGGAAGTACCGGTGCCCGCCGCGATCCCAGAGATGATGATGGGTGTCGATGATCGGCAGATCGGGCTCGAGGATGGGCTCGGGCGGCTGCTTGGCCAGCCACGCTTCGTCGGGCGGGTGGATGCGGCCGAACCGGGTCGGGCGCTCGGATGGGCTCACGACCGCGAACCCGGTGCTCTCGCGTCAGCGTCTCCCAGGGCTCGCAGCAGGGTTTCGCTCTCCCGATCCGCGGGGAAGAAGCACTCCACGCGGAGCTCGTGCAGCGTGATGTCGTAGGGCACGCCGAGCGTGGTCAGCGTGGAGAAGAACCTGACGTGGAGGTCCTCCTTGCGGAGCTCGACGGCCAGGAACGGCACCGGGGCGGCGTCGAGATCCAGCGTGCGCCACCTCTGTGGCACGTCGGGGTAGGAGAGCAGCTCCTCGAGCAGCCGGCTCGTCTCCGCGTCGCCGATGCCCCGGGCCAGATCGCGGTGCAGCCACTGGATGAGACCGGCCGCGGTCGCTTCCCAGTTGACGATGTAGGGGCGCATGCCCCGCGGGTGATAGAAGAGGCGCATCGCGTTGGGCCGGCCGCCGACGGCCGCCACCGCCTGGGCGTCGAGGAACCGGCCCATCAGCCGCTGAGCCCCGCCGTTGGTCATCAGGATGTTCCAGTGTCCGTCGATGACCAGCCCGGGGTAGGGCTCCTGCTGCCGCAGGATGAAGTCGAGGGCCCGCCGCACGTCGGCCATCTCGGGCGCCTCGAGGCCGGTCTCGCGGTAGACCGGCGCGTAGCCGGCGGCCGTCAGCAGATCGTTGCGCCCCCGCGGCGGGACGTCGAGCACCCGGGTCAGCAGCAGGATCATGTCGCGGCTCGGCTGAGCCCGGCCCGTCTCGATGAAGCTCAGATGACGTGACGAGATCTCCGCGTCCACCGCGAGGGTGAGCTGGCTCAGCCGCCGGCGCTCGCGCCATTGCTTCAGCAGGCGCCCGAAGTTGCTCGACGCCTTGCTCGCCGCCGGCGCCCGCGTCCGGGTCGTCATGGCCGCAGTATACGCAGGCCGGGGGCGAGCGCCATTACCTCGGAGGTAATTGAACTGGCTCCCGGTTTCGGGGAGGATGGCCGCCGGAGGATCCTCATGGACATCGATCCCGGGCTGTTCAACGAGCGGATGGCGGGGACCCTGAGCACGCTACTCGGAGTGCGGATCGTCGAGGCGAGCCCCGACCGCGTGGTGGCCGAGCTGACGATTCGCGACGAGCTGCGCACGGTCGGCGGCGCGCTGCACGGCGGGACCCTGATGGCGCTGGCGGATACGGTGGGCGCGGCGGCCACCGCGGTGAACCTGCCGCCGGGCGCCGGGACGACCACGCTCGAGTCGAAGACCAACTTCTTCGCGGCCGGCCGCTCCGGGGTGGTGCGGGCCGAGGCCACGCCGCTGCACAAGGGCAAGCGCACGCAAGTGTGGCAGACCCGCGTCACCGACGAGTCGGGGCGGCTCCTTTCGCTGACCACCCAGACGCAGATGGTACTCACGTGAGGGCCGCCTTCGTGGGCGTGTTCGCGGCGCACGTCGCCGATCGCGTCCGCGCCCGGTTGCGCATTCCCTGCGAGGTGGCCCTGGTCGACGACCGCGAGATCGTCGCGCGGCTCGGCGATGTGGACGTGCTGGTGACCATGGCCTTCACGCGCGAGATGGCGGCGGTCGCGCCGCGCCTGCGCCTGGTGCAGGTGCCGGGGGCCGGGCTCGACCGCATCGACCGGACCGCGCTGGGCCCGGGCACCGCGCTCGCCAACGCGTACGGGCACGACACCGGCATCGCGGAGTACGTGCTCGGCGCGATGCTCGCGATGAGCCGGGCCTTCTGCCGGATCGACGCCGACCTGCGCCGCGGCCAGTGGGACAGCGTGTGGTCGGGCGCGGCCGTGCCGCTGTGGTCGGAGCTGGCGGGCAAGACCCTGGGCATCCTCGGGTACGGCCGCATCGGGCAGGCGGTCGCCCGGCGCGCGCTCGCCTTCGACATGGAGGTGCTCGCCATCCGGCGCGACCCGAGCCAGCCCGACCCCCACCGTCTCGCGTTCGTGCGGGGCCCCGCGGCGGTGGACGAGGTGCTGGGCCGCGCCGACTATCTGGCCGTCACCCTCGCGCTCACCCCGGACACGCGCGGCCTCATCGACGCGCGGCGGCTCCGCCTCATGAAGCCGACCGCGATCCTGATCAACGTGGCCCGCGGCGAGGTGGTGGACGAGGACGCGCTCTACCTGGCGCTGCGCGACGGCACCATCGCGGGCGCCGCGCTCGACGTCTGGTATCGCTATCCGGCGGGCGGCCCGTCGACCCTGCCGGGCCACCGGCCGTTCCACACGCTGTCGAACGTGCTGATGACGCCCCACGTCTCGGGCTGGACCGAAGGCATGATGGACGCGCGAGCCGGCGTCATCGCGGAGAACATCCATCGCATCGCCCGCGGGGACCCCCCGCTCAACCTGATCCGGTAGATGGGACGAGGATGCTACCATGACCGCCGGTGACGATGATCGACCGGGCCGCGATCGCGCGAACGTATGAGCTCATCGCGCCGTACATCCGGACCACGCCGGTGGTCGAGGCCAGCGGCGCCGACTTCGGGCTGTCCGCGTTCCCGCTGAGTCTCAAGCTCGAGCTCTTCCAGCACGCCGGCTCCTTCAAGACGCGCGGCGCGTTCGCCAACCTGCTGACCCGTGCGATCCCGGTCGCCGGCGTGGCCGCGGCGTCCGGCGGCAATCATGGCGCCGCGGTGGCCTACGCGGCGATGCGGCTCGGCGTGAAGGCGCGCATCTTCGTGCCCACGGTGTCCTCGCCCGCCAAGATCGCGCGCATCCGGAGCTACGGCGCCGATCTGGTGGTGACCGGCGAGCGCTATGCCGACGCGCTCGCGGCCAGTCAGGCCTGGATCGCCGAGTCGGGCGCGCTGCCCGTCCACGCCTTCGATCAGGAGGAGACGCTGCTCGGCCAGGGGACGCTCGCGCTGGAGCTGGGCCGGCAGGCGCCGGACCTCACCACGCTGCTGGTGTCGGTGGGCGGCGGCGGCCTCATCGGCGGCATCGCGGCCTGGTGCGGTGACCGGCCGCGGGTGATCGGGGTCGAGCCGGAGGCCGCGCCCACGCTGACCCGCGCGCTGGAGGCGGGCAAGCCGGTGGACGCCCCGGCCGGGGGGCTCGCGGCGGACTCGCTCGCCCCGCGGCGGGTCGGCGAGCTCGTGTTCCCGATCGCCCGGGCCCACATCGCCCGCGTCCTCCTGGTGAGCGACGCGGCCATCCGTCGCGCCCAGGACGCGCTGTGGGAGACGCTCCGGGTCGTGGCGGAGCCGGGGGGCGCCGCCGCCTTCTCGGCGCTGCTGAGCGGCGCCTACGCGCCGGGGCCGGACGAGCGCGTGGCCGCGGTGGTCAGCGGCGGCAATACCACTGCGGTAGACTTCGACCGATGACCCCGCCGACCCCGCCGCGGCTGGAGGCGCTCGCGAGAGCCCTCGACTTCCTCGCCGCCGGGCAGTGGTCGCGCGCCCACGAGATCGTCCAGGAGGACAAGTCCGAGCTGGCCGCGTGGCTGCACGGCATCGTGCACACGCTGGAGGGCGATCTCGACAACGCGCGCTACTGGTACCGGCGCACCCCGCGCGAGTTCCCGGGGCCGGACGCGGTGCAGCGGGAGATCGCGGCCGCCCGCCTAGCCCTCGCCGAGGAACAGCGCGCGTAGCCGCGCCTTCTGCACCTTGTCGCCGTGGGGCCCCGGAGTCCGGGGCACGTCGGCCACGACGCGGACGTGGCGCGGCACCTTGAACGAGGCGATGCGCCCGCGGCAGTAGGCGATCACCTCGTCCTCGGTCACCGTCGCCCCGGGGCGGGGGATCACGTAGGCGACCGCCGCCTCGTTGGTGCGCGGGTCGGGCACGCCGATGACGAAGGCCTGGAGCACCTTCGGGTGCGTCTGCAGGTAGGCCTCGATCTCGCCCGGGGCCACCATGAAGTGGTTGATGCGGAGCACCTCGCGGAGGCGTCCGATGAAGACGATCCGGCCCTGCGCGTCGCGGACCGCGAGATCGCCGGTCTTGAACCAGCCGTCGGCGGTGAAGGCCTTGGCGGTCTCCTCGGGCTTGCGGTAGTAGCCGCCGGTCACGAGCCGGCCGCGCAGCCAGAGCTCGCCCTCGCGATCGACGGGCTGGTCCTGGCCGGTCTGCGGGTCCACCACGCGCGCCTCGATGCCGTCGGCGGGCCACACGCCGGCGAGCGCGCGGCTCTCGAGCGGCTCGTCGAGGTCGTGCACCAGCGCCATGGCGTTGACCTCGGTCATGCCGTAGGGCTGGAAGGCCTGCCGCACCCCGAGGCGCTCCACCACCGCCTCGAAGAGGCCCCGCTCGCCACCGCCGGTGGCCGCGAAGCCGCCGGTCCGGAGCCGGGCGCGATCCCGCGCGGCCAGGTCGGGATGCTCGAGCATGGGGATCGCCATCGAGTCCACGCCGTTCCACACCGTCACGCGCTCGGCTTCCATCAGGCGAAGCGCCAGCGCCGGCTCGAACGTCTCCATGAGGATCACGGCCGCCCCGTGGCTGAACGCGGCCAGCGGGATGCAGAGGCCGCCCCAGGTGCCCGACAGCGGCAGGGCGTGGAGCACGCGATCGGCCTCGGTGAGCCGCTGAACCTCGCCGCACCACCAGCCGTGCGGCAGGCAGTTCCGATGGCTGATGACCGCGCCCTTCGGGAACGAGGTGGTCCCGGACGTGTACAGGATGGTGAACGGGTCGTCGGGCGTGACGGCGTCGGCGGCCGCGCGCAGCGCGGCGGCCCATTGCGGCGCGTCACCGTCCTCCACCACGTCGCGCAGGCGCAGGCATCCCGCATACGGATCGTCGGCGTCCACGATGACACGGCGGAGCATCGGGAAGTCCTCGGCCCCGAGCTCGCCCGGCACCGACTCGGCGAGGGCCGGGAGCACTTCGGCGAGCGTCTCCAGGTAGTCCACCGGGCCGGAGTGGTCGGCGCAGAGCAGGGTCGTCGCGTCGGATTGCCGCAGGATGTACCGCAGCTCGTGCGCCTTGTAGCGTGTATTGAGGGCCACCACCACCGCGCCGATCAGCGCGCAGCCGTACTGGGCGTAGAGCCACTCCGGGCGGGTGGGCAGCCAGAGCGCGACCTTGTCGTCCTTCTTGACGCCCAGGGCGAGCAGGCCGCGGGCGATCCGCTCCGCCTCGCGGTGGAACTGCGCGTAGGTGACGCGGCGGTCCGGCGCCACGATGGCTTCGCGGTCGCCCGCGCGCGCCGCGATGGCGGTGAGCATGCCGCCGACGGTCTCGTGCAGAAACGGGTTGCCCTCTCCGGTCGGCAGCATGGGCCACATGCTATCACCCGCGAGCGCGGGCTTTACACGGGGCCCCGAATGTGGAAGATGGAGGCGGATGAAGTGTCAGGACGTGCGCCGAGCGCTGTCCTTCCTCGTTGACGGGGAGTTGCCCCTCACTGAGTGGGCGATCATTCAGAGCCACCTGCGCGATTGCGCCGAATGCGGCAGGGAGTTCGACCGGGTACGCATCCAGGCGGGTCAGCGGGTCCGCGCCAGGCGCCGTCAGATCGCGGTGGCCGCGCTCGGCGCGACGGCGGTCCTGCTCGTGATGGTCGTCGGTGGGATGTACGTCTACCAGCGCGGCAGTTTCCCGGAGCTGCCACGCCCCGACGCCTTCCGCCTGCCGCCCTGGGGGCCGGCTCCGGCCCCGCCGCGGACGGTCGCGCCGACCCCGCTCCCGGAGCCGGCCGCTCCCAGCGCGCCCGCCGCCGTCGCGCCGCCGGCCGTCCGCTCCCGACCCGTCGTCGAGCCGGTCCCGCGCGCCACGGCTCCGCCCGTCGTCCCGGCTTCCGAGCCGGCCCCCCGCGCGCCGCGCCCGGCCGCGACCGTCGGGGCCTCGACGGCGGAGCGCATGCCGACCCAGGCGCGGCCCCCCGCGGTGCTGACCGCGCCGCCGAATGCGGAGGCGATGCCGACCCAGACACCCGCGCGTCCCGGCCCGCGCAGCCGCTAGTGGTCAGGCGCGCTCGGCGTGGGTCTTCAGGTACTTGCCCACCGCGTCCAGCAGCAGGCCGAGGGCTTCCTTCTCGGTGCGTCCCGTGACGCTCACGTCCGGGTAGAGCACCGCGGTGGCCCGAAAGATTCCGCCGTCCTCCTGGACGAGGTCGACCTCGATCCTCATGCGGAGCCTCCTCGCGACGTCCGGGCGCGCTCGGCCAGGAAGAGGTAGCGCGAGAGGCTGAAGAAGTACTCGCCCCGGGCGGCCTGGCTTCGCACGTCCTCCGCCCAGCGGGCGGCTTCGTCCTCGCTGATCCCGCCCCGGTCGGCCACGAAGCGCGCGACCACGTCGATCATCCCCGGGCTGTAGGTGTGCTCGCTCAGCTCGATGTTGACCACCGGGATCAACGTCACGCTCCGGACCACGAACCCGGCGTGCCGCAGCAGCTCGGGCAGCCGCGCGGGCAGGTGGGCATGCGCGAAGCGCTGCTCCCAGGTCCGGAGCACGCGCGCGGTCCGGTCGCGGTCGCTCGCGTGCCAGACGCAGGACTCCCAGTCGGTGTCGAGCACCGCGAGCCGGCCCCGCGGCTTCAGCACGCGACAGGCCTCGGCCAGCCCCCGCTCGACGTCCGCCATGTACTCGTACACCTGCATGGCGGTGACGAAGTCGAAGCTGCCGGAGGAGGCGGGGACCGCCTCCGGATCGGCCTGCCGGAACTCGGTGCGGCCGGTCACCGCGTCGTGGCGGGCCCGCTCCTCGCAGGCGATGATCATGTCGGGCACCGCGTCCACCCCCATGATCCGCCCGGTGGGGCCGACGTCGCGCGCGAGCTCGCAGGCGAGCAGGCCGAAGCCGCAGCCGATGTCGAGGCCGCGCTCGCCGGTGCGCGGCGCGACGATGGCGCGCGTGCGCGCGCGCTGCTCCGCCACGTCGGGGGTGGAGCGCGCGGGGTCGAGGAGGGCGGGGCTGGAGATCGTCACGCCGGAACGCTAACAGCGCCCGGCGCTCCCGTCAAGATGGGGTCAGGTCTTGCATTCCGACATTTCCCGCGCGCCGCAGTCGACGCCCGGCCAGAAAATGTCGGAATGCAAGACCTGACCCCGGAGCCGGAGCTAGGCGCGGGGCTTCTGGGCGAGGACCTGGAGGACCACCTGGCGCATGTCGGCGAGGTTGAACGGCTTCTCCAGCGCGGGCTCGCCCGTTCCGGCGAGGAAGGTGGCGTACTCCTCGATGCCGGTGTTGGCGCTCATGAAGATCACGCGCGGCGGGTCGTCGATGTAGCGCGCGCGGACCGCGCGGTAGAGCTCGGGGCCCTCGAGCCCGGGCATGCGCAGATCGGTGATGAGGAGATCGTAGCGCTGCGCCTCGGCGCGCCGGAGCCCCTCGTCCCCGTCGCCGGCGCTGTCCACCTCGTGCCCGTCCCGCCTCAGCACCTCGACCAGCACGTCGCGGAGGTTGTCCTCGTCGTCCACGACGAGGATGCGGTGCCGCGGCATATCAGCTCCGCGCGTCGAGAATGGCCTGGCCGATCAAGCGCGAGCCTTCGTAGCAGCGCTCGGGGGACTCGAAGCTGAAGGCCAGGCGGATGAAGCGCTCGCCGCCCCCGTTGGGGAAGAAGGCCGGGCCCGCGGTGTACTGCACGCGGGCCTTCACCGCGCCCTCGAACAGCTTCCGGGTATCGGTGCCGGTGGGCAGCTTGATCCAGACGAAGAAGCCCCCCTCCGGCCTGCTGATCTCGACGTCGGTGTCCCGGAGCGTCTCCCACAGCCCGCGCAGCATGGCGTCGCGCTTGGCCCGGTACACGTTGACGAGCAGCGCCACGTGGGGCGCCAGGTTGTCGCGCAGGAAGTAGGTGGCCACGCGCGAGGCGAAGGGGCTGACGCCGCCCCCGAAGAGAAAGCCCTGGAAGGCGGGAATCATCTCCTTGGGCGCGCAGAGCCAGCCCAGCCGGAAGCCCGCGCCCAGGATCTTGGACACGGTGCCCGCGCGGATGACGCGGCCGCCGCCGTCCAGCGCGTAGAGCGAGGGCAGGTGCTCGCCCTCGAAGCGCAGCTCGCCGTAGGCGTCGTCCTCCAGGATCAGCGTGTCGTACTCGTGGGCCAGGTCGATCAGCTCCCGCCGCCGGCGCAGGCTGAGCGTCGGCCCCGACGGGTTCTGGAAGTTCACGATCGTATAGATGACCTTGCAGCGGCGGCCCTGCTTCTTGAGATTGGCCAGGTGCTCGCGCGCCACCTCGACGACCAGCCCGTCCTGGTCCACCGGCACGTCGAGCACCTGCGGGCCGTGGCGGCGGATGGTCTGGAGGGTGCCCGAGAACGTCGGCGCCTCCGACAGGATCACGTCGCCCGGGTCCACGAGGGCGCTGAAGGCCAGGGCCAGCGCGTGCCCCGAGCCGTTCGAGATGATGATGTTCTCGGGGCCGACCTTCAGGCCCTCGAAGAGCCCGTACTTGTGGCAGACGAGCTCGCGCAGCCCCCGGTAGCCCTGCGGCTCGCCGTAGGTGAGGGCCTCGGCGCCCTCGGCCCGGATCATGCGCGTGGTCGCGTCGATGAGACCGTCGTAGGGGAAGGACGCCGGGTCCGGGAACCCGCCGCCGAATTCGTACAGCGCGTTGGCGACGGGGCGCGCGGCGGGCGGAGCCCCCCAGCCGATGCGGGCGCGGGTGGACAGCAATTCGACGAAGGAGTCGGGCGCGGTGGTCATCGGTCGGCTCTCAGCGCTTCCTGGGTGGTGGCGAGTAAGTGGTGAGCACCTTGACGAAGGGCTTCCCGCTCGCCGGCACCGCGTAGCGGCCGCCCAGCAGGACGTCCCGGGAGTCGGCCTTGGGCCCGTAGAGCGCGCGAATCGCGGAGCCGTCGGGCTGCACGGCGGCGCCCTCGAAGGAGGCGCCCGCGAAGAAGCCGGTGGAGCGCGCGTAGGAGAAGATCTCGGCCTTGAAAGAGCCGTCGGTGTTGGCGGCGTCGTGCAGGCTCTTGGGCCCGAAGCTCCCGCCGCCCACCGTGAAGAAGGCGGGCGCGCTCCAGCGCCCGTCAGAGGCCCGCTTGACGCTCATGACCCCCTCGCCGTGACGGCCGCCCACGATCACCGCGCCCTTCTTGACCTGGGGGAAGACCGCGATCGCGCGGGCCTGCGCGAGCATCTCGCGGGGGATCGCGGTGTCCTGGCGGCCGGAGGCCATCTCGCTCAGCACCGCGGTGGCCTGGCGGAGCCGCTCGGCGAGCTCCCCGGGACTGTCGGCCCGGGCGCCCGGCGCGATCCCAAGGAGGCCCGCCAGACCCAGCGCCAGTCCCCGGGCGATCGCTCTCATCGCCTCAGGATTCTAGCCCATTTCGTCAGGCGACGATCTTCTTGTCGCGCAGCGCCTTGATGTCGGCCGCGGCCAGGCCGAGCTCCGACAGGACCCGATCGGTGTGCTCGCCCGAATACGGGGCGACGCTCCGCATCGTCCCCGGCGTGTCGGAGAGCTTGATCGGCTGGCCGAACTGCTTCACGGTGCCGTGCACGGGATGCCGCATCTCCACGATCATGTCACGGGCCTGCACCTGCGGATCGGTCACCACTTCCTCCGGCTCGTAGACCTTGCCGACGCAGACGTCGGCCTTGACGAGGAAGTCGTACCACTCGTCCCGGGTCCGGGTCTTGATGATGGCCTCGACCTCCCCGCGGGCCCGCACCTCGTCGGCATTGGCGGCGCGCACGAACTGGTCGGGCTTGCGCGCGAACTTCACGAGGTCCGGCCGGGCGATGGCCTTGCAGAAGTTCTCCCACAGCCACGGCTCGGTGCAGCCGATGGTCAGGTGCTTGCGGTCCTTGGTCTCGTAGACCGCGTAGTAGGGATAGGAGCCGCCCAGGAAGCCCTCGCCGCGCTTCGGGGCCATGCCGTCGCTCCAGAAGAAGCGCATGTTGGGCGTGGCCGCGAGGAGGGCGAGCGAGGTGTCGAGGTAGGAGACGTCCACGTGCTGCCCCCGGCCGGTCCGCTCGCGGGCGAAGAGCGCGAGCATGATGCCGAGGGCGCCGTGCATGCTGGCCCCCCCGTAGTCGGCGACCAGGTTCAGCGGAAAGACCGGCTTGCGGTCGGGCTCCCCGATGAGGTTCAGCACGCCGGCCAGCGACAGGTAATTGCCGTCGTGGGCGGGATAGTCCTTGTACGGGCCGTTGTGGCCGAAGCCGGAGAGCGAGCAGTAGACCAGGCGCGGGTTCGCGGCCGAGAGCGTCTCGTAGTCGCCGCCCAGCCGCTTCATGACGCCGGGCCGGAAGCCCTCCACGATCACGTCGGCGGTGGCCGCGAGCTTCTTGAAGATGGCCTGCCCCTCCGGGGCCTTCATGTTCAACGCGAGCGAGCGCTTGTTGCGGTTGACGTAGGCGAAGGCGGCGCGGCGCCGGGTCTGGGCGTCCTCGGGTGCCTCGGGGGGCGTCTCGATCTTCAGCACCTCCGCGCCCATGTCGGCGAGGAACATGCCGGGCAGCTCGGCGGGGGGCACGCGCGCCATCTCCAGCACCTTGATTCCGTCCAGGACTCCCATAGTCGCTCCGTCCTCCGTGGGGTTACTTGTACGCGTCGGGGGCCTTGATGGCCTTGCCCCAGAACACGGGATCGTGGCTCGGGAAGATCCGCCCGCCGGTCAGGCGCGCGAGCGTCTTGAGCCGCTGGATGGCGTGCGTGGCGCGGGTGGGATCCCACACCACGCCGGGCGGGATCTCCTCGTCGATCGAGCGCTGCCAGTAGCAGGAGTCACCGGCCAGGATGACCGGGCCGGTCTCGGGAAGCTGCACGAGCAGGGACTGGTGCCCCGGGGTGTGGCCGTCGCTGCGCAAGGCGGTCACGCCCGGGACCAGCTCGGTGTCGCCGTCGAGCAGGCGCCAGCGGTAGCCGGGCAGGTCGAAGTTCTTGCGGTAGTAGAAGGACGCGACGAAGGGGGCCGGGTACTGCGCGAAGGCGTACTCGTCCTTCTGCACCACCAGCTCCGAGGTGTCGAAGAGCGCCGCCCCGCCCGCGTGGTCGAAGTGCAGGTGGCTCAGCACCACCAGGTCCACGTCCTTGGGCTCGAGCCCGATCGACTCGAGCCGGTGCACCAGCAGGTCGGCGTCCTCGAAGCGGCAGAGCGGATCGGTGCGCACGAGGCCGGGCAGCGCGCGCGGGGAGATGCCGGTGTCGAAGAGGATGATCGCGTCGCGGGTGCGCGCGAGGTAGCACGTCACCGGGATCGCGACGCGCTCGGGAGAGCGCTCGCCGTAGAAGAGGCCGGTGCGCTCGAAGCCGAGGTAGCCGTTCTGCAGGGCGTAGAGCGCCGTGACCGCCATCTCAGGCGCGGGACTTGGCGGGACGGCGGGCGCGGGCGGGCTTCGGGCGGTCGGGCGGCTCCATCGGGTCGTAGACCCAGATCTTGTTCGCGGCGCTGAGCCCCATGGTCACGGTGCGCCCTTCGAGCACGATCGAGACGGTGCCCGCGTAGGGCGCGATCTCGCTCACCACGATGCGGCTGCCCGGCCGGATGCCGCTCTCCCAGAGGAAGCGCAGCAGCTGACGATCCGCCTCCGCTTCCTCGGTGATGCGCTCGATCACGAACGGGTGACCGGCGGGCGCCTGGCCGAGCGGGATGGGGTGATGCGCCTCGGGAGCGGGCATGCCGGGAATCGGGTTGCCGTGCGGGCAGGTGCTCGGCATGCCGAGCGTCTCGGCCAGCCGCTCCTCCACCACCGGCGAGAGCGCGTGCTCGAGGCGGTGCGCCTCGTCGTGGGCGCGCGACCAGTCGAGCCCCAGCACGTCGGTGAGCCACCGCTCGATGAGGCGATGCCGGCGGGCCATGGTCTCGGCGATGCCGAGCCCCTTGGTGGTGAGCCGGATCTGCTTGCGGCCGCCGACGCGGACGTAGCCCTCCTTCTGCATGCGGCGGAGGGCCTCGGTGATGGACGGCGCGGAGACGTGCATGTGGCGCGCGAGGCGCGCGCCGATCACCGGCTTGTCGGTGCCGGCCAGATCGTAGATGGCGCCCAGGTAGTCCTGGATCGCGGGAGTCGTCTCGCCCATGGCCGCCAGCATACCGACCGGGGTGGCGGCGGGCAAGTCCCCGGGCGCTCGTGATACTCTGGGGCCCGACCAGGAGGGGCCCATGGATTTCGCGCTCACGGAATCGCAGGAGCTGATCCGGAAAGAGGTGGGGGCGCTCGCCCGCACCTTCTCGCTCGACTACTGGCTCGACAAGGACGACCGGGCCGAGTACCCGAGCGACTTCGTGAAGGCGTTCGCGGACAACGGCTGGCTCGGCATCACGATCCCCGAGGCGTACGGCGGCGCCGGGCTCGGGGTCACCGAGGCCGCCCTCATGCTGCACGAGATCTGCGCCTCGGGGGCCGGCACCTCCGGCTGCTCCCCGATCCACTTCTACGTCTTCCCGCCGACGCCGCTCGTCAAGTACGGCAGCGAGGCGATGAAGCGGAAGTACCTGCCGCGGATCGTGAGCGGCGAGATCGTGATGGCCTTCGGGGTGACCGAGCCCAACGCGGGGACCGACACCTCGCGCATCCAGACCCGGGCCGAGAAGAAGGGCGACCGGTGGGTGGTGAACGGGCGGAAGGTCTGGACCACCAACGCCCAGCACGCCAACCGGATCCTGCTGCTGGCCCGCACCGCCGACCGCGATCCGGCCAAGCCGCTCAAGGGCATGACGCTCTTCTTCGCGGACTTCGACCGCGAGGCGATCACGGTCCGCCTGATCCACAAGCTGGGCCGCGCCGCCGTCGACTCCAACGAGATCTTCATCGACAACCTGGAGATCCCCGAGGAGGACGTGGTGGGCACGGTCGGCGAGGGGTTCTACCACCTGCTCGACTCGCTCAACCCGGAGCGCATCGTGATCGGCATCGAGGCGGTGGGGATCGGGCGGGCCGCGCTCGACCGCGCGGTGCAGTACGCGAAGGAGCGGGTGGTGTTCGACCGGCCGATCGGCAAGAACCAGGCGATCGCCCACCCGCTCGCCCACGCGATGGCCCAGCTCGACGCGGCCGAGATGATGTGTCTGAAGGCCGCGTGGCTCTTCGACGGCGGCAAGCCGTGCGGCCGGGAGGCCAACGCGGCCAAGATGCTCGCGGCCGAGGCGGGCTTCAACGCCTGCGACGCGGCGTTGCAGACCTTCGGCGGCTTCGGCTACGCGAAGGAGTTCCACGTGGAGCGCCTGTGGCGCGAGATCCGCCTGTACAAGATCGCCCCGGTGTCCCAGCAGATGGCGCTCAACTACCTCGCGGAGCACGTCCTCGGGCTGCCGCGCTCCTACTAGGGCGATGGACCTGCTGCTCAGCACCCACGACACGGGCTACGAGCGGCCCGACGGGCCGACCATCGCCAAGGTGCTGGCCTCCCTCGACGGCGACCGCAACGTGGTGGCCACCCTCGGCACCACCGACTCGACGTATCTGCAGGCGAGCGGAAGCGTGCAGACCGGCTTCGGCCTCGACCTGCAGGAGGGCTCGCTGGAGCGGCGCTTCCGGAGCCTCGACCGGGCGCTGCCGCTCGCGTGGGTGACCGAGGCCTTCCAGCGCTACGCCACCGGCGATCTCGCCTGGCGCGACGCGATGGAATGGGAGCGGGAGCGGATCGAGGCCCCGCCCGAGTCGTGGCTGAACGGCTGGCCCGCCTACGTGGCGCTGCTGGTCGCGGTCGCGGTCGCGATGTGGCTCTTCCACACCTGGCGGACCGGCCCCTGACGGCTCCCGCGCGCTAGCGGAGCGTGAGGCGCTCGTGCAGCGCGCTCAGGATCTCGGCGATGCCGGCCTGCGCCCACACGTCGAAGAAGGGGGACTCGAGCAGCGCGCCGATCTCGCGGCCGGCGCGCGCTTTCGCCTGCTCCTCGGTCTCGCCCGCCCGCGCCGCGCGCAGGTGGCCGAACACGCGCTCCTTGCGGAAGACGGCCGGGTACTCGACGTAGCGGTACAGCTCCGCGAAATCCCGCGTGAAGAAGACCGCGACCGGGACCGACGCCCACCGCTGGCCGTTCTTCTCGTTCGCGTAGGCCTGCACCAGATCGGCGTTGCCGCCCGCCGCCGGATCCGGGAGCCCCTTGAGCAGCATCTGCTCGCCGTCGCGCGTGAAGATGCGCAGCTCGAGGCCGCCCGCCTCGGCGAGGCGCGCCAGGTAGGGGACGTCGCGCCGGCAGTCGGACGACCAGTCCTCCGAGATCACCGCGACCCTCGCGGGGCCGCCGGGCTGCGCGGCCAGCCAGCGGATGGCCGCGGCCTGCTCGGCGGTCAGCCGCGCCCGGGCGTGGCGCTCCCGGAGAAAGCCGCTCCAGTCCAGGCGCGGGCGGACGAGGCTGAACCGGCGGATGTCGAAGCCCTCGCGGGCGAGGTTGCCGGGGGAGCCGGTGAACGTCACGTAGTCGTCGAAGGTCATGCCCTGGGCGAAGCGCTCGGGAGTCATGCCCCGAGCGTACCGCAGTCGGCGGTCGGGCGGCCCATCTGCGTTACGCTGGTCCGGTGACGTCTCGTCGCCTCCCCCTCGTCCTGCTGGGCCTGTACGTCCTCTTCGTCGTCTACGGCTCGCTGTTCCCGTTCGACTTCCAATACGATCCGGACGCGCTCGACCGCGTCCTTCATCCGTCGCCCCGCCGGGTCTCGCGCACCGACGTGGTCGCCAACGTGCTCCTCGGCGCCCCCCTCGGGGCGCTGATGACCTGGAGCGGGGTGGCCGGCCGCTCGCCGGTCGTCCGGGTCGTCTCGGTGGCGCTCGCCGTCGCCGTGCTGGGCTCGGCGGTCGAGGTGGGGCAGGCGTTCGTGCCCGGCCGCGTCAGCTCTCGCCTGGACGTGGTGGCACAGGTGCTCGGCGGCCTCGCCGGCCTGCTCGTGACGCGCGGCTTCCTGGCCGGCTCCCGGCGCGCGCGCGGTCCGTGGCTCGCGATCCCGCGTCGTCGGCGCCCCCTGCTCTTCGGGCTCCTCGCCCTCGCCGGCGTCCTCGCCGCCGATGCCCTGTATCCGTTCGTGGTCACGCTCGACGTCTCCACCGTATGGGACAACGTGAAGAGCGGGCAGTGGCGGCCCCTCGGGACGTTTGCGCGCGACTTCTGGCCGGACGTGCTCGTGGAGAAGGTCTTTGCCTACGCGGCGCTGGGCGCGGTGGCCCGGGCCCTGCTCGACGCGCGCTCACCGGGCGTGGCCGGCCTGGTCGCGTGGGCCGGCGCCACCGCCTTCGCCGTCGCGCTCGAGGCCGCGAAGCCGTTGATCGTGGGCCGGGCGCCGAACGTCGACGGCTTCGCGCTGGCCGCGCTGGGCGGGCTGGTGGGCGTCACCGTCCTGCCGGCCCTGGCGCGGGCGCCGGTCGTCCGGGCCCACGCGCGGGCGTGGCTCGTCGGGGGCGCGGTGGCGCTCCTGGTCTACGAGGAGCTCACGCCCTTCACCCTGATCGGCTCGGCGTCCGCCCTGGCGGACCGGATGGCTCGCGTCGAGTGGGCGCCGTTCGCCGCCTACTACGGCGCCAATCTGCAGGCGGCGCTCTTCGATCTCGGCAAGAAGATCGTGCTCGGGGGCGCCGTCGGCGCGGCGATGCGGTACGCGTCGCCACGGCCCCGGCTGGCGCGGGTGCTCGGGGTGGCCGCGCTGCTCGAGGCCGTCCAGATCCTGCAGCCCGTGCACACCCCCTCCGCCACCGATGTCCTCACCCTGTACCTCGGCGCTCTCGCGGGGGCGTTCCTCGTGGCGCGGAGCCTGACGGTCGGCGAGGACGAGCGGGCGGCCGGGACCGCGGGCTGAGGGGGGGGCGCCTCAGCCGAAGAGGCGGCGGCTCGCGATGGCCGCGCCCTCGGTGAGGGCGCCGAGCTTGGCCCACACCACGCTGTGGGCCACCATCTCCGACCCCGCGAAGGTCCCGAAGCCGCAATCGGTGGAGGCGATCACCCGCGTGCGGTCGCCGACCGCCTCCGCCGCCGCGCAGATCCGGTCGGCCACGACCTCGGGGTGCTCGACGTAGTTGGTGGTGGTGTCGATGACCCCGGGCAGCAGGAGCATGGAGTCGGGAAGCGGGTGGCGCTTGAACACGCGGTACTCGTGCTGGTGGCGCGGGTTGGCGAGGGGCAGGGACAGGGCGCCCACCCGGGCGCGATACACCAGCGGCAGCACCGCCTCGAGCGGCACGTCGTGGGTGTGGGGGCCGTCGTAGTTGCCCCAGCAGACGTGCAGGCGGATGCGGTCCGGCGGGATCCCCGCGGTGGCCTGGTTGATCGCCTCCACGTGCAGCTCGACGCTCCGCTGGAACGCTTCGAGGGAATCGTTCTGGAAGAAGCGCACCCGCTCCATGGCCAGATCCGGGCAGTCCACCTGGAGCAGCAGCCCGCGCGCGTGGATGAGCTCGTACTCCTTGCGCATCTCGCGGGCCAGGGCCATGACGTAGCGCTCGTGGGACTCGTAGTAGGCGGAGAGCAGGATGGTGGCGATCACCCCGGGGGAGGCCGCGGTCATGAAGCGCTCCACGAAGCCCGGAGACCGGCCGTCGGTGAGACGGAGGAAGCCGTCGCACTCCTGGGCGGCGGGACCCAGGTCCGCGTACTCCACCTCCGCGACGGCCTGCGGCGCATCCGCGATCCGGGCCGCGTCGCGCCGGCGGTGGGCCAGCATCTCCGCGTAGTCGGGGAAGTCGATCAGGTCGCGGGCGGGCAGGCGCCGGCTCGTGCCCCCGAAGCCCCGCATGCGGCCGGCCACGTAGGTCGAGAAGCCGGCGCGGGGCTGCTCGCCGTTGTTGCCGACGTCGATGCCGACTTCGAGCTGCCTCGTCACCACGTGCGAGACCGCGGCGTCGGCCTCCCGCGCGAGCGCGGCCGCGTCGACCGGCTCGCCCCGGTCGCGGCGCACGAGCAGGTCGCGCAGCGCGGGCGGGCGGGGGAGGCTGCCCACGTGGGTGGTGAGGATACGCCGGTCGCTGCGCCTCACCCTAGTCCGCCCGGGGGGTGATCTGGAGGAGAGGGGCCGGCTCGGTCTCGATCTGGATCGTGGTGTGATCGATGCCGAAGCGGGCGTGGAGGATGAGGTGGAGGTCTTCGAGGATCTTGTCGCTGGGGGCGCCCGCCTCGACGACCACGTGCGCGCTCATGGCCTCGCGGCCCGAGGTCAGGGTCCACACGTGCAGGTCGTGGACCCGCCGGACCGACGGGGCCACGCGCAGTGCGTCCTCGATCTCGGTCACGTCGAGATGGGCCGGCGCGCCCTCGAGCAGGACGTTCACGGCCTGGCGCAGCAGCGCCCAGGTGCGGGGGAGGATGAAGAGCGCGATCAGGGCGCCCGCGATCACGTCCGCGAGGGTCCAGCCGGTGAGGATGATGATCAGGCCGGCCACGATCACGAGGGCGGAGCTGACCGCGTCGCCGAGCACCTCGAGATAGGCGCCCCGCACGTTCAGGCTCTCCTCGGCGCCGCCGTGCAGCAGCCCGAGACCGGCCAGGTTCACCGCGAGGCCGAGGGTGGCCACCAGCAGGATGGGCCCGCCCGGCACCGGCGGGGGCTGCCAGATCCGCTCGTAGGTGGCGACCAGGATCGCGACGGCCATCACGCACAGCACCACCCCGTTGACGAGCGCGGCCAGGATCTCCACGCGATAGTAGCCGTACGTCTTGGCCGGCGTGGCCGGGCGCTCGGCGAACCAGACCGCGAGCAGGCTCAGGAGCACCCCGCCCGCGTCCACCAGCATGTGGGTGGCGTCGGCCAGCAGCGAGAGGCTGCCGGTCCACAGCCCGACCGCCGCCTCGACCAGGAGGAACGCGGCGGTCAATCCGAAGACCGCCAGCAGGCGGCGCTTGTGGCGGGAGCCGTGGGTGTGCCGGCCGTGCACGCGCGCTCGATCAGCGGGCCGGGGGCATCACCAGCCGCGCTTCTCCCTGCCGGATGCCCTGGCTCGCGAAGAACCCGGCGTGGGCCTCGACCGCGTAGCGGAAGGGGCCGAGCGGCCCGTACAGCTCGGTCGGGCTCGGGTCCATCCGGAGGATGGCGAAGATGCGGCCGTCCTCCTTGACGAAGGCGATGTCCAGCGCCGCCGGAACGTTCTGCATGTGGAACTGGGTGACGATCTCGCGCCCGAAGTCGAAGAGGATCAGGTGCCGCTTGATCTCCTCGGGGGTGGCGCACTGGAAGCCGCCCGCCTGGCGCTCGCCGGTGTCGGCCGACTTCACCCGCAGCGCGATGGTGCGAGAGCCGGCCTGCACGCTCACCATCCGGATCGGCATGCCCGCGAACGCCTCGCGCCAGCGCGGGCACTCGGGATTCGGGGCGGCCTTGGCCGGGCCCTGGGCGGTGGCCGCCGGGACCGCGAGGGCGAGCAGCAGCGCGGTCACGACCGCGACGCGCGAGCGAATCATGGACGGGCCTCCCGCGCCGTCGCGGGCCACCG
>DATHSW010000231.1:0-1582 GCA_035463855.1 Candidatus Deferrimicrobiaceae bacterium | reverse complement strand
AGCGCTCGTCGTGGGCGGTGCGGGTGGCCCGCCGCCGGAGCTCGTCCACGCACACGTTGGTGAGGATCCGGTACAGCCACGTGGAGACCGCCCAGCGCGGGTTGTAGCCGGCCGCCCCCGCGTAGCACTGGAGGAACGCGCGCTGGACGGCGTCCTCGGCATCGGCCCGGGAGCCGAGCAGCCGTCCCGCCCCCGCCAGCAGCTTGCCGCTGTAGCGCTGGGCCAGGTCGCTGAACGCACCCTGGTCCCCCCTGGCCACCCGCTCCATCAACCCCCGCTCCGCGTCCATCTCATGCCCTCACAGGAGATATACGCCCAGCGAGGCGGAACGGGTGGAACGAAACTGCACATCCAGGCGGAGTACCGCCTCAAGCTGACCTGCGGCTGCCTATCTGTGTGTTAGGGCAAACGGAAGCAAAGGGGCGAGCCCTACGACCGGCGTCGCGATCTCAACGGGCAGCGCCACCGAGCACCTGGCGAGCCTAGAACTCGCGTCCCTATCTGTCTAGCAAACTGGGGAGCAGACCAAGGACGTCCGCGTGAGTGCCAAAGCGCTCGGACAGGAAGGGCGCCTCGCTCGCCGAGCGAACGAACGTCATCGGACGGCTCCCGTCGCCCGCGGATGCAGCACGCCGATCGCCCAGCTTACGTCCAGCCGTTCTCCCAGCCACCCCGGGCACCCTGTCCGCGCATGGAGCCGGAGCCCTTCCGCGACGTGCCGTGCCCGCAGCGCCCCGACCGGATCGGCGGGCACCGTAGCCGGCGGCGGCACCTCGGGCAGCACCCAGCCGTTCGGCCGTCGGAACTGGAGCGCCCCGTCGGGCCCTGGGACGGCCTGGTAGCCCTCTTCGTGCACCGCGCGGTGATGGCGCCGGCAGAGTAACGCCAGGTTCGACAGCGTCGTCGGGCCGCCCTGCGCCCAGTGCCGCACGTGATGCCCCTCGCCGACTCGGACGTGGCAGCCCGGGAAGCGGCAGCTCCGGTCCCGGTGCTGCAGCGCCCGCCGCAGCGCCGGCGGAATCGTCCGCGTCCGGGCCCCGACCTCCACCACCTGCCCGTCCCCGTCGTGCCGCATCACCACCCGGCTCGCGTCGCACGCCAGCCGCTGCGACGTTCCCGCGGGAACGTGGCCCCCCTCTTCCAGCACGGATTGGCCGGGTTGCGCCGGGTCCGCCAGCACCGCGGCGTCCACATGGACCACCACTTGATACCGCTCCCCCGGCGCGCCGGGATCGAGCTCGTGATGCAGCGCGGTCTCCGCCACCAGCGCCAGCGCGTCCGCCTGCTGCTGCGCGCGGGTCGGGGCCTCCGCGGCCGGGTCGGTGGCCGGCAGGGCGGCCTCGTCGGCGCGGCGCTTCTGGTACAGCGTCTCGCGCGCCGCGTCGAGGGCCCGCAAGAGCAGCGCGCCCACCTCCGGGGTCAGGCGCCCGCGCAGCACCACGGTGCCGTCCTCGTCCTGGTGGACGTGCAGCGCCCGGCCCGCGTGCTGGCGCGCGGCCTCGCGGGCCTCCGCCTGCCGGTCCACGCGGCGCCAGCCCCGCACGATGCGCTCGACGTGGACCGCCGTCCCCGCACGCCCCAC
>DATHSW010000230.1:0-2573 GCA_035463855.1 Candidatus Deferrimicrobiaceae bacterium | reverse complement strand
GAGGGCCGCGAGCGGATCGCGTCGCGACTTGTCCTGTGGTCCGGATTGGCCGACAATCACCCGGGCATGATAGCGATCGGCGCCGAGCCATGACAAGCCGCGTCCCCGCGCTGATCGTGCACGGCGGCGCCGGAGCCGATCCGGGCGGCCGCGAGGAGCTCCGCGCCGGGATGCGCGATGCGGTCGCCGCGGGCTGGCGCGCCCTCGCCGAGGGCGGCACGGCGCTGGACGCGGTGGAAGCGGCGGTGCGGAGCCTCGAGGATCATCCCCGGTTCAATGCCGGCCGGGGCTCCGTGCTGACCTCGACCGGCACCGTCGAGACCGACGCCTCCATCATGGAAGGCGACCGGCTCCGGAACGGCGCGGTGGGCGCGGTTTCGGGCGTCCGCAATCCGATCACGCTCGCCCGCCGCATCCTCGAAGCCGGCCGGCATTCGCTCTTCGCGGGGCCCGGCGCCCTCGCGCGCGCTCAGGCCCTCGGCGTGCCGCTCTGCGATCCCGCCGAGCTCGTCACCGAGCATCAGCGCCGGCGGCTGGCCGCCCTCCAGGCGGGCACGGTGGGCGCGGTGGCGCTCGACCGCCTCGGCACCATCGCGGCGGCCACCTCCACCGGCGGGACGGCGGGCAAGCTCCCGGGCCGCGTGGGCGACAGCGCCCTGATCGGGTGCGGCACGTACGCCGAGAGCACGCTCGGTGGGGTCTCCTGCACCGGCGACGGCGAGGCCATCATCCGCGTCACGCTGGCGCGCCGGGCGCTCGACATCCTGAAGAGCGTCGCCGATCCGGCGCACGCCTGCGAGGTCGCCCTGAGCGTGCTGGTCGAGGAGGGCGGCGGCCAGGGCGGGCTCATCCTCGTGGATTGGCGGGGCCGCGTGGGCTGGGCCCGCTCCACCGCCCTCATGCCGGTGGGCTTCATGTCCCCGGGCCGCGCCGAGCCGGAGCTGCCGTTCTGACTGCCCGGCTATGATCACCGTCGCGGACGTCCGCGCGGCCCGAAGCGGTCAGGGGCGCGGGAGCGCGAACCGGGCCGCCGCCGCCGTCCCCGGCCCGGCGAGCCAGTCCTTCACGGTGCGGTACCCGTAACGGAGCGCCGCGCGGCTGGCCTCGAATCCCATGGACGGCCCCACCAGCGGGGACGGCCTGGGCTCCGGCTGGATCACCAGGAGCTCCACCTCGGGATGCAGCAGCTTGACCTCGCGGAGCCCGAGATTGAACAGGTTGAGGCTGGAGATGTGACCCGCCTGCTCCATGATCGCGTAGAGGCCGCCCCGCCGGATCGCGGGCCCGTCCGGCTCGCTCAGGCTCAGCGGGACCGCCGGGTTGACCGCCACCAGCACGGACGCGCCCGCGTCCACCGCCAGGTCGGCGTGGCCCGTGTAGCCCACGTCGCCGTCCACGTAGTCGCGGTCCCGGATCCGATAGGGCTCGAAGAAGCCGGGGATCGCCGAGGAGGCCGCGATCGCCTGGGAGATCGGCACCTCCATGAAATCGCCCTGGCCGAAGACCACCCGCTCGGCCCGGTCGAGCGCGATCGCGGCGACGAGCAGCGGCCGGGGCGTGCCGGTGAAGCTGTTCGAGAGTCCCTTGGCCAGGAAGGCCTCGCGCATGTAGGCCTCGAGCGGCGCGAGCGAGAAGAACCCGGCCGGCATGTCGCCGCCGCTGCGCGCCAGCAGATCCGGCCACTCGAGCCGGAAGTCCATGAGCGCGCGCTTCCCGACGGCCCACATGAACTGGGCCAGGTTGCGCGTCGCGCCCGTGAAGGAGCCCTTGTGGTAGACCGCGCCGCGGTTGAAGTTGAGCGGATCGTCGCGCTCCTCGTCCAGGATCGCGTACAGCTCGCGGGGGCGCACCCCGTTGGCCATGAGCGCGGCGACCACCGAGCCGGCGCTCGAGCCGACGTAGAGATCGAAGTCGTTGGCGCGGAAGCCGGGCAGCGTCTCGTCGAGCGCGGCGAGGGCCCCGACTTCGTACATGCCGCCGATGACCCCGCCGCCGGCCAGGATCAGGGCCCGTCGCTCGGGTGGCCGGCTCCAGCCGACACGCTCGAGCCAGCCGCGGAGACCGCTGGGAGGGCTCACCAGCGCAGGAGGGTGGCCCCCCACGAGAAGCCGGTGCCGAAGGCCACCAGCATGACGAGGTCGCCGTCCTTGATGCGGCCCTCGGACAGCGCCTCGTGGAGGCAGATGGGAACGGACGCGGCCGCCGTGTTGCCGTAGCGGTGCAGGTTGTTGAAGCACCGCTCGGGCGGGATCTGGAAGTGCGCGGTGGACGCCTCGATGATGCGGAGGTTGGCCTGGTGGAAGATGTAGCGATCCACGTCCAGCGGGGTGAGCCGGTTGGCGTCGAGGCACTCCTGGACGACCTCCCGGACCCGCCGCACCGCGTTCACGAAGACCGCGCGGCCGTTCATGCGCGGGCGCGCGCGGCCGTCGTCGATCTTCTTCTTGGACACGGGCGGGAACGTGGACGAGCCCCACAGCTCCCCGGACAGGGCATCCAGCGCGGTGCCGTCCGAATGCAGGTGGTGCGAGATCAGCCCGCGCGGGCGGGCCGCGTCGGTCTCTCCCGCCTCC
>DATHSW010000229.1:0-13493 GCA_035463855.1 Candidatus Deferrimicrobiaceae bacterium | reverse complement strand
GAAGTCGCCGCACGACGATTCGGTTGCCGTCCACCCGGACGACCGTTATCGGGTTTCCCGCATCGATGAATTCCCCGTCGGAGACCACATCCACCCGCTCGCCTTCGATGTCGGCGATCCCGGCCGGCCGCAGCGGGGACGCCGCCATGCCGCGCTTGCCGAGCCACGCGCGGTCTGTCTCCGGAGCGGACGAAAAGCCCGCCCGGGCCGTCAGCTCGGTCTCGAGGACGAGGCGCCGCCCGATCGGCAGGCGCGGGAGGAAGCGGAGCAGGATCAGCGACACCCCGATCGCCAGCAGCAGCGACACCGCGACACGCCCGATGGCGCCGAGGATGACCGCCCACGTGGCCCCGGCGCCGACGAGGCTCAGCCCCAGACCCCCGAGAAGCGCAGCCAGGCCGAGGACCCCCGTGACCCCGAAGCCGGGCGTCACGAAGAGCTCGATGGCGAGGAGAATGACACCGGCGCCCACCAGGAGCAGCTCCTCCCAGCCGACGAGCCGCACCAGCCAGTGACCCCAGAAGAACAGGGCGATGCTCGCGATGCCCACCGCCCCCGGCACGCCGAAGCCCGGGGTCCGGAGCTCCACGATGATGCCGAGGATGCCGATCGTCATCAGCAGCGAGCTGACCACCGGATGGGTCAGGAAGCGCAGGGCCGTCTCCGCCCAGGTGGGAGTGGCCCGGCGGATCTCCGCCCCCGCCAGCTCGAGCCGCTCGAGCACGGCCTCGAGGCTGTCGGCGCGGAGGTCGGCGAGCTTGTGCTTGAGCGCTTCCTCGGTCGTGAGCGTGAGGAGCTTGCCCTTTTCGATCAGACCAGGGATCTCCACGTCGGCATCCACCATGGCTTCGGCCACGAGCGGCGGGCGTCCCCGGCTCTCCGCGGTGGCGCGGAACTCCTTGCGCACGTAGGACACCGTCTTCTCGGCCACCGGCTTGGCGGCTCCGCCCGGCTCCCCCATCTCGACCGGCGTGGCGGCGCCGATGGTGCCGCCCTCCGCCATCACGATGGTCGTGGCGGCCAGGCTGATCAGGGCTCCTGCGGAGATGGCGCGCTTGTTCACGAAGGCCACCGTGCGGACCCGGGCCCGCAGCAGCGCGTCGCGGATCAGCACCGCGGCGTCCACCCGCCCGCCGAAGGTGTTGATCTCCAGGATGACCGCGGCCGCTCCACCGGCGGCGGCCTCGTCGAGCACGCGCTCGACGAAGGGCGCCAGGCCCAGGTCGATCATGCCTTCGATCGGTACGATGTACACCACCAAGCGCGGCTCCGCCGCGGGCGCCGCGGCGGCGAAGCCCACCGTGGCGGCGAAGGCCAGCAGGACGATCGCTCGTATTCGCATGGTCGCGATGGGACGCGCTCGGGATTGGACCAGGCCAAGCTCAGGGGGCGAGTGGATGCTACCACATCACATCGGGCCCCGGCCTCGGAGTACCTCGCCGGGCCCTGATCGGCCGGCCGCTATCGGGCCGGGCCGCGGGGACGGAGGTACACGAACCAGTAGACGGCGCCCACCAGGACCGAGCCTCCCACGATGTTGCCGATCGTGACCGGCAGCAGGTTGCGACCGAAAAATGCGACCCACGCGAGCGCCTGTGCCTGGGGTCCGAGCCCTCGGGTGGCCACGAAGTCCGGGTCGAAGGCGGCGACGAGCATCGCGTAGGGCACGAAGTACATGTTCGCGATCGAGTGCTCGAAGCCGGCGGCCACGAAGGTGCTGATCGGGGGCACGACCGCGAGGATCCGGTCCGCGGTCGTCCGCGCGCTGTAGCTGAGCCAGACCGCCAGGCAGACGAGGGCGTTGCCCAGGACGCCGAGGACGACGGCCTCGAGAAAGCCCGGCTGGAGCTTGGCGTGAGCGATGGCGAAGGCGGCAAGCCCGAAGGCGCCCTCGCCGCCGCGATGAGTTCCCGCCAGACACACCGCGAGCGCGGTGGCGGTCGCGCCCACGAAGTTGCCCGCGAAGACGACGGCCCAGCTCCGCAGCAGGGCGGTGGTGCTCACCCGGCGGCTGGCCCACGCCATCACGACGAGGTTGTTGCCGGTGAAGAGCTCGGCGCCGCCCACCACGACGAGGATCAGCCCGAGGCTGAAGGCCGCGCCCGCGAGCACCCGGACCGGGCCCCAAGGGGACGCGCCGGTGCCGGCCAGGGCGGTGGTGGCGAACACGCCGCCGAGGGCGATGAACGCCCCGGCCAGGACGGCGAGGGCGAAGAGGCGCGGCCCATCCAGGGCGGCCTTGCGGACCCCGATCTCCTCCGCGCGCTCCGCCATCTCCGGTGGGAGCAAGGCATCCAGTCGCGCCGCGGGGGACTCGCCGTGGCTCTCGCGTTCCGGTGCGCTCATGGGCTGGCCGGCACCATGTCCGCCTGTAGCATAATCGGCCCATGGCGGAGGTCGTCTCGAATCAGGCGCGGCCCGCGTTCGCGGTGATCGAGGAGGCGTTCGCCCGCGCCGCGGGAACGCCGCTGGTGCCCGGCAACGAGGTGCGGCTGCTCCGGGACGCGGGCGAGAACTATCCGGCCTGGCTGGAGGCGATCGCCGGCGCCCGCCGCACCGTCCACTTCGAGAGCTACATCATCCACGACGACGAAGCCGGGCAGGAGTTCGCCCGCGCCTTGAAGGCCAAGGCCGCCGAGGGCGTGCGGGTACGGGTCATCTACGACTGGCTCGGCGCGGTGGGCAAGACGTCCAGGAGATTCTGGCGTGATCTCCGCGAGGGCGGCATCGAGGTCCGCTGCTTCAATCCCCCCGGCCTATCGAGCCCGTTCGCGTGGGTTTCCCGCGACCATCGCAAGATGCTGGCGGTGGACGGGCGCGTCGCCTTCGTCACCGGGCTCTGCGTGGGCCACGCCTGGGTCGGCGATCCGGCCCGCGGCATCGAGCCCTGGCGCGACACCGGCATCGCGGTGCGCGGGCCCGCGGTCGCGGATCTGGAGTGGGCGTTCGCCCGGATGTGGGCCCTGGCCGGCGCGCCGATCGCCGACGCGGAGCTGCCCGCCCGGGAGTCGCTGCCGCCGGCGGGCGACGTCGCGGTGCGCGTCATCGCGGGCATGCCCGGCACCGCCGAGCTCTACCGGCTGGACCAGCTGATCGCGGCCGCCGCGCGGCAGACCCTCTGGCTCACCGACGCCTACTTCGTCGGCACGACGGCCTACGTGCAGTCCCTCCGCGCGGCGGCCCGCGACGGCGTGGACGTGCGCCTGCTGGTGCCCGGCGCGAGCGACATCTGGGTCCTGCGCGGCCTCTCGCGGGCGGGGTATCGCCCGCTCCTCGAGGGGGGCGTGCGGGTCTACGAGTGGAACGGCCCGATGCTGCACGCCAAGACCGCGGTCGCGGACGGGCGCTGGGCGCGGGTGGGCTCGACCAATCTCAATCTCCAGTCGTGGATCGGCAACTGGGAGCTGGACGTGGCGGTGGAGGACGAGGGCTTCGCCGGCCGGATGGAGGACATGTATCTCGACGATCTCGGCCGCGCCACCGAGATCACGCTCACGCGTCGGGCGCGTGTCGTGCGGACCGCGGAGGTGCCCAGGCTTCCCGCCCGGCGTCCGGGCAGCGCAGGCCGGGCCGCGGCGGGGGCGGTGAGCATCGGCAGCGCGGTGGGGGCCGCCATGACGGGCCGCCGCGTGCTGGGGCCGGCCGAGGCCCGGATCATGGGGGCGGCGGGCGTGGCACTCCTGGTGCTGGGCCTGGTGGCGCTGCTCTGGCCCTGGGCGGTGGCGGTGCCGCTCGCGGTGCTCGCGATCTGGCTGGCCGGGAGCCTGCTCTTCCGCGCCTGGGTCCTGCGCCGCGAGCGGGCCGAGGAGAAGGACACCGAGGGCTGACCGCGAGGTCAGTCCCTGCGAGCGGCCTCGATCGGGAAGGTGAGGGTGAAGGTGCTCCCCTTGCCGACCTCGGAGCGGACGTCCATCGTCCCGTGGTGATCGTGCACGATGCTGTGGCTGATCGCCAGGCCGAGCCCGGTGCCCTCCGGCTTCGTGGTGTAGAACGGGTCGAAGATCTTCGGCAGGATCTCGGGGGCGATCCCGGAGCCGGTGTCTCGGACCGCGAGGCGGACCGACCGGGCGGCGGCGAGATGGCTGGTCTCGATCGTGATCTCGCCCCCCTCGGGCATGGCGCTCCGGGCGTTGGTGAGCAGGTTGAGCAGCACCTGACTGATCGCGTTGGCCTCGGCGACGATGGGGGGCAGGGTGTCGTCCAGCTTCATGATGACCTCGACCCGCGCCCGGCTCATGTCCTTGCGGGCGAGCTGGGCGATCTCCTCCGCCACCCGGTTCAGGTTCACGGGTCCGCGGGTCCCGGACGACTGGCGGGCGAAGGACAGGAGCCCCTGCGTGATCACGGCCACGCGCCGGGCGTGCCGGAGGATGACCTCGAGATCCTTGTGCATCTCGGCGGGCAGCCCCTCCTCCTCGGCCTCGAGCATCATGACCTCCACGCGGGACGTGATGATCCCGATGGGATTGTTGATCTCGTGAGCGATGCCGGCCGAGAGCGTGCCCAGCGCGGCCAGCTTGTCGGCCTGGCGGGCGGCCTTCTGGAACGCCACCCGCTCGCTGATGTCGGTCAGGAAGGCGATGGCGCGGATGCCTTCGTCGGTCTCCACGTAGCTCAGGCTCACCTCGACCGGGAACTCGGTGCCGTCCTTCTTGAGCCCGGCCAGATCGAGGCCCTGGCCCATCGAGCGGGTCCGTGGCGCCGCCATGTAGCTGGCGCGGTGGGCGACGTGGCGGGCCCGGAGCGCGGCCGGGATCAGCATCTCGACCAGCTGCCCGATCAGCTCGGCGCGCGCGTAGCCGAACAGCTTCTCGGTCCGGGCGTTGACCAGCAAGATGCGACCCTCCGCATCCGCGACCACGATGCTCTCGGACACGGATTCGAGGAACGCGCGGGACGTGGCCTCGCTGCGGCGCAGCGCTTCCTCGGCCATCTTGCGCGCGGTGATGTCGCGGGCCACGATGGAGGCTCCGACGACGGCGCCGGTGACGTCGCGGATCGGCGAGAGAGTCATGAAGACGTCTAGCCGCCGGCCCTCCCGCGTCATCTGCTCGCACTCGAGCCGCTCGACCGCCTGCCCCCGCAAGACGAGGTCGAGGCCGGCGGTGACCTCGTGCGGCTGCGGACCCGGACAGAGCGCGTCGACCGGTCGATCCCGGATCTCCTCCTGCCGGTACCCGTAGAGCCGCTCGGCGCCCGCATTCCAGGTGAGCACGCGCCCGTCGAGCCCCAGCCCGATGATCGCGGCGTCGGACGACTGCACGATGGAGGCGAGCAGCGCGCTCGTCTTCTCGTGCTCCGCCACCTGGTTCTGCAGGACGTCGCGGGTGGCCCGGATCTCTCCCGCGCGCCGCCGGCTCTCGACGACCAGAAGCGCGAGGACCAGGACGGCCGCGCCGGCCAGCGCGGTCAGAACGAGGAAAACCCGGAGGGCCTCCGTGGCAAGACGGGCCGACTCGTCGGTGAGCTGCCGCCGCTCCTCGGCCTTCAGCGCGGTGACCATGGTCCAGATCTGGTCCGTCTGGAACAGGCCGCGGCCGGTTCGAACATGCCGACGGGCCTCCTCGATGCCGCGCTCCCGGCGGAGGCGCTCCGTCTCCCGCAGCTCGGCGAGGCGGCCGGCGACCAGCTGCTCGAGGGTGTCCACCTGCTGCTGTCGCCGCGCGTCGTCCGCGGTCAGGGCGCGGAGCGCCTTGAACCGATCATCGACGGGACCGAGGCGTTCGACGTAGGATGCCAGGTACCGCCGGTCCCCGGTCATGAGGAGGTCGCGCTGGGCCGCCTCGGCGTCCACCACGGCCGACAGCACGCCGTCGAGCTCGGTGAGCACGAGCGTGATGTGGAGTACCGTCTCCTGCCGCTGGACCAGGTTGCGCGCGCTGAAGGCGAGGATCCCGATGGCCAGCAACAGGCCGGCGACCAGCGAGAAGGCGAGGCCCACCCGGTAGCGGGTCAGCCACCGGATCACGCCGCCAGCGCGGAGATTCATGCCGGACGAATTGTGGGCCAAGTCTTTGCGGGCTTCAAGCGAGCCCTGGGGCGCGCCCGCCACACCGGGGCGCGGCTGCCCGCGGGGCCGCCGGATCCCGCGACGCAACAGCTTGAATTCATGATGGTTCCTGGTGGCACCCCCGTTGCAGATCTGCGGGGCGAACGGGCGGACGAGACACTCGAGACAGGAGGCGTTACCATGTTCCACCGCATCGTGGTGCCGACAGACTTCTCCGACTGCTCGCAAGAAGCCTGGGCCCTGGCCAAGCGCGTCGCGGCGGCCCCGGGCAGCGAGCTCGTCCTGACCCACGTGCTGACGGAGGTGCCGCTGTACGCGGAAGGCGTCCTCAACGTCGAGAACGCCCGCAAGGTGCGGGAAGGCGCCCGCAAGTGGGCCGAAGCGGCCCTGGAGGACTGGGTGGGCAAGGCGCGGGGGGAGGGGCTCAGCGCGCGACCCGCGCTCCGCAGCGGCGTGCCTCACCAGGAGATCGTGGCGCTGGCCCAGGACGAGCGGGCCGACCTCATCGTCATCGGCACCCACGGCCGGGGCGGGATCAACCGCGCGCTCCTCGGCAGCGTGGCCGATCGCGTGGTGCGGCTGGCGTCGTGCCCGGTGCTCACGGTTCGCGAGCCGGCCTGAGTCGCCCGCGATGCCGCTCGAGGCGAAGGGACCGGGTGGATCGGTCGGCGACTGGATGAGCAAGGCGCCGATGGCGGTCGCCGAAGACACGCCGATCCGGGACGCGGTGGCGCTCATGCAGGGCGCCGGGGTGCGCCACCTCCTCGTCCTCGACGGCCCGGTGCTGACCGGCATCCTCTCCAGCCGGGACCTGCGGCGGCTCGTCATGGGCGATCTGGACTCTCCGCTCCTCGCCGGGCCCGTGCGGTCCATCATGAGCGAGGGCCCGACGTGCGTGGCGCCCGAGACGCTCCTGGTCACGGCGGCGCGGCTGCTGCTCGAGCAGCGGATCGGCGCCCTGCCCGTCCGGCAAGGCGAGCGGATCGTGGGGATCTTCACGGTGCCCGACGCGCTCGAGGCGCTGCTCGCGATCGCCGAAGGCTCGGCCGCGTGAGCTCGCTCGCCTCCTTCCTCGATCCCGCCAGCGTGGCGGTGGTCGGCGCATCCCGCGATCCCTTCAAGGTCGGCGGCGCCGTCGTGGCCAACCTGCGCTCGGCGGGCTTCCGTGGCCGCATCATCCCGGTCAACTCCCGCGCGGACTCGGTACAGGGGCTGCCCGCGGTGCGCACGCTGCTCGACATCGAAGGGGCCGTGGATCTGGCCGTGATCGCGGTCCCGGCCGCGGACGTCCTGCCCGTGCTCAAGCAGTGCGCGGCCAAGAGGGTCGGGGGCGCGGTGGTGATCTCCGCCGGCTTCCGGGAGACCGGTGGGGAAGGGGTGCGGCGGGAGGCCGAGCTGCGGGAGTGGCTGCGCGACCAGCCGATCCGGGTGCTCGGGCCCAATTGCCTCGGCTGGATCCGTCCCGCGCGCCGGCTCAACGTGACCTTCGCGCCCGGGATGCCCGAGCCGGGCGGCATCGCCTTCGTCACCCACTCGGGGGCGCTGGCGGTGGCGATCCTGGACTGGGCGCGGGATCGCCGGCTCGGCTTCTCGCTCTTCGCGTCCCTCGGCAACCAGGCCGACCTCAACGAGAGCGACCTGCTCGACGCGGTGGCCGCCGATCCGGAGACCCGCGTGATCGCCTGCTACCTCGAAGGCGTCGCGGACGGGCATCGCTTCCTCGGCGCGCTGCGCCGGGCCGCCGCGGTGAAGCCGGTCGTGCTCCTCAAGGCCGGCCGCTCCCCGGAGGGAGCGCGGGCGGTGTCCTCTCATACCGGTGCCCTCGCGGGCTCGGACCGGGCCTTCGACGCGGCCGCCCGCCAGGCGGGCGCCCTGCGGGTGGACACGGTGGAGGAGCTGTTCGACGTCGCCCGCGGCCTGGCCAGCCAGCCCCTCCCGCGCGGGCGCCGCCTGATCGTGATCACCAACGGCGGCGGCCTCGGTATCGTGGCCACGGACGCGGCGCGGGCGAACGGCCTCACGATGGACCCGCCCGCCGAGCCCGTCCGGCAGCGGCTGGCCGAGGGCCTGCCGGTCACCGCCGGGCTCGGCAACCCGGTGGACCTCGTGGGGGACGCCGACGCGCGCCGCTACAGCCACGCGCTGCACACCCTCGGCAGCGACAGCGCCGACGCGATGCTGGTGCTCCTCACTCCGCAGGCGGCGACCGACGCCGCCAGCGTCGCCCGCACGGTCGCGGGCGCGACGCGCGGCTGGCCGATCCCGGTCGTGGCCGCGTTCGTGGGCGGCGCGCGCGTGGCGCCGGGAGTGCGGGCCCTCGAGGAGGCCGGGATTCCCTGCTACGCGTTCCCGGAGCCGGCGGTGAAGACCTTGGCCGGCATGGTACGCCTCGCTTCGCTGCGGGCCGCGGTGGCCGCCCCACCGGCGCGCGCGGTCGATCCGGCTCGCTCGCGCGCCTGGCTGGCCGGGCTGGGGCCCATCGCGGGCGGGCAGCTCGGTATGCCGGACCTGGCGCCGCTGCTCGATGCCTACGGCATCCCGCGCCTCGCCGCCCGCGTCGCGGAGAGCGCCGAGGACGCCGCGGCCGCGGCGGAGCGGATCGGCTTCCCGGTGGCGCTCAAGATCGTGTCGCCCGACATCACGCACAAGACGGAGGTGGGCGGGGTGGCCCTGGGGCTGCGGCACCCTCGCGCCGTGCGCGAAGCCGCCGCCGCCATCCTCGGGCGGGTCGCGACGGAGCGGCCGGAGGCGGTGATCCGGGGCCTCCTGGTCGAAGCCATGGCACCCGCGGGCAAGGAGGTCTTGCTGGGCGGGGTCCGGGACGACCAGTTCGGGCCGCTCGTGATGGTCGGGCTCGGGGGGATCTACGTCGAAGTTTTCGCGGATACCGCAGCGCGCCTCGCTCCGGTATCCTCGGCCGAGGCCTTGGTGATGCTCGACGAGCTCAAGATGGCGCCGTTGCTTCGCGGCACGCGCGGCGAGCCGCCGGTGGACCGTGACGCGCTCGCCGCGATCGTCGGGCGCTTCTCGCAGCTCCTGGTGGATCTCCCCGAGATCAGGGAGATCGAGATCAACCCCTTGACGGTCGGGCCCGACGCCGCGGTGGCGGTGGACGCGCGGGCCCGCCTCAGCCGATAGGAGGCGGGGATGGGCATCCGGAAGAGTCTCGGCAAGAACAAGAAGTCGAAGAAGCGGACGGAGGCGACGGCCGTGACGCGGGTCGAGGTCCGGCGCCGCGCCGGGCTCGACGCGGGCAAGAGCCGCCCGCGGGGCATGAGGTAACCGGGACATGGCGGCTCGGATGGGCTTTCGTCGTGTCGTGCTGGGGATGGACGGGTCCGCGCACTCCCGCCGCGCGGCCGCCTTCCTGCAGCGCCTCCAGCCCCCTCGCGGCGGCCGCGTGACGGTCGTGCGCGTCGTCGAGCCGGTGCGGGTGCCCTCGATGCCGCTCGTCCCGGGGGCGATGCGGGCACAGATCGCGGGGCAGGCGGCGGCGGCGAACCGGAATCTGGTGGCGGCGGCCCGCCGCCAGGTCGAGGCCACCGCGGCCGCGCTCGCGCAGGCCGGCTGGCGGGCGCGCGCGGTCGTGCGCACCGGCGTCCCGCTCGCCGAGCTGCTCGCGGCGGTCCGCGCGGAGCGGGCCGACGTGCTGGTGCTGGGCGCGCGGGGCGCCGGCGCGGTGACCCACTTCCTGCTGGGGAGCGTCGCCGAGGCGGCGCTGAAGCACGCGCCGGTGGAAGTGCTGATCGTCAAATGAGCGGCAGTCCAGGAGGACGTCGGCCATGAGACTGAATGAGATCCTGTTCCCGACCGATTTCTCGCCCGCGTCGGAGGCGGCGGGGCGCGTCGCGCGGGAGATGGCCCTGCAGACGGGCGCGCGCCTGCACGTGCTCCACGTGGTGCCCCCGGTCACCGATCCGTCGCTGCCCGCCGAGCACCTCGGGCAGGCGGCCCGGAGTCTCGCCGACGGGCTCCGCGTGGAGACGACGCTGCTCAGCGGGTGGGCGGGCCGGAACATCGTCGACTACGCGCGCGACAAGCGCATCGACCTCATCGTGGTGGGCACCCACGGGCGCACCGGGATCACCCACGCGATCCTCGGCAGCGTGGCCGAGACGGTGGTCCGCCTGGCGCCCTGCCTCGTGCTGACCGTGCCGGCCTCGGTCATCGCCGAGCGCAGTGCCGCGCCCGCCGCACCGCCCGCCGCGGTCGCCTCCCCGCGGCCTTGCCTGGTATGCGGCAAAGCGGGCGAGGATCTCATCTGCGAGGGCTGCCGGGCGCGCATCCGGGGCGAAGCGCTCGAGCAGAAGCGGGGGGCCGAGCGCCCGGGGCACCGGGGACTGCCGGTATGACCGCCCCGGCTCGGGCCGGGAGAAAAGGAGCCCACTCATGAAAGTCGGGGAGCTGATGACCGGGGGCAACCTGATCACCGCGCGTCCCGGCACCCCGGTGCTGGAGGCGCGCCAGCTGATGCTCAAGGAGCGGATCCGCCATCTGCTCGTCACCGAGGACGACGCCCGGCTGGTCGGGATCGTGACCGATCGGGACATCCGGCTCAACCTGCCGTCTCAGGCCACGAGCCTCTCGGTGTGGGAGATCAACCACCTGCTGACCAAGCTCACGGTGGGCGAGGTCATGACCCGCGCGGTGATCACGATCGGGCCGGACCGCGAGGCGCGGGACGCGGCGGTGCTCATGCTGGATCACGCGATCGGCGCGCTGCCGGTGATGGACACCGGCCGGCTGGTCGGCATCGTCACCGAGGCCGACATCCTGCGCGGGTTCGTGTGGCTCACGGGCGGCCCGACGGCGGTTCCGCCCGCGGCGCGACGGAGAGCCTGATCGGCCCCTGACCGGCGGCGCGGCCGCCCGGGCGGGCCTCGTCGAGCGCATCGGCGGGGCGACGGCGCTGATCCGCCGGGCCGGGGCCACGGTGTGCTAGTTTGATGCGCGCGCGATGAATCCGCTCGGGCTCGCGGTCGTGCTCTCGTGCCTGCTCGGGGTCCCCGTCGGGATCGGCGCCTTCACGTTCGTCTACGCCAAGGGCTTCTCGTATCTCTCGACCGATCCGCGCGCGTGCGTCAACTGCCACATCATGAGCCAGCAGTACGAGGCCTGGCTCAAGAGCGGCCATCGCCATATCGCGGTCTGCGTGGAGTGCCATCTGCCGGACCGGGGTCTCGCCAAGTGGGTGGCCAAGGCCGACCACGGGTTCCGCCACTCGGTGGCGTTCACGCTGCAGAACTTCAAGGAGCCCATCGAGATCACCCCGCGGGACCGGCAGATCGTGCGGGCCAACTGCCTGCGCTGCCACGCCGACTTCGTCCACGCGGTGGCGGTCACCCCGGCGCGGCAGGAGCTCGACTGCCTGCATTGCCACGCGGGCGCCGGCCACGGGGCCGGCGGCTGAGCGGACCGAGCGAGGAGGACTCCATGTCCCTGAAGGATTCGAGCGGAAGCGCGCGCGCCTGGCTCCTCGTCATCCTGGGCGGGAGCGGGATCGCGGGCCTGACCGTGCTGCTCCTGGCGCTCCTCACCAACATCTTCGAGCGCCAGCAGGAGGCCCGCCAGCCCTTCGTGCGCGTGGTGGAGGTGACCGAGGAGACGATGGACCCGAAGCCGTGGGGCCAGAACTGGCCTCACGAATACGACAGCTATCTCAAGACCGCCCTGCCCACCACCACCAAGTACGGCGGCCGCGGGCCCGGGGCGAGCGACGCGGGGCCCGCCGAGCAGAAGCTCGATCGGGACCCGTGGCTCAAGCGGATCTTCGCGGGCTACGCCTTCGCGCTCGACTACCGGGACCGGCGCGGCCACGCCTTCGCGCTCTTCGACCAGGAGCAGACGAAGCGCGTCACCGAGCGCAAGCAGCCGGGCGCGTGCCTGCACTGCCACGCCTCCAATCTTGCTCTGTACCGCCACGCCGGGAAGGGCGACGTCACCAAGGGCTTCGAGATCGTCTCCGGCATGCCGTATCCGGACGCGCGCAACCTGCGGGACGACGCGGGTCAGCTCCTGGTCCAGCATCCGATCTCGTGCGTGGACTGCCACGACCCCAAGACGATGGGCGTGCGGGTCACGCGCCCGGGCTTCATCGCCGGCATCAAGGCGCTCAAGGCCCGGCAGGGCATCGCCGACTACGATCCCAACCGCGACGCCTCCCGGCAGGAGATGCGCTCCTTCGTCTGCGGGCAGTGCCACGTCGAGTACTACTTCAAGGGCCCGGGCAAGGTCGTGACCTACCCCTGGGCCAACGGCGTGCGCGTCGAGGAGATCGAGGCCTACTACGACGCGGAGGGCTTCTCGGACTGGGTGCACGCCGAGACCGGGAACAAGGTGCTGAAGGCGCAGCACCCGGAGTTCGAGGTGTGGAGCCAGGGCGTGCACGCCCGCGCCGGCGTCGCCTGCGCGGACTGCCACATGCCCTACCAGCGCGTCGGCGCGCTCAAGGTGAGCGACCACTGGGTGCGCAGCCCACTGCTCAACATCAGCCGCGCCTGCCAGACGTGCCACGCCGTCGCCGAGGCGGAGCTCCACGGGCGCGTCCTGAGCATCCAGGATCGTCATCAGGCGCTGCTGCAGCGCGCCGCGAAGGCGACGACCGACATGCTGGACGCGATCGTGGCCGCGAAGAAGGCCGGCGTGCCCGAGGCCGAGCTTCAGGCGGCCGCGGATCTCCACCGCAAGGCGCAGTGGCGGCTCGACTTCGTGGCCGCCGAGAACTCGATGGGGTTCCACGCGTCGCAGGAGATGGCGCGCATCCTCGGCGAGACCATCGACTATGCGCGCCAGGGTCAGCTCGAGGCCGCCCGCGCCGCGCGGAAGCGCTAGGTAGCCGCCGCCCTCCGCCCGGCCCTCAGGGCCGGGTGAGGGGGAGCAAGCGACGCCAGACCGCCCCACTGGGGCGGACCCTCCCCATCCCGCCTGCGGCGGGCCCCCCGAAAGCCCGCGAAAACACGCGATATCGGCCCGCCCCGCATCCGGCACGCTGCTTGCGATCGGTCTGCTAGCACGAGTTGGTGAAAACCGTTCGCGGAGGAGGCCATGACGATTCGGGAGCTGATGACCGGTGGCCTGGTCACGGTGCGTCCCGAGACCCCGGTCGAGCAGGCCCGAGCCCTCCTGGCCAGCGAGAAGATCCGGCACCTGCCGGTGACGGGCCCGGGCGGAACCCTGGCCGGCATCGTCACCGACCGCGACATCCGGCTCAACCTCCCGTCCCGGGCCACCAGCCTGTCGGCGGGGGAGATCACCTACCTGCTCAACAAGCTCACGGTCGCCGAGATCATGACCCGCTCGGTGATCACGATCGGTCCGGACGCCCCCGCCCGGGAGGGCGCCCGGCTCATGCTGGAGCACCGGATCGGCGCCCTGCCCGTCCTCGACGACGGCCGCCTGATCGGCATCATCACCGAGACGGACATCGTCCGGGCCTTCGCCCGCACGACCGCCCCCGCCGGCGGCTTCCGCCCCTGACACCCGC